>JABZHH010000018.1:0-24796 GCA_015258925.1 Atopobium sp. | reverse complement strand
TTTGTAAAGAGGTGGCATAATGTAGGTTAGAAGGCAGTAAGGAAATAGCCTTACACCACTTTTTGAGACGTGACTATAGACTACGTGGCCCTAAATTTTGAGCCTGGAAACTGCATCATGTCTGAGTAAATTTACTCAGACATGGCGAGAAAAATCGGCAAATAGCTCAGATATGGTGTACTTTTCCGGCAAATCGTTCAGACATGGCGAGAAAATCAGGCGCACCCAAGCATACGCCTGGCTCACTCCGGACTCATATCTCCCGTCTGGCGAGAAACCCGTCCACTAGCAGCGCTTTCGCACAAGAAACCCAGCATCCACACGAAATGGATACCGGGTAGAAATCACTTGCAACCTGCGCCCGCACACGGCGCTGACCTGCGGCGTTGTCGTTGCAGCTCTCGCACGCGTCTACGAAAGCAAGAACTCCCTGACGCGAGCGGCAATACCCTCAGCGTCCAAGCCAAAGTGCGAAAGCAGCACGTCACCAGGAGCAGAAGTGCCAAAGGTGCGCATACCAGCAAAGCGCATAGGCGTGGGCAGCTGCTCAGCAAGAAGCTCAGCAACCGCAGCTCCAAGGCCCGTTGACACATTATGCTCCTCAACGGTTACCACACGACGGGTCTTCTCGGCAGATGCCAAAATAACTTCCTCGTCCAAAGGCTTGATGGAGAACACGTCAATAACCTCAGCAGAGATCTTCTCCTCTGCCAGCAAATCTGCGGCTGCAAGTGCCTGAGCAACCTCAACACCGCAGGCAGCAATGGTAACGTCGGTACCCTCACGCAGGACGTTTGCAAATGGCAGGCCACCCTTGAAGGACTCATCGTAGATGTCGGCAACCTTGTGACGACCCATGCGCACGTAGAAGGGACCATCGGCCTCGGCAGCAAGCCTAAGCGCTGCCCTAGTAGCGTTGTAATCTGCAGGAACAAGCACGCGCATCTGAGGGAGGGCACGCATCATGCCAATGTCCTCAAGAGACTGGTGAGTAGCGCCGTCCTCTCCTACCGTAATGCCTGCGTGCGTAGGACAAATCTTCACGTTAAGACCAGAGTCGCAAACGGTGTTTCTAATCTGATCGTAAGCGCGACCGGTTGCAAACACGGCAAACGAGCCGGTAAACACGGTGCGCCCCGTAAGTGCCAGTCCAGATGCAACGCCTACCATGTTCTGCTCGGCAATACCCACGTCAACCATGCGCTGTGGGAAGGCCTTCTGGAGGTCGGCAAGCTTGGTGGAGCCAGCAAGGTCTGCGTCAACAGCAACGATGTCGTGACCCTCGTTTACCAGCTCAACAAGAGTCTGACCATATGCCTCACGAGTTGCTCTAGACATTGGCAACCTCCTTACCTTCACTCTGAAGATCAATCAAAAGAAGCTCTCTAGCTGCATCAAGTTCTTCTCGCGCAAGGTCAGCCTGCTCGGCCGAAGGAGCGTTTCCGTGCCAGGAAGCTTTGTCCTCCATAAACGAGACGCCCTTGCCCTTGACGGTCTGGCAAATCACCACGGTAGGCGCCGTGTTTCCTGCCTCGCGACCATCTCGTGCGGCGAGAAGAGCCTGGCGCACCTCGGCGACCTCGTGACCGTTAACACGCAGTACGTTCCAGCCAAAAGAACGGAACTTCTCGTCAATATCGCCAAGAGAGCACACGTCGGTGACGTGGCCGTCAATCTGCAGGTTGTTGAGGTCCACAATGGCAATGAGGTTATCCAGCTTCTGGTGAGCAGCAAACATGCATGCCTCCCAGTTAGAGCCCTCCTGCAGCTCGCCGTCTCCCAGAAGGACAAATACCTTCTTGGCGCGCTCGCCGCTTGCCAGAGCGTCCATAGAAAGTCCCAGAGCGCATCCTGCAGCTACCGAGAGACCCTGACCAAGAGAGCCGGAGCAAACTTCAATGCCTGGACATGCGTGGCAATCTGGGTGACCCTGCAAGCGACTGCCAAGCTGACGGAGGGTAACCATATCCTCGTCGTGGAGCCAATCAAGCAAATGGTACGCAGCATACAGCACAGGAGCCACGTGACCCTTGGACAGGAAGAACCTATCCTCGGTGTGGTCCTCTGGATTGTTGTGGTTGTACTTCATAACTCCCGAGAAAAACAGTGTGGCCACAATATCTGCCGCACTCAGTGAGCCGCCGGGATGTCCTGACTTGCTCTTCTCGAGCATGTCAATGACATCACGCCTCAGCGTATTAGCTGCAAGCTTAAGCTCATCATCAGTGAGGTTGCGCTCGGGTAATGCAGTTGTTCCCATTCTCATCCTCTCAAAACAAGTACACCCAACCTAAGCTGGGCGTACCACAATCACTATTATTGCTGAGCCTTAACCTTTTCCCAGTCTGCCTCAAAAGACTTGAGGCCAGCATCGGTCAGAGGGTGCTTCAAACACTTCTTCAAAGCTCCAAATGGAACGGTTGCAATATCAGCACCAAGCAGAGCTGCCTGTGTTACATGGTTAGGCGTACGGACAGAAGCCGTAATAATCTCTACGGTGTGATCAACGTTTTTATCCCATGCATAGTTCTCGATGCAAGAAACTACGGTTCCCAGCTGCTCAATACCGTCCTCACCAATGTCATCAAAACGACCAACAAAAGGCGAGATGTAACGAGCACCAGCATTTGCCGCAAGAAGAGCCTGAGGTGCCGAGAAAATCAGCGTCATGTTGACGCGAATTCCCTCAGAAGCAAGCTGATGGGTAGCGGCAAGGCTCTCTGCGCAGATAGGAAGCTTAACAACAATATTTGGAGCAAGAGAAGCCAGGTGACGACCCTCTTCAATCATGCCCTCGGTTGTTGTTGCCGTTGACTCAGCAGAAACAGGAAGTCCCTCGCAAAGCTGAGCAATCTTAACCATATGAG
Source organism: Atopobium sp. (assembly GCA_015258925.1). Classification (GTDB taxonomy): domain Bacteria; phylum Actinomycetota; class Coriobacteriia; order Coriobacteriales; family Atopobiaceae; genus Lancefieldella. The sequence goes on along the minus strand of JABZHH010000018.1, from coordinate 21,929 downwards.
ACTCAAAGTCGGCTAGCTTTCCGCCAATCTTTGCATACAGCGATGGGTTGGTAGTAACACCTGCTAAACAACCCCAGCTAAGAGCCTCAGAAATCTCATCGATATCTGCCGTGTCAATAAAGAACTTCATGTGTAATCCTTTCCTGTACAAACCTAAACGAGTTTGGAAACGTACGTCGTACTAAGAAAGAGCTCATCCACATTGTACAGATTCTTATGTACCGTCTGTGGCGAGAAACCCAAAACAAGTGCAATAAGGCCGTTTACCCCTCAAACGCCTTATCAATTTTGCTGCGAACGTAGGTGGAAGCAAAGACAAGATCTTCCTTCCAGTTCTCGTTGCCGGTGTACCACATCTCTGCAACAAAGCGCCTGACACCCTGAGGAACAAGCTGTGACAGAGCACCCTCGTAGTCGGTAGTGCCCGTAGAGAATGGAATCTCGCGATACGCACCAGCAACCGTCTCCTTAAGGTGAGCTGCAAAGATGTGACCTGCACCAAGAGCAATATCGTCAGCAACGGTGTTGCCGTAAATAAACGATGCATTAGTCAGGTTACCAGCGTCGGGATACACACCAAGATATGGGCTGTTGATAAGGCTTACATAGTGCATGGCCTTCTCGACCGTATCCATAAACGGAGTCTCCATGGTCTCAAAGCCCATAACAATGCCCGCCTGAGCAGCCATTTCTACAGCCTTTGATAGGTTCTCCTCAAAGTACTTACGCGTATCCTCTGCGCCGTCCTCGTAGTACACGTCATAGCCAGCAAGCTGGATGGTATGAAGTCCCAGATCACCTGCAAGGTCAAGTGCCTTTTGCATAATCTCAAGGCCACGCTCACGGGTAGCCTGATCGCGGGAGCCAAAAGGATACTTACGGTGACCAGAAAGGCACATAGAACCCAGGCGAACGCCAGAGTTTACCATTGCCTGACGGACTGCCGCACGCTCTTCACCAGTCCACTCAAGGCGAGAAAGACGAGCGTCAGACTCATCAACGGAGATCTCAACATAATCAAAGCCAGACTCCCCTGCTACGCTGAGGCGCTCTTCCCAAGAAAGATCAGTTGGAGTGGCCTTCTCGTAAAGTCCTAGCTGATACTTGGACATATCTTCTCCTTTTAAAAACAGGCGGCCTTATACAAGACCGCCTGACTGAAACAGATTCTACTCACTGAACAGGCTTTAGTGATTACCCTGTCCATAGTAGGCATTTGGACCATGCTTGCGCATGTAGTGCTTGTCCTGAAGGTACTGTGGTGCCTCCTGAACCTTAGGGTTATTGAGCTCGGTGAGCGTTGCCATCTTAGCAACCTCCTCGATGACCACAGCGTGATACACAGCAGCCATTGCGTCTTTACCCCAAGAGAAAGGACCGTGATTGTGAAGGAGCGTTCCTGGAACCGCAATTGGGTCCAGATGAGCAAAGCCCTCAACAATAACGTTTCCGGTCTCAAGCTCATAGGCGCTTTCTACCTCGTCCTTGGTAAGGCTGCGCACGCAAGGAATATCTCCGTAGAAATAGTCTGCGTGTGTAGTTCCATAGCAAGGAATAGAGCGTCCTGCCTGTGCCCAAGAAACAGCGTGAGTTGAGTGAGTGTGAACAATTCCGCCGATCTTATCGCCCCATGCACGATACAAGCATGCATGAGTTGGAGTATCGGAAGATGGGTTCATCTCACCCTCAACAACGTTGCCGTCTAGGTCGCAGATGACCAAGTTCTCTGGGCTCAGCTCCTCATAGGAGACGCCCGATGGCTTAATGACAAACAGACCACGTTCACGGTCAAGTCCAGAAGCATTACCCCAGGTAAAAACTACCAGGCCATGCTTTGGCAGATCCATATTTGCTTCATACACTTCATCACGAAGCTCTTTAAGCATCATAGAGACTGCTCCTTAGAGAACGCTACGGAATGGAACGTTTGGCTCGTGATCAAAGCAATCATGGAAGCCACGGTCGTGATGGTAAGCAAAGCGGTCCTTATCCTGTGGATAGGTGTAGTGGCCGCCGACCTCCCAGAAAAATGGGTGGAACTTGTAGTCAAGGCGATCCTTACGCATGTCCCAAAGAACCTTGATCTCCTGGACGTCAGCCTGGAAGTTAGTCCAAACATCGTGGTGAATTGGGATAACAACCTTGGACTGAAGAGCCTCAGCCATGCGGAGCATATCGGTTGCCTCCATCTTGTCCTGGATACCAATTGGGTTGCAGCCAAAAGCGCCAAAGCAGACATCTACGCCGCCAAACTCCTGAGCGATGTCTTTGCCGTGCTTAGCAAAGTAAATGGAGTAGTGAGAGTCACCGGAGTGATAGATGTTTCCACCAGGGGTGACAAAGAGGTAGTTAACTGCCTTCTCATCCATGTCCATTGGGCACTTACCCCAGAGGTCTGGACGGTTCTCAGAAGTATCAGTAGTGGTAACGATGATGGTGCGGTCAAAGGAATCGTATGCAACGATCTCCATGTCCTTAACCTTGATACGGTCGCCAGGCTTAACAACAATGCACTGCTCGCGTGGAACGCCCCAGCCAACCCAAATGTCAACTGCATCCTTAGGACCAATAAAGGGAACTGGGATCTCTTTGCCATTCTCGTCAGTAGTGGTCATGTTGTTGTTAACAACGTGAGCTGCAAGCTCCTTGGACATGTGGTCCTGGTGAATGTGAGTTACCACAACAGCGTCAAGGTTCTTGATAGCAAATGGATCAATAACAAAAGGAACGTTACGCAGGTTTGGCTGCATCTTACGAACGCCAGCCATGTTTGCCATCTGGTGACCAGGCTTCATGAGGCCGTCACCGTGGGTGCGCTTACCATTGCCTGCCCAGAAGTCGACAGCAACGTTTGCTCCACCAGGAGTCTTAAACCAAATACCAACGCAGCCGAGCCACCACATCTCAACCTGGCCTGGCTCTACTACGGCATTGTCAATCTCTTCGTTGAGCCAAGTTCCCCACTCAGGGAAGGTGCTCATAATCCAACTGTCGCGTGTGACGTCTTTCAAATCTGCCATTACGCGCTCCTTTCTATAAAACATAGGACTAGTACTTTGATGCATATGCAGGTAATTTGAGCGGCGCTCAGGACTTTGCCTGCATGCTCAGAAGCTCATCCTGAGCGCTCGCTACAAAACGCAGCCCTACTCCACTACTTTGTAGAGAGCCAGCTGGTCTGTCTCACGATATGCAGCAACAATGTAATCGCTGCCGTCATGCCTATACACCATGCAGTTTGCTGGTCCGAGGTCGTGGTCGATAACGTCTACGGTGTACTCACCGTCAACGTATCTAACAAGCAACAGGTCGCGACCATCTTTACGGTTGCCAATGACTGCGCACTTCTCGCCATTAAGGTCTGCTGCCCAAAGCGCGTGAAGGAAGCTGCGCTTCTGTGGGTCGCACCAAACCTGCTCATAGCGATCGCGAGTCTGGCCCTCATGCCAAATTGCCAGCGTGTCACCGTGGAACTTGGAGAAGGTAAGGATCTCCAACTTGCCATCGCCGTCAAAATCTGTAGCAACAATATCGCTTGTTGGCTGGACCAGAAGGCAGGTGACATCCCAAGCACCTTGAGGGGTGGTCGGTGGCACATATCTAAACACGCCTGCGGCGGTTGAGATCAAAGCATACGATTTATCAGGTGCAGTCCAAAAACCGTGGTTCTGAACCTGATAGTTAGCAACACAAGTCAGCTTAAGCTGGTTGTCTGCCGTGTACTGCTCAAGGTTATCGCTCAAAGGAGCGGCCCAAACAGCACCTGGGGTGCGCCAATCGTCCTTGACGCCGGTCTCAGCTCCACCCTTGATAGAGCAAGCAAGAACCCAAAGCTGACCGTCAGCAGCCTTCAAGATGCCAAAACGGTGAACATAAGGGAGGTCACAGAGAATCTGCTCAGACCAAGAACCGTCTGCCTGCTTGGTATAGGATGCAATTGCCGCGTCGTCTCCACCAAAGTTTGGCGAGAAGAACTTGCGGGTTGCGAGGAACTGATCTTTCCTGCCAGGGACCTGTGTAATGGTCATGACGCCGCCAGGGCCTGGAGCAACAGTCTCCAGAGGCTCACCATCAAGCATAAAGCGACGGATTGGACCGTCCTTCTCGACAGCAGCTAAAAAGCTTGGTGTGTCTTCTCCCTCAAACATGCCAAGTGCATAGCACTTAGGCATCTCGGCAAGAATTTTCTTTTCAAAAGTCATTAAAGTGCTCGATTCTTTAGAAACCTAAACTATGCGGAAAACTTCTCTGCAGCGCCGGTTTCCTTGAGCTTCTCTTCCATCTCTGCGTCAGAAAGAACGTTACGCAGACCAATGACGGTAACGCCAGCCTTAGCAGCATCTTCATACATGTTCAGGAAGTTAAGTGGTGCAAAAACAATGTCATACTGACGAGCAGAGCTTACGCCCTCGGAAAGTGCACAGTGGTGAATCTTATCGACGCCCATGTTGAGCTTCTGAGTGACGCGTTCAGCGGTCATCTTCATCATCAGGGAGGTACCTGCGCCGTTTGCACATGCGACCAAAATCTTTGCGTTCATGTTGACTCCTTCGATCAAACAAACTGATTACGGACACATTGTGTTTGTACCCATTTGGGCGCTACAACGCTCGCATTTAAAGCAAATACTGCATCAAACAATGTGCCGAGTATTACTAATAACCCTGAGCAGATGGGGGTCTGCTCAGGGTAGGAAGAAAGAGGGCTACTTGCTTTCCGCACTAGCTGCGGCGGCCTTCTGTGCACGGATTTCCTTGCACTTCTGGTAATCCTCAACCTCCATGAAGTACGTGTCTTTGTTTGCACGGTACTGGAGCTGTGGGATTGCGATAAGAGCAATGACAACAATTGCGAGACCTGCGTAGGACAGGAACTTCATGACGCCGGTCATGATTGGCCAGACAACTGCCCAGTCCCACATGCCAAGGTATCCACCGTATGCAGCCATGCCAACCCAGCCAGCGATAAGAGCTGAACCAAAGACCTGGAGAAGACCAGAGATGAAAGGCATGATAAGAACTGCGCGGAGGCCGCCCTTGTTGTTTGCGTAAACGCCGATAGTAGCGTTATCGAAGAACAGTGGAACAAAGCCTGCGATAACAACAACTGGAGACTTCAGAAGCAGCAGAGCTGCGATTGCCAGGAACTGGCCAGCTGCACCCATGAGGAAGCCAAGGGTAACTGCGTTTGGAGAACCAAAGCCGTAGGTAACTGCGCAGTCAACGCCTGGGACGGAACCCTTGAGGAGCTTGTTAGAAATACCCTGGAAGGAGTTGGTAAGCTCAGTAACGAAGGTACGAACACCAAGCTGCAGAATGGAGAGGTAAACAGCAAACTGGAAGGAAGTGGTCATGATGTAGAAGAAGAAATCCTGACCTGGCTTCATGAACTTGTTCTCAAGCAGGAAGTCCTGACCAAGAACAGCAAGGATGACACCAAAGAATGCTGTCATGAGAATTGCAGTTGCAACGAGGTTCTCGTTGAAGATCTTAAGGAAGCCTGGAAGCTCGATGTCCTCAATGCGCTTAGACTCCTTCTTGGAGTGCTTGGAGAGCCACTCGGAAGCCTTGGATGCGCAATAGACACCAAACATCTGCTGGTGAGCAATGGTAAGGCCAGCGCCTTCAGTAAGGTCCTGGGTAGGTCCAATACAAAGGTTGGAGCCAACTGCCCAGTAAAGACCAAGGAGAACGGTCATAACTGCAAGGATGGTAACGTCGTTAAGCTGTGGGAAGCAGAAGAGGATAAGCCAAAATGCAGTTGCTGCCTGCTGAACCTGGACGTGACCAGTAGTAAAGATTGCGCGAAGCTTAGTCTGCTTCTTAAAAGCAACCAGAACAATGTTCAGAATGAAAGCGAAGAGCAGAAGAAGCATAACGGAGGAGAAGGAACGACCTGCGATAAACTCAGGAGCGTTAGATGCCTCCATGCCTGCCTGTACTGCGTTCTGGCCAAAGTATGGGTCAATGACCATTGCAGAAAGGTTGAAGCGAGCCTGAAGTCCAACAAGAACTGGACGGAATGCAGTTACCAGGCCGCCGGAACCAACCAGGAGAATCTGATAACCAATGACTGCCTTAAGGAAGCCAGCGAGTACGTCGTACCACTTCTTCTTAAGAAGAATGTAGCCGATAGCAACAATCAAACCGATGAAATAGGCTGGCTGAGTCAAGAAGTTGCTCGCAAACCATTTCCAAATACCAAGAACAATATCCATTGATACCCCTTTCAAAGGGTCCTACATACGTACCTTCTGCAGCCCACACTACAAAAGGAAATCCTCAATTACGTGCCCAAACGGGCACAAAAGCGCGCACAGGCGCAAACGGGAGCCTACGACGCAAACGAGCGCGGACAACGCGCGAGAAGACGTGCTTACTCGGAGATAAGCTCGTCGATCTCCAAAAGCTCTTCTGGAGACTGAATATTCTTCAGACGCTCAAGGACCTCTTCATTCATGAGAACCTGAACGAGCATCTGCATATTCTTAAGGTGTGCTTCCTGATCGGTTGCGCTCAGAGTAAAGAAGGTCTTGACCTGCTTCTCATCGTCGCCATCCTCGAAGTTAACAGGAACATCGGAGTGCATAAATCCAATAGCAGTCTTGCCATTAGAGCCAATGCGAGCAGTAGAGTGTGGCATTGCAACGTTTGGAACGATGACAATGTAGGGACCAAACTTCTTTACGCACTCAATAATGTCGTCTGCATACTCTGAATTGACAGTTCCATCAGCCTCCAGTGGTTTGCAGCACTCTCTAATAGACTCTTCCCATGTCATGGGAGTCTTCACGAAAGCATAGTGATTCTGCTCGTAGATATCGCGAAGTAGCATGCGATTCACTCCTCTCCAGTAGCCTACTGTGAATCTTTCCTTGTGTTGGACTATAGCAAGACCACACAAGAACACATCGCTTAACGACAAAAACTTGAATCTTCTGAACGCTTCAATAATTAGATAAATAATTTATATGACATTTGACTTGCCGTATAACAAATTTCTCTATTTGTTGAACGTTTAGAACGTTTTACCAATCGAATCGATAATGTTAGTATAGCCAAAGTTAGGAGTTTAGCAATACTTATCTATGCTCACTTTAGAGATTTACGTCATAAAAACCGTTGACCGTTAAATAATATCCGTTTAAGTATTCAAAACGTTCATAGAATAGGGTAAGATACAATCGGATCTACTGAAAAGCATCTACACAATTGTTCAAGAACCATTCAAAAGGTGCTGTCAATTTGTACGATGTTTTTCACAGAACTGAATTAGTTAAATGTAATTCTACAGGTCTATCAGCAGTTGAGTTCTATTGGGGGATTCATGGCCACAAGTCGTTCATTCGTAGCATCACGCAGAAGCTCGATCATGAGCCTTCTTGAACAATATCGCCAGGTTTCCGTCAGCGATCTTGCCGATAGATTTGAAGTTTCTTCGCTTACCATCCGCCGCGATCTTGACGAACTCGAAGCTCAAGGCCTCATTTCCCGAAGCTATGGCATGGCCACGCTGCTTGACCCGCTCTCGACAGGACTCAGTTCTAACCAGGTAACCGCAAAGTTCAAGCTTGCCCAGGCCGCCGCTAAGCTGATTAAAGATGGCGACACGGTCTTCATTAACACCAGCTCAACCGCTATAAAAGTCCTGGAATTCATCACCGCCGAGAACATCACGGTCGTTACCAATAACGGTAGCGTTCTGGCCGCCGACTATCCCCCCTCGATGACCGTTTTGGTCACGGGCGGAGAAGTTCGACCAGCTAAGAAGTCAATGACCGGCGATTTTGCGCTTGCTTCAATCAACCAGATTCGCGCCGCGAAGTGCATCTTGGGATGCTCGGGAATTTCCGCTGAGCGCGGCCTTACCACACTGGTTTCAAACGAGATGCGCGTGAACTCGCTGATGCTTAAGCACTCTGAGCAGCACATTGTCTTGGCCGATGCAAGCAAGCTGGGCGTCAACTCCAGCTTCCAATATGGATTGCCTGCTGATATCGACGTACTTATGACGGACGAATCCGCATCGATTTCGCAGGTAGCAGCCCTCGAAGCCGCCGGCGTTCGTAAGGTTGTTCGCGTGGGCCTGTAGAACTGCTACGGCTACGTGCGTCGGACGATGAGATTCGGCTTTAATCGCAAGTTTTCGCTGCTGTAGTCCATCGGTTCTCTCGCCCAGCAAAGAAGACATCAAAATTTGAACTACCATGATACGAAAATATTCACCCTCATGAATATTCATGAGGGTGAATTCATCTGTATGCATAAAATTTTTAGAGGCCTATTTTTGGCGTTTTGAAAACACAGCAAAGTCACTTAATCTGCAAAATCACCTCTCAAAAGTTCTATTTTGAGCAGATTATTGTCATTTGCTGTGTTTTTTAGGGCTGTAAGTTATGTTTTTGGCCCTGTATATACAGATTATCTGACTTTGCTGTGGTCGGCCTTCTAAAAACGTGCAGATTATCCGACACAGGTGTGCTCTGCCATCGTCAACGTCACCCAAACGAAAAGCCCCGCCAACTGGCGGGGCTTTGAAGTGCAGTTTTGTCGCGCACCGGGCGTCACGCACCGGGCGTCGCGCTCTTCGCGCTCGTCGCACGTCGCGGACCAGAGAGCTTACTCCTCCTCGAGAGCAGCTGCAATCTCGTCGGTGATGTTCATGGTGCTGTAGACGTTCTGAACGTCATCGAGCTCGTCGAGCTTATCGATAAGACGCTGAACCTTCTTTGCATCAGAAACGGAGACGTCAGTTGGGGTGGTTGGAACCATCGTGAGCTCGGAACCCTTGACCTCAATGCCTTGGGCCTCGAGACCCTTCTGGACGTCCTGCATCTTGTCGTATGCAGTCCAAACAATCCACTGATCGCCAGCGTCCTCGTAATCGTTTCCGCCAGCCTCAGCTACTGCCATCATGAACTCGTCCTCGTCGACAGCGTTCTCGCGGTCAGCAACCTTCTTCTCCTCGGAGACAATGACCTTGTCAACTGCGATGGAACCCTTGCGCTCAAACTGGAACGCAACGGAACCAGCAGTACCAAGGTTGCCGCCGGAGTGGGTAAATGCGGAACGAACGTCTGCTGCGGTACGGTTCTTGTTGTCGGTCAGGCAGTCAACGTAAACTGCAACACCTGCAGGACCGTATCCCTCGTAAACGATCTCCTCGTAAATGGCAGCATCAGCACCAGCGCCAAATGCCTTATCGATAGCGGCCTGAATCTTTGCGTTAGGCATGGAAACCATGCGTGCACGGGCAACAGCGGCAGACAAGCTAGCGTTGTTGTCCGGATTTGGGTCGCCACCCATCTTTGCTGCAACAGTGATGTTGCGGGAAAGCTTAGAGAACAGCGAGGAGCGCTTAGCGTCGATAGCTGCTTTCTTGTGCTTGGTTGTGGCCCACTTAGAGTGTCCGGACATTGCACTCTCCTTCTTTAGAGGTTTGAAAACCTAATTATCACATTAGCCCTTATACGTTACACGAAATCAAGAAGCGAGAAAAGACTTATTTTGCAGATATGGAGACTTGTGCACGCCGTACGCCGAGAAACCCGTGAGCTCGCCACCTCTACGCGCCTCCATGCGCCTCCGCGAGCCTCCATACACCTCTCCGCGCACCTCCGGCGCCGCCGTGCGCCTCCGCGCATCCGCACACCTCCACGCGCAACACGTCCGCTCCTACTCTACCAGCTCAACGTGGATGGACTCCGCGATCTTCTCGACCAGCGCAAAGTCGCCCAAGCCAGCGCTCATCGCAACGTTTCCGCCGGTAGCCATCGCGCGCGTCAGAGCCTTCTCGACAGCCGACGGATCCTCAAGCCAAACCGACATGAAGCTTGCCAGCGTTGAATCGCCCGCGCATGCCGTCGAAAGTACCTCTACCTGTGCAGCGTTTGCATGCCAGACGTGCTCGCCGTTGAAGAAGTACGCACCCTCACCGCCTAGCGTAAGCAGGATGTTCTTTGCTCCGCGTTCGTGAATCTTGTGGAGGGCGAGAAGAACGTCAGCCTCGTTATGGACGTCGACACCAAAAATCTCTGCCACTTCTTCGTCGTTTGGCTTAATGAGCAGTGGTTTTTTCTCGACAAGTTCTGCGAGGTGTTTATGAGAGATGTCCAAAACCAGCTCAGCGCCACGCTCATGACAAAGGTCAAAGAGTTCGTCGTAGAAAGTTGGATCCATCTCAGGAGAAAGCGAACCAGAAACTACCAACACGTTCAGGTCGAGCGCATTGCGCAGCAGCTCAAGCATCTCGTCCTGCTTGGAGCGAACAACGGGAGCGCCCGCATTAGGGAACTTGAGCTCGCCTTCTGGCGTAGTAACAAAAATGTTTACGCGGGTGATGCCGTCAATCCACACAGGCCTGACCGGACAAATCTTAGATGCCTCTTCAACAATATAGTTGCCCGAGAAGCCACCAAAAAATCCCAGGATAGTGGACGCAACGCCGTAGTGAGCAAGCGTAAACGAAACGTTAAGACCCTTGCCATTTGGTGTGTAAACAGCGTCGGTTGTGCGGTTGACGTGCGTATATGAAGGAACTCCCGAGTTGACGTTCATGTCGATAGCAGGATTAGTGGTAAGTGTATAAATCATCAAAGCTCCCTCTGAAACAAATATGGACCCGACGAAAACGCCGAGTCCATATTTTACTTCGATTATCTGAGTCTGCACCCAAACTGTACGTAAATTCTGGGCAAAACTCAAACGGTACCGAATGTGTGCTAAGCGTAAAGCTTAGTCCTCGACCAGTTTGTTGCCGTTCTTGCGGTACTCGTATGCCTTGAAAGCAACAAAGAGAATGCCGCCAACAACAGCGCCAATAAGAATAGCAAGAACCCACTTGAGGCCGCCATCAACAACTGGAAGAACCAGGAAGCCGCCGTGAGGTGCTGGATCGTGAACGCCAAAGAGCAGCGTCAGGATGGAGCCGATGGAAGAACCGATCATCATGATAGGCATGACAGGCCAAATGTTCTTGGTCATGAATGGAATAGCGCCCTCGGTAATGTGGGTGCAGCCAAGAACGAAGTTGACCAGACCAGCGTTGAAGTCGGACTTGGTGAAATATTTCTTACCAACGACAACAGCAAAGGTGGTGATCAGTGGAGGAACAATACAAGCAGCAGAAACTGCAGCCATAAAGTTGGTACCAAACTCATAGGTTGGGGTACCAACACCAGCAGCAAGAGCCTCGGTCAGAAGTGCAGTACCGGTAACGTAAGCTGCCTTGTTGACTGGGCCGCCCATGTCAAATGCGGCCATGCAACCAATTGCAAGACCAAGGACAATTGGACCAGAAGCAGACAGACCGCGCAGGAAGTTCATCATGCCAGTGTTGATTGCTGCCATTGGACCAGAAATACCCAGCATAACCAGGCCAACAATGGTGGTGGAAAGCAGTGGGTACAGGAAGATTGCCTTCAGGCCATCAAGGTTCTTTGGAAGACCTGCAAGGAGCTTCTCAAGACCAACGATGACATAACCGGCAAGGAAGCCGCCGACGATACCGCCCAGGAAGCCAAAGCCAACACCAGCGCCACCAGCATCAATCATGCCAGTGGTAGGGTTGATTGGAAGACCCTGGATAGCAATCATACCTGCAACAAAACCAGGAACCAGAGCAGGACGCTTGCCGATAGATTCAGCGATGTAAGCAGAAAGCACTGGAACCATAAGGCCCATTGCAATGCCGCCAATGATCTTAAGCATGGCAGCAAAGCTGTTGTAGTCAGGTGCGGTAGAGCTGAAGGAAGTGATGCCCCAGAGGAATGAAACTGCAGTGAGAACACCACCAGCAACAACAAAGACCAGCATGTGGCTAACGCCGTTCATGAGGTGCTTGTAGATGATGTGGCCTACAGACTCTTTCTCAATGGTGCTTGAGACTGGAGCGTCATCTGCCTCTGCAAGCTCGCCCTCAGGCTGAGCAACAAGAGCGCGGTCGATAAGACCCTCAGCGTCCTTAATAGCAGCAGTAACACCAACATTTACCATTGGTTTTCCGGCAAAACGCTCGGCCTGAACGTCCTTATCGGCAGCAACAACTACTGCCTTGGCATTCCTAATCTCAGCTGCGGTGAGCTCGTTCTCTACACCGACCTGGCCGTGCGTCTCAACCTTAATGGTAAGACCTTTAGCTGCGGCGGCCTTCTCCAAGGCCTCCTTAGCCATAAAGGTGTGCGCAATACCGGTTGGGCAACCAGTAGCAGCAACGATGTCATACTTTGACTCGTCAGCCACAGCACTCCCCTTTCATCCTAGTGTTCGGAATTGTTCCAAACACAACCAAAAAAGCTGCACAATGTTAGCACTGAGCAGCTTTGACAACTACGTTTTTACATAAATTGTAATCAGAAAATTATGTTATTGAACGTACTTTCATTTAGTACAGCGTTTATGACAAAAACTTTGATGTTTTTCTCGCCAAGAGCCCTCACGTACGTACCCTTTTCCAGACGAGAAGATCATGCGCCAAAAACTTGCTTCTACTCAGCGCTCTCCTGGCCAAAACGCTCTTGCCTCAGGCGCAGCGCCTCGTATGCGCAACCATACATTGCAGCCTGATTGCCCAAGCTCGCAGCCTCAATACGAGCGCCCTTGCTTACCGGTAGAGCGTACTGCTCAAAACACTCGCGAAGCTCGGTAGCAAACGTTGCAAACGAACCCGCAACACCGCCTCCAATCAAGAACATGGCAGGATCAACTACGCACGAAACCTGCGCCATAGCAAGACCCAGGTAGTGGCACATCTTATGGATAGCAAGGGTTGCGCACTCATCGCCTTGAGCATGAGCCCTAAACACGGACACCGTATCAGTCTCGTGCTCAATAGTCACAGGAACAACACCTCGAGAAACGCATTCCTCCAGGTACAGGCGGACAACACCCTTAGCAGAAGCATACTGCTCCAGGCAACCGTGGCGACCACAACCGCAGGTCAACGTCTCTTCTGGCTCAACAATGATGTGACCAATCTCACCGCCCGCGCCAAAAGCACCCGCAGCAAGCTTGCCGTCTACAACAACACCTGCACCAACGCCGGTACCCAGCGCAATCAGCACAAACGACGGCACGCCCACGGCAACGCCAGCCCACGCTTCGCCCAGAGCAGCGGCGTTAGCATCGTTGACAAATGCGATAGTTGCGTTTGGCAGGCACATATTGATTGCCTGCACCAATCCTTCAGGATCAATATCTACATTGGCGAGAAGACCAACGGTTCCGTCATCTGCAACAGGACCTGGAATATCCAAACCACACGCAATAACATCGTTACGGCTTGCTTTTTGGCCATGAACAATCAGCTTAATAGCATCGGTTACCGTCTGATAACCATCCTGGTTATCAAGCGCTGGCGTCTTGACCTTCTGCTCAGAAAGTAGCTCTCCCTCTGCAGAAAAAAGTCCCAGTTTGATGGTGGTGCCACCAACATCAATGCCCAATACGTATTCCATAAAACCCCCTAGTTACCGCGCTTAAGCGCACCCTCAACAAGTTGCGCAAGAACGTCTTCAACAGCGTATCCTGCAGCCTCAATAGCCATTGGAACAAGGGAGGTCTCAGTGAGTCCTGGGAATGTCTTCAGACCCATGACCATAACGTGATGTCCATCCCAAATAAAATCAATACGAGCAAGATCTCTGCAGCCATAAGCGGTGTACACCTCAAGAGCTGCGCGCTCAAGAGCCTCACGAGCAGCGGCTGGATCTGCGCCAAGTGCTGCCAAAGACTCAGGACGAACTGGACAGAAATGCTGAATACGCTCTGGATCAAGGCGAGCATCCGTGTCATAAATACCCTTGACCACTGAAATCTCTACCGGTGGCAGGGTTTTCTCGCCGTCTGCATCAGAGAGCACAGTAACGCTTACTTCAACACCATCAACCCACTGCTGGATAATGACGGAATCGTCAAAACCAAGTGCGCCGAGAAGTGCTGGTCCTAGCTGGTCAGCGCTATCAACCTTAGAAAGGCCCATAGCAGAGCCGCCGTGAACAGGCTTGACCGCAAGAGGGAAGCCAACGCCACCGCCCAAGCGCTCAGGAACCAAGTCCAGAGCAGCTGCAGCGCCAAGGTCTTTGAATGCGCTTGCGGTCAGTACAATCTGAGGAGGCCAGATGACCTCGGACTCCTCCTTTGACCAGGCCTGACGCACAATAAATGGCATGTCAGCTTTGTTCCAGGCTGCTCTACAAGATGCAGGCCTTGATCCCACATACGGAATCTTGAGGAACTCCAAAAGCGCAGGTACTGCACCATCTTCTCCGCCCGCGCCGTGAAGACACACAAAGGCAACATCGGGTTTCTCGGCACGAAGGGTGTCTACCAGGTGTGCGTCAGCATCAAGTGGTAATACCTCATAACCACGCTTCTCCAAAGCCTCAGAGACAAGAGCTCCACTTTTGAGCGAGAAGTTCCTCTCAAATGAGGCTCCACCCATAATGACAGCAACTTTTGTAGCCATACTTAACACTCCCTTGCAGAGGATTGAGATTCAGAATGAGAAGACTCAGGTAGAGCGCCCGCCTCTAGGAATGCGCGATACAGCGCCATGCGATCTTGGACGCACAAAGACAGCCTGCGGATTGCCTCGTGGATGCGCTCTGGCGTCTCAAATGAGTAGCACAGACGCATACTTGAACTAATACGCTGGTCAGGATAGCAATAAACACCTGGTACAAAGGCAACTCCCTCCTCAATTGCACGAGGAAGCAACTGCTCAGTATTGAGGTATGGCGGGAAGGTTACCCACAGGAACAGGCCACCCTCTGGCTTAGTCCAGGTAACATCTTTGGGGAAGAACTCTGCAAGCGCTGCGAGCATGGCGTCTTTTCTCTCTTTATAGCGAGACTTAGACACCTCAAGGGCCGCCTGCCAATCAACCTCATTGAAGTAGTGCTCGGCAAGAATCATGTTAAAGGGGCTGGTACATAGGTCGGAGCCAGACTTTGCAAGGTTGATGCGCTCAAGGAAATGACGAGGTGCAACCATCCATGCAAGACGCAGTCCAGGGGCAAAAATCTTCGACGTGGTTCCCAAATAAATGACACTTGGATCAAGCGTCTTAAGGCGCGTTAGATCTTCTCCCTCAAAGCGAATAAGACCATACGGGTCATCCTCAACAACAGGGATGTTGTACTGGCGCGCCAGCTCAAGAAGGCGCAGACGTCTTGGCATAGACATGGTGATGCCGGCAGGATTGTTAAAGTTAGGAATGACGTAGATGAACTTAGGCTTTCTGCCTTGGTCCGCAAGCTCTTTAAGTTTTGCCTCAAGCAGGTCTGTTCTGATACCCTCTTCGTCCATATCAATGGTGTGAACAGTAGGCTCATACGCAGAAAATGCCTGGAACGCACCAAGATAGCTTGGACCCTCACAGATAATATCGTCACCTGGGTTAAGAAAGACACGGCCCAAGAAATCAAGCGCCTGCTGAGAACCAGAAGTCAAAATCATCTCGTCAGGATCGGCCTCGACGCCCTGAGCAGCTAAAATCTTGCAGATGGTCCTTCTGCACTCAATACGGCCATCGGAGTTGCCATACTGAAGAGACCTAAGTCCCTCAACAGCAACGCAGCGTCGAGCGCACTCTGCAACCTGGTCAAGTGGCAGCGAAGAAATGTCTGGCAGACCACCAGACAGCGCAATGACACCTGGACGAGACAGGGCCGCAAACAAATCTCGTACTTCGCTTTTTCGCATGGTTTGAACGCGATCTGCGTAAAGATCACTCCATACGTCAAACGAGATTCTGCTGTCATCCATAGAACTCTTACTCCTTACAGGCCATCTTTAGGCAAAAATTGTGCCGAAAAGATGTGCTTATTGTTTTAGGACGTAGTCTTTTTAGTATCGCTCAAATAACAATAAATAACAGGGTAAAATATGACGCAATTGCTAAACGGTTGCATATAACCGGCAAACATACTGGTCACACCTATTTTGTAGAGAGGATTTTTATGGACAGCGCACATAACACTGTTGAACTGAACGCAGCGCTTTCAAATCCCCGCGATGATATCGCCAAACTTGATGAACTTGAGAAGAAGCTCTTTGCCTTCAACTATGCAGCTAATGAGATTGGCTCTTTTGGACCATGCATTGATCCAAAAAAGGCTGCTGAAGAGCGTGGAGAAGCCCTGGCAATCCTTGGCGAGCAGATCCAGGAGACCCTCTGTGATCCTGCTGTTGGCGCACTGCTTGACAGACTTCACGAGAATCGCGCTCTACTTGATGAGACTCATCGCGCACAAGTTAAAATTCTGCGCCGCGACAGAAGTCAGCTGGTAGATGTACCTGTTGAGCTTCAGAGTAATTTTGTTCGTCTTACCACAGAGGCTAATGAGGTCTGGGAGCAGGCAAAGAACAGCGATGACTGGTCACTCTTTGCGCCAAAGCTGGATAGCTTAATTGAGCTTCGCAAAGAGATGTGCCAAGCACGCGATGCTTCCAAAGATCCATATGATCTCTTACTCAGCGATTTTGAGCACGGCACCAACAGAGAGTTCTACAACACCTTCTTCAATAACGTTAAAGAAGTGGTAGTTCCCCTAGTTGCTGATTGCATGGCTTCTAAGCGCCAACCAAGCACCAAACCTCTTGAGGGTAAGTTTGACGTTAACCGTCAGTGGGATCTTGCAAAAGACCTGGTAAAGATCCAGGGTCTTGACGAGGACGCTTATTGGCTTGGTAAAACTGAGCACCCTTACACCGGTGGCCCTGGTATCGGCTTTGTTATGGTTGCCAGCCACGCTTACGAGAATAACGTTCTCTCCAATGTCTATTCCATGCTGCATGAGAACGGTCACGCCCTCTACGAGCAGGGAATCAACTGGGAGTACCGCTTTACCTCTCTGAGCACCGGCACTTCTATGGGCATGCACGAGTCTCAGTCCAGGTTCTTTGAGAACTACGTTGGCCTTTCTGAGGCATTTGCTGAGCCTCTTATTCAGCTTATGCGCAAGCATTTCCCTGGTCAGCTGAATCGCGTTACTGCCTTCCAGCTCTTCTCGGCAGCTAATAAGGTACAGCCAAGTCTCATCCGCACTGAGGCGGACGAGCTCACCTATCCTCTGCACATCCTCATCCGTTATGAAATGGAGCAGGCACTTTTGTCTGGCGAGATTACTGCAAAGGATGTCCCAGCTCTTTGGGCCGAGAAGTACAAGCAGTACCTGGGCGTTACGGTTCCAAACAACACCGAAGGCGCTCTTCAGGATGTTCACTGGTCATGGGGCGAGTTTGGCTACTTCCCAACCTATGCTCTAGGTAGTGCCTATGGCGCTCAGTATAAGCACGCCATGATTGCTGAGGGCATGGACTTTGACGCCGTCTGCGCATCTGGAGATCTTGCTCCTATTAGGGAGTGGCTGGGCAGCCGTATTTGGACCTGGGGCCGAGCAAAAGACTCTAAGGAGCTTATCTTGGGTGCATGCGGTGAGCCTTTTGACGTCCACTACTACACCAAGTATCTAACTGATAAATACTCTCGCATCTATGGTCTGGCCAGCGCATAAGCGCACGCCGTAGGCGCGAGTAGAAATATCTGTCCTCTACCAATTAAACGAAAGGGATGAAATGAAAAAGTTTATCGAGGAGTTTAAAGAGTTTATCCAGCAGGGCAATGTTATGGACATGGCTATTGGTATCATCATTGGCGGCGCATTTACCGCTATTGTTACCTCCCTTGTCAATGACATCATCAACCCATTTATTAAGCTGATCTCTGGCGGTGGCACCGAGGTTTCTGGTCTTTCTATTCCAGTTCCTGGCACCCAGAACGGCATTGACTTTGGTGCGTTTATCAGCGCAATCATCAACTTCCTGATCATTGCATTCATTGTCTTCTGCATGGTTAAAGCCCTCAATAAGTTCATGAAGGCTTCCAAGCTTAAGAAGGACGAAGAAGAAGCTGGTGAAGAGGTTGCAGCTCCACACTGCCCACACTGCCTTGAAGAGGTTAAGGAAGGCGCAACTCGCTGCCCACACTGCACTGGTGAGATTGAGGGCGGCGCACACGCTGCGTAAGCTTTACACCAAGCTTTACATCACCGTCCTTTTACACATGTAAAAGTTGGCAAGAAAAAAGCAGGCATATCATATGCCTGCTTTTTTGTTACTAAAAGAAACCAGAAAAGGCTGGGTTATTTCTTACCTGAGCCGCCCTTGCCGCTGCCACCATTTCCAGATGAGCTGCCGCCATTTCCTGAAGAGCTACCACCATTACCAGAACCAGAAGTAGGCGTTACTAGCTTATAGCCGCCCTTACCATCTGGCTGCCAAGGGAACTCTGCCTTTGGTGGATACTCATATTTAGCCCAATCATCCTCACGGTGATTAAGGAGGGCAAACTTAAGAGTAAATCCAGGAGCATCAATACTGAGAAGCTTTTTATTTTCCGCAGTAGTGTATAGAACAGACTTAGATATCTGTTCAGTTTCTGAAAAGCCCTGAGCAAGAATGGGGAAAGAAAGACCATCTGCCGAAGGCTCTTCTGCAACAATCTGAATAGGAGAAACGCTACCGTCTGGATAGAACAGTGCAGCAGCTCCATCCTTATGAGCAGAGAAGGTATACGCTCCGCCAGAACCCTTATTCATAGACTCAATCTGATCACTGGTCAAATCTTCTTTAGAACCATCTGCATAGTGCAAGCCAAAGAGATAATACGTACCAGGAATGGTGGCAGCAAAATTGACTACCTGTCCTTCAATATAAGCTATCTGTGAAGTATCGTCTGGATTGTCAGAAAGTTTTTTGAAATTAAATGTAATTTCGCTCTTGGCATCACTGTACTTCAGATAGTTGTTGTCGTCCTTATCAAAAAGCATTGGCACACTATCGCCATCATCATACGTACATTGAATGGCAATAGTTCCTTTTGCTTCCCACTTACCATCATTCTTCACACCTTTAAAATTATGCATGAAGAAAGTGCCGTCTTCTTTGAATGAATAGTAAAGAACGGTTCCATCGTTATAGCCCTGATTAAGCATGCCACCATGGTCAAAGGTTTTGCCTTCCTTTGATCCACCTTTAGTTCCAACGCCATTGTCAACACACCAGACGCCAGTAATAATCTTAGAAAAATCTCCGGTTAGCGTTGGATGGTCTGGAATCTCTTCAAGCTTCACAAAATCTGACTGAGAAGGTGCATCACCAGTACCGCCTTGACCGCCATTCTGAGGATCTTGACCAGCTCCACCAAGAATAGAATCAGGGTTTAAGATTGCCTGCATCACGTCACTATTACAAGCAGCAAGCGTGCTGGCAGCACCGCCTGCAGCCAATCCAGCAAAAGCGCGACGAGTAATCATCTCTTTATTCATACGTTCCTCCTATAAACGTATAAAAGGCTCAACTTTTTATATTCTACTTGAAACGAGTCAAATGTTACACATTAAGCTGCATTCGACTTATGTATCATCCTACTTTGTATGAGGAAGATGAGAGGTAATCAATGTCATAGTGCCCGTAAAGCGCAGGCTACCAGAAGATGCAGGTGCAATAAAATGCGAACCCTTGCAAATCCTATGCTCTTCTCCGTTGCCGCCGTCAGCGCAAACCGTACCTTCTCCCTCAATGACACTTACGCACATAAACGACCATGGCTGAGCAATAGTTTTTGCCTCATGAATCTCGTATTTTTCTACCGAGAAGTACTTGCAGCTCATAAGTTCAGTTTTACCATCAATTTCTGGAGCAATAATTTCTCCAGATGTTGGAGCTTCCTGAGCGTAATCAATAACCTCTAAGCTCTGTGCCAGATGTAAATCACGAGGCTTGCCATCGTCTCCCAAACGATCATAGTCATACACACGGTATGTAATATCTGAGCTCTGCTGCGTTTCAAGAATAAGCGTGCCCGTTCTAATGGCGTGAACGGTTCCAGGATCAATCCTAAAGAAATCTCCAGCCTTGATAGGAACATAATTGAGCAGTTCAGTCCACTTTCCCTGCTCAACCATGGCTGCAAACTCTTCTTTTGAGGAGGCATTTTGTCCTACAACAATATCGCCATTCTCTTTTGCATCAAGAATATACCAGCACTCAGACTTTCCCAGAGAGCCATTCTCGTGTTCTGCTGCGTACGTGTCATCTGGATGAACCTGAACAGAGAGGTCATCTTTTGCATCAAGAATTTTAATGAGAAGTGGGAAACGGTCTCCCTCTGCATTACCAAAAAGCTCTCGATGAGAAACCCATAGCTCGGAAAGAGTGTTTCCTTCAAAGGCACCAGAGGCAACTTCACAGTCTCCGTTAGGATGTGCGCTGATTGCCCAGCACTCTCCTACTGCACCTTCAGGAATGTCATAGCCATACTCTTCAGCAAGCCTTCTGCCGCCCCAAATCTTATTGTGAAAAAGAGGTTTTAAAAAGATAAGATCGTTATATGACCTGTCTGTGTTTTTATCTAAATCTAGCATCGTAGCTCCTTATATGTAGTGCATATATGCTTTTCTAATAGCTAACAACTCTATAGTCTAACGGATTCTAATAACTTAACACTGACTCATTTAACTGCTTTTGACAGGGTTTCTCGCTAACAAAAAAGGCTCAGCTAAAAAGCTGAGCCTTTGCAGTCAATGAACTAAATAAAACTTAGAACATAACGTTGAAGGAATCCATGCTGTAGTCAGAACCATAAAGAGCAAGGATGGTACCACGAACAGTTGCGGATGGATCCATCTTTACACCTGGGTCAAAGAATGCAAAGCCCTTGGTAGTTGCGTTAGGAGCTGCGTTAACAAACAAGCTCAGCTCATCCTTGCCAATAGCGGTGTCGGTGGTCTGAATGAAGATGTTGGTATCGGTCTTGTTAACAACCTCAACCAGATAGCCGTTGGAGTTCTCAAAGTCAACACCAATGCCGGTAACGGTAACGGTAATCTTATCGGTGTCGATAAGAACCTCAGTCTTATCGCCAGTCTTCTTAATATCATCAACGTACTTCTGAACGTTGGTAACCTGCTCTGAAGTGTTGTGCTTATCCATCAGAGTGTTATAGAGGTCCTTAGAGTCAGAGTCACCAGCACGAGTATCTGAAGGCTTGGTTGCGGTATTTGCATCAGGTGCAGTCTGCTGTTGCTGCTGTTGCTGCTGACCACCGCCAGTAGTGGTTCCTGAATCAGCAAGATTTGGAATAAGATTGCAACCAGCAAGTGCAAGAACGGCAGAAGCGGATGCTGCTACGAGGCCGAGCTTATTGAACTTCATAAAGGTCTCCTTCGGGTGATTTATACCTTGTAAGAGGATAACGGAAATAAGTAGATATTGTCAATTTTTATGCATAGATGAACACTTAATGCTCTGCAACTAAAGCCTTGATGCCACCTTGCGTAAACATCACTGCAGAATTAATGTGACCGTCAGCCTCTTCACGAGTCTCATCATTTTTAAGAATATTGACAATGGTGGTCATTTCAGTTTGAGCAAGCCAGGTAATAATAAACTCATCATAGGGTTTAACCTGTGCAACGTTAGGATAAAGAATAGCTCTGATGGTTGCAGAGATAACCTCGGTCAACTCTTCAAAGAAATAGGCAACATGTGGGTTTTCTCGATTATTCACAAGAATCTGCGCCACGTACCTATTGCCGTACAGAAGGTCCAAGAATTTCTCGAGCGTTTCTTTATCACCCAAAGGAGTGTCTTCAAGATTTCTTTCGCCAGAGACCAGCAGATGATCTTTGTAATCCTCAAGAATCTGAATTGCGCCTTCAGTGACAGGAATCAAAACATTCTTAAAGAGGTTCTCTTTGTTATCAAAGAAGAAATAAAGCGCGCCCGTGGTAACGCCTGCATGTGCACAAATCTGTCGAAGTGAAGCTTTATCGTATCCCTGTAAAGCAAACTCTTGCTCTGCGGATTTAAGAAGCTTGTGACGTGTGTCACAACTTTCTGTTTGTGGTCGCCTCGACATTGCTGCCG
>JABZHH010000017.1:0-28627 GCA_015258925.1 Atopobium sp. | reverse complement strand
TAACACGCTGCAGAATCATAATCACCCGCATATGAACTGCCTCCCATTTCTTATGTCCAAGAAATGGGAGGCAGTTCTACGCCATCTGGCTTTTAAGCTTTTGGATGATCCATGCAGCTTGTTTCTGACACGTATAAAACCGCAGGAAAATAGCTTAGTTGCCGTAATTATTACTTTTAAGCACTTGAAATAATGGGTATATCAAAGACAGAGCGAACAGCTCTAAAGGGATTGCCATGAGGCAGGGCGACATGTGTGCGACCACGTTAATAGTCGTCCTGCCTCCATGGCATACGTTGCCTCGCATAACGAGAGATCTGAACAGTCGGGGCCATTCAGTAATGAAATTGAGTGTTGGGGGTACTCAATCTCTCAACGCAACGTGTAAACTATTGATAGCAGAAAAAACTTTTTATATATTCGGGAATTAGAAGAATTTTTAAATTCATATAACACTTCTCGATTTTAGCGTAAAAATAGCGCAAGTGCCACACCAAATCCAAGAAATGGTGCAAAAGGAAATGTATACATAAATATACTATCTGAACTGGTAATTTCTTCTTTATTTCTATCTTCTCTTTTTAAAAATTTTTGCCGAATAAAGAACAGAAGAGAAAACATAACACCTAAAATATTTGCCGAAAATAAAAAGACAAATGTCTCTTTTATTTCAAGATAAAGGCATGTTGAGAGAATAAGTTTAATATCTCCCCCTCCCAGAGAAGACATATGACCTATAAATTTTGTAACTATACCTACTGTAATCAGTACACCTATAACAAAGAGCTCACTCCATAATGCATTCATCAGTAACTCAGCGGGTTTTTCATTTGCGGCAAGCCAAATAGGCCATAAAATAACGAGCAAAATAGGGATTCTATTTGGAATAGTGCGATTTCGCATATCCGATATTGAAGCCCAGATATACATGACAAAAATAACCAACTCTCTCATAGACACCTCCTCAGTCAACCATAGCAACATAGACAAGAATCAACTTTCTACTCAGGTGCCGTTATTTAACTTATTGATGTAACAAGCTGAACATTCAACGTTCTTCTCGCCGCTCTTGGTTTTAGAGAGCCTTTTTGATCCTTCGAGATTTACTTGCGACAAAAATCGGAAAGCCGTGAATGGTACACTTAGCACTCAGTTTCTAGAAAGGTTTTTCATGCCAAGTTCTTCATATAAATCAAAACAAATGATTGTTATTCGTCGCGATCTTAAGATGCGAAAAGGTAAAATTGCCGCTCAGGCAAGCCATGCATGTGTTGAAGCCACGCTGATGGCACTTGCAAAAGAGCGTCGACTTGATCAGGTTCGTGTTACCGATGATCAGAATTGGGTCTATTTGGACCATGCTGACGAAGATACCTCTGCAATCACTAACTGGTTTGATGCTGGCGTTGCAAAAGTATGTGTCTATGTTGATTCTGAAGAAGCGTTGCTTGAGCTTGCTGTCGAGGGAAAAGCTCGTGGTTTTGTCGTGGCCCTTATTAGGGACGCGGGCTTTACCGAGTTCCATGGAGAACCAACATTTACCTGCCTGGCATTTGAGCCACTGGCTGCAGAAGATATTGATCCGTTAACGGGCGAGCTGCCTTTATACTAGGCGCTCTACCTCCGTACTAGCAAGCCACCACTGTCCTAGTAAGTTGTCTCTGTCCAGACGAGGATACCTACATCAAGAAGGTGTGGCTCATAACCTCGTCAAAGATAGTGGTAACTACAAACATACCAATTGAGGCATAAAGGATTGCTGCCTGCCAAGAAAGGTGATTGGTCTCGATTTTTGAAATACGAGGATCAAGCTTTCCTTCTTTAAGGCTGATGGGGTCATCAATATCGCGCGTAAAGCCCATCTGACGGTCCTCGTACTCTTTTCCACTAAAGAGCAGACCAACGCCGCAAGCAATAATTCCCAAAGAAGAAATGACGTACATAACACGGCGCACCCAGTCGATGCCCGTAAACATATCCATACCGCTGGTAAAGTACGCAAATGCAAAGATAGCAGCGCTCATTCCAGCTGCTGTAAGACAACCATAACCAAATGCACGCAAGGCACTCAGTGCCAGCTCTTTGAACTTCTCGCCACGAGAAGGTGTTTGTGAAAACTTGCTATCCATACACAACTCCTTGGTTGTTTATTTGTTTTCTGTATAGCTTATAGCGTATAGGAAGTCTGCGCTTGATGATACAATTTCTACAGTAAATCTTGGCAGGAGGACGCATGCGTATCGGCTTTGATAACGAGAAGTACATCACTATGCAGGCGGATCGAATCCACCAGCGTATCAGTGAATTTGGCGGCAAGCTCTACCTTGAGTTTGGCGGTAAACTGCTCGACGACAACCATGCCGCTCGCATCCTCCCTGGATTTGCTCCAGATGCAAAAGCTCAGATGCTTCAGCAGCTTGCTCACGAGGCAGAGGTTGTCTTTGCTATCAACGCAAACGACATTGAAAACGGCAAGCGCAGAAGCGATATTGGCGTTACCTATGCCGATGACGTTCTGAGGCTTATGGACATCTTCCGTGCTCGCGGCCTTGCCATTGGCGGCGTTGTCATTACGCAGTACTCTGGCCAGCCAAAAGCAAAGGCCTATCGTGCGCGCCTGGAAAACATGGGTATTGCGGTATATCGCCACTACCCTATTGAGGGCTACCCCTCCAATATTGACCTAATTGTCTCAGCGGAGGGCTACGGTAAAAACGAGTACGTCAAGACTACGCATCCTCTGGTAGTTGTAACAGCACCTGGTCCCGGCTCTGGCAAGCTTGCTGTCTGCCTCTCGCAGCTCTACAACGAGAATGCCCGTGGAGTCCGCGCAGGCTACGCTAAGTTTGAGACCTTCCCTGTCTGGAACCTCCCGCTTAAGCACCCCGTAAACGTTGCCTACGAGGCTGCTACGGCAGACTTGGGCGACAACAACATCATCGATCCGTATCACCTTGAGGCTCACGGCAAAGTTACCGTTAACTACAACCGTGACGTTGAGGCCTTCCCTGTGCTCAAGGCCATGATGGAGAAAATCGCAGGTACTAGCCCCTATCAGTCTCCAACCGATATGGGTGTCAATATGGTTGGCAACTGCATTGTTGATGATGAGGTTTGCCAGGAAGCTTCCAAAGCAGAGATTGTACGCAGGTGGTTTAGGGCTGCCGAGAAACTCGAGCGTACTGGTATGGGTGAACGTGAACTCACAAAGATTAATCTCTTGATGAAAGACGTTAACGTTGACCAGAACTTCTCGCCAGCTCATGCTGCTTGTCTGCACAAAGCTGAAGAGACAGGAAAGCTTGCAGGCGCTATGGTTATGCCTGACGGCACCATTATTACCGGCAAAACTTCGGAGCTGTTAGGTGCGCCAGCGTCGCTTTTGCTCAACGCCCTCAAATACGTAGTTGGTATTGAGAAGAAGACGTTTATTGTCTCGGATGAGGTCCTACGGCCCATTTGCACGCTAAAAGAGGACAACTTTAAGCTGGCTCGCACCAGCCTCTGTGCTGACGAGATGCTTATTGCACTCTCTATCAGCTCAATTACCAACCCATTAGCCGGAAAAGCCGTTGATGCCACGCAACTACTTCGTGGATGCGACGCGTATTTCTCGTCAATTATTCCAAGCGATGACGAGTCCATCTATCACAAGCTGGGCATTAACGTATGTTGCGAGCCAATTTTTGAACAAGGACAATTCTTTCACCAGTGATTTTTAACAGCTCACATACAAGCACGAAAACGAGAAACTCTACGACTCGTTCTAAAACTATACACGCACCTGCTTCTGCAAACGCTTCAAAACGTAAGCAGCGGGCGATGCATACACTTGAGAAAAATTCCCAGAATAATCCTGTTGTTACCTGGGGACTCATTACGCTGGCCATTGTATTTGTGCTGGCATTGTTGCAATCGTGCCAGGGACTTTTCTCCCTCTCTTTTGACAACAACCTGATCATCAAAAACGAAGTTCCCTATGAGTGGAAAAACCTCACCTATGATGCAACGGGACGTGCGCATTATGTGGTGGACGGAGAAGAGCTCACACGCACGGGCGTTGACGTCTCTTCTCACCAGGGGTTTATTGACTGGGAGGCCGTTGCTGCCGATAACATTCAGTTTGCCATGCTTCGCATTGGCTACCGCGGCTCCACCGAGGGTAGTATTCACGCGGATGAGCTGTTTGAGACCAATCTAAAGGGTGCGCAAAGCGCTGGTCTTGATGTAGGTGTGTACTTCTTCTCGCAGGCTATTAACGTGGAAGAAGCTCGCGAGGAGGCAGCTTTTGTTCTGCAGCAGTTACGGGAAGCAGGAGTTACAAAGCTTGCTCTTCCTGTTGCGTTTGATCTGGAGCCTTCTCCCGATTACAGCGGTCGCGCCGACAACCTTTCCCCCGCAGAAACTAACGCAATTGCGCGCGCGTTTTGCACCACTATTCAAGAAGCGGGATACCGCGTTATTGTGTATGGCAACAAAGTTGATCTAAACCGCTTTGACCTAGTCTCGCTTGACGAGCCTATTTGGCTGGCACAATACGTTGATCAACCAGACGTAAACTTTAACTTTTTGATATGGCAATACACTTCAACAGGACAAGTTGACGGTATTACCGGTTCAGTTGATTTGAATTTGGACTTCTCTGCAGTCTCTACAAGCAAAAGCTCAAAGTAGCAACTTACACATCGAAACTACTGGACGCTCCACAGTCACGCCGTAGCCCGTAAGGCTATCCGACCTTCACGGAACCAGCCAGGGTAACGGTAGGATCAAGCGCCTGAGCATGCGCAAAAGCGCCTCCTGGGCTACATGAACTTACCAGCGTAAACACTACCCACAAGATGATGGCTGCAAGCAATACTGCCAGCGCCACACGACCTAGTCTCATGCGAGAAGAACGACGTCTTCTAGCCGCATATGCTGCCTGAGCTTCATCTCTGGGGTTGAGCGTGCCATAGTGATTGCCGTAAGCAGTTCTTGCTCGACCACGTGCACGAGCGGCATCTGCACGGGCATGGTTAACGGGATTTGTTGGGCGATCTTGCGTCATCCTACGCTGCGCCTGTGCACGGCTTCCAACAGCTGCGTGACGACCTCGTGCCGCACGCGGAGAGGTAGAAGACTCCCCATTACGGGAGACAGTAGGTGGAACCTGAGCTGGACGCTTTTTCTTACCAAAACCAAAGAGGTTGTTCTCTGCCATCAACAATCCTTGCTAAAAGATTCGTTTACCGAAAAAAGAATACACCGACTTTGCTTTTCTCGCCTTGAAAAGCATCTATCCCGTTACAATAAAGCGCTATACAGACTTATTTTCTGTAAAGTCTGTACAATTGGAGTTCATGGGGGACGTGTGAAGAAACTTTTACTGATGGCAACAGGAGGAACTATTGCTTCTGTTTCCACTGAATCGGGCTTGGCTCCCTCACTTTCAGGAGAAGAGCTTTTAGCCAACGTCCCTCTTGTTCATGACCTCTGCGAATTTGATTTCAAACAAGTCATGAATATCGATAGCACCAATATGCGTCCTCAAAACTGGCTCCAGATCAGAGACGCCATTATTGAGTCGTACGATGCCTACGACGGCTTTATTATCCTTCACGGCACCGATACCATGGCATATACTGCCGCTGCCCTCTCCTACCTCATTCAAAATAGCGAGAAACCCATTGTGCTCACAGGCTCTCAACAGCCAATGGCAAATCCGTTTACCGACGCCAAACTCAACCTCTACCACTCCGTTCTCTACGCGCTCGACGACAGAAGCGCTGGAGTTGTGGTGGTTTTTGGCAACGAGGTTATTGCCGGCACCCGCGCTCATAAACAGCGCACACTGAGCTTCAATGCATTTACGAGCATGAATTATCCACCGCTCGCCCACATCCGTGGCAACAAGATTATTCGTAGTGCGCCAAATGAAGAGCAGGTAGATGGCGGTCTTACAACCTATGAAACGCTCAATACGCGTGTCATTGTGCTTAAACTGACCCCCGAGCTTAATCCATCTATCTTCTACCTTCTGAAGAATGACTACGACGCCATTGTGCTTGAAACCTTTGGTATTGGCGGCATCCCCTCATACGACGGCTCTTACGAAAAAGCTATTACCGATTGGATTGCGTCTGGTCGCACCGTAGTTATTACCACACAAGTTCCTGAAGAGGGTCTTGACCTGGGTGTATATGAGGTCGGTAGAACCTATCAAGATATGCCCGGCGTTCTCTCTGGAGACGATATGACTACCGAAGCCCTGGTTGCAAAAACTATGTGGATGCTTGGTCAGACCTCCGATCAACGAGAGCAAGAAAAACTGTTCTACCAGGTAATTTGTAACGACAGAATTCCACAGTCCGTGGATACAGAAATTTGCGAGTAGCCGATGAGAGACGCCACATTCAAACCTACCGTGCTCTACCTAATTGCGCTTATCATCTGCGGTTCTAACGGAATCGTTGCAAGCTTTATCAATCTTCCTAGCTACCAAATTGTCTTCTTCCGTATGCTTTTGGGTACGCTCTTTTTGCTCGCGGTTAAGCTTGTGCATAAAGAAGCTTTTACCATTCAAAACTACCCCAAGGACTTCCAGGCGCTCATTGGATCAGGCATTGCCTTGGGTCTTCAGTGGACCTTCCTTTTTGAGGCGTACCACCTGGTAGGCGTTGGTATTGCAACGCTTGAGTACTACTGCGGACCCGTTATTGTAATGGCGCTCTCTCCCCTTTTATTTGGCGAGAAACTCACTGCTAAAAAGATACTTGGATTTCTTGTAGTTGTTATTGGAGCTGCTCTTATTATTGGCTATGGAGTTGGACTGAACCTCTCGCCAGTTGGTCTTCTTCTAGGCGCTCTCTCTGCTGTTCTTTATGCCGTCATGGTTATTTGTAACAGGCAACTCAAAGATGTTTCTGGTATTGAAGGTACCAGCATTCAGCTGGGCATTGGCTGCGCTATTGTTGCTCTGGTTACTGTTGTATTCCATGGCATTGAGCTGCCCGTGGATCCAGCATCGGTAAATTGGCTTGCCGTTTTGACCATCGGCCTCTTTAACACAGGCCTTGGATCATTTTTGTATTTCCCACAACTTACCAAGATTCCAGTTCAGCGCGTGGCAGTCTTTGGCTACCTTGAGCCACTCTCTGCAGTTATTTTCTCGGCACTTATCCTTGGCGAGCCTTTTGGTCTTCTCAAAATAATAGGCACCGCCTGCATCATAGGCGGTGCCATCTTTGCTGAGCTTTCAGGCGCCTCTTCGGACAAATCAGAGGCTATTGAAACTCCACTGTAGCGTACAAGCTGCAAACGAGCTGCGCGCACAAGCTGCTGCACACCCGCGTGCGGGTCGCGCTTAAGCTGCTGCCGCAAATGTGCAGCGCTTAAGCCGCTGCTTACATTGGCATAGTTGGAGCGACAAAGACGCGAGCAGCGTTCTCGCGGTCAAGGTCATACAGGTTCTTTGGATCTCCACCAAAGAGTTCGACTGCCTTGAGAAGGTCGGAAGCATTTGCCTCTTCCTCGCCCTGCTCCTTAACGTACCAGTCAAGCAGTTGCATAGTACGGAAATCATTTGCCTTCTGAGCGACGGCGTAGCACTCGTTAATGCTTGCGGTAATGAACTGCTCGTGCTCGTATGCTGCCTTGATTGGCTCAACTACCTTGGTAAAGGTAAGGTCAGGCTTTGCAATTGCCTCCATGGTTGGAGTCCAATCGTTATCAAGCAGGTAACGGCGGAGAATACGTGCGTGAGCAAGTTCTTCCTGAGACTGGATGACATACCAGTTTGCAAAGCCCTTCAGGCCCTGCTCCTCATAGAAATCTGCAAAGGTTAGATACAGATAAGCGGAATAGAACTCTTTGTTAATCTGCTGGTTAAGAATGTTGCCAACGCTTGAATCAAGTGCCATGTTCTTCTCTTTCCTCATAACATTTCTTTTCCACAAAAAATGAGAAGCCCTTTGACTTCTCATTTTTGATACCCAGTTGTTAGTCTCTTAAACAGGTTGCACAAAATCTTAATGATAAAAATAGTTACAATTTTTATCTTCTATTTGCGTACGCTGCTCTTGCTGTACGCTGCTCTTACGCCACTTACGCTCTAGTCGCGCGTAAGTTTGCGATGGATGCGATGAGGACGAGCAGCTTCCTGGCCAAGTCGCTCAATACGATTGGCCTGGTAAGCCTCAAAGTTACCCTCAAACCAGAACCATTTACCTGGGTTCTCGTCGTCGCCCTCCCACGCAAGAATGTGCGTAGCAATGCGGTCTAAGAACCAACGGTCGTGGCTGGTTACCACCGAGCATCCCGGGAAGCGCTCAAGCGCATCCTCAAGACTTTCCAGCGTCTCAATATCGAGGTCGTTGGTAGGCTCGTCCAGAAGCAGAAGGTTTCCGCCCTGCTTGAGCGTAAGAGCAAGGTTTAGACGGTTCCTCTCGCCACCAGAAAGGACGCCAGCACGTTTCTGCTGGTCAGGTCCTTTGAAGCCAAAGCTGGCCACATAGGCGCGGCTTGGAATCTCCGTGTCCCCCACCTTGATGAAATCGTTTCCGTCAGAGACAACCTCCCAGATGGTTTTATCTGGGTCGATTCCCTGCCTGAGCTGGTCAACGTAAGAAATCTGGACCGTCTCGCCAATCTCTAGCGTGCCGGAAGTGAGCTCCTCCTGGCCAACAATAGCCTTGAACAGCGTAGATTTACCAACACCGTTGGGACCAATCACGCCAACAATGCCGTTTCTTGGCAGGCTAAACGAAAGGTCGTCGATAAGAACGCGGTCGCCAAAGGCCTTGTGGATGTGATTGGCCTCCAGGACCTTCTGGCCCAGACGCGGACCCACAGGAATCTGGATCTCGGTGAAGTCGAGCTTCTTGGACGCACGAGCCTCTGCTTCCATCTGCTCATAGCGATCAAGACGCGCGCGGTTCTTTGCCTGGCGAGCCTTAGGAGACGAACGAACCCACTCCAGCTCAGCACGCATTTTCTTTGCGCGCTTGGCGTCCTGCTGGTTCTGAGCCTCGAGACGTGCGGCCTTGTTCTCCAGGTAAGTTGAGTAGTTTCCCTCGTAAGGATAGAGCTGTCCGCGGTCAACCTCGCAGATCCACTCAGCGACGTCGTCGAGGAAGTAGCGGTCGTGCGTGACGGCCATGACAGCGCCGGGGTAATCATGCAGGAACTTCTCAAGCCAGAGCACCGACTCCGCATCAAGGTGGTTGGTTGGCTCGTCAAGAAGCAGCAGGTCAGGCGCCTCGAGAAGCAGACGACACAGGGCTACACGGCGTTTCTCGCCACCCGAAAGGTGGGTGACGGCAGAATCTGGATCAGGGCACTGGAGAGCGTCCATTGCCTGAGAGAGCTGGCTGTCCAGATCCCAGCCGTTAGCTGCGTCAATCTCGGTCTGGAGCTGGCCCATCTCTGCCATCAGGGCGTCAAAATCGGCGTCAGGATTACCCATCTCAACGCCAATCTCATTGAAGCGTGCAATCTTGGCAAGCAGGTCACCGAAGGCAAGCTCGATGTTCTCCTTGACCGTCTTGGTCTCATCCAGCGGAGGCTCCTGCTGGAGCAGGCCAACGGTGTAACCTGGGGTAAGCTTTGCCTCGCCGTTAGAGACGTCCTCCATGCCGGCAATAACCTTGAGCAGGGTGGACTTTCCCATTCCGTTTGGACCCACGACGCCGATTTTTGCGCCAGGGTATACGCCGACGGTGACGTCATCAAGGATGACCTTCTCGCCGACAGCTTTGCGGGCTTTGTACATCTGATAGACAAACTCTGCCATGTGCTCCTCCTTAAGGGGCTGTCAGATGAAATATTCACATAGTCCATTCTAATGAAATATCGCGGGGACTCCACAGTAGAGAAGCTGGAAAGAGGATATGCCTGCAAAACGCGAGGTCACGTTGCGCTGCACGCATGTACAATCCGCTGCGCGATGGCGCGACGTGGAGCGCGAGGGTGCGATGTGGTGCGCGTGGGCGCGATGCGGTGCGCGAGGGTGCGACGTGGAACGCGAGGGTGCGATGCGGTGCGCGAGAACACACCTATGTCAGATAATCTGTCAAAAAGGCGTATACATTGCACTCAAAACCTCTATATCTTGCAGATTATCTGACTTAGGTGTGTTTTTTGCCTCGCATTTAGCAGATTATCTGACATAGGTGTGTAGCTAGAGGCTCGAAAATAGGGGTAGTTAAACTATTTATATATCAGTATTCACCATTACGAATATTTATCATTATTTATACATAATAATGAATTGACCCATTAAATGTGATCATGGCTCGCGTTAGATAGCCGTCTTCGGATGGTTTATCGCAAGGGACACCAAATCTCCAAGCTATATAGCACAACCGCACTGTAAATTGCCATTCAACCGCGTCGTTACGAACGAGTAGGAAGAATGGCAACAAAATTGTGAGCTAACGTAGGCTTTTTTGTTTGACGTGGCCCTTTGTGGTTTAAGTGAGCTTATGGTTTTACGTGGCCCTGGTTTGCTTTATCTACGGCGTCTTTGACCATCTGCGCGTACAGAGTGCCACCACGATTAATGGAATCTGAATCAGAGCCAAAGTGAACGTAGTCAGTACCTGCCCAAATGTCAGGATTATCCTGAGCAACCTGTGCCCAATCCGCAATGGTAATGAAGTCGTACTGTTGAGCGAGTTCAAGCTCATGAGCACGGATGGCATTTGCACCAGCATTTGGATCGGAGTTTCTACCGTCATACGGAGTGACAAAAATCAGACGATGTCCGCGCGGTAGCATGTCCACAATCTTATCAACCGCATCGGAGCCGCCAACAGGGTTGGTGCCCAGGGCAACAACAACATCCTGGTAGAGGGTGTTGTTGTCGATTGCGGACTGCAGCAAATCTACGCCCATCGCCACGTTTCTACTAACAGAAGCGTCAATTTGAGCATCGGGCAGCGCGTCCTGCAGGTAAGAACGAGCACGCAGCGAAACAGAATCGCCAATGTAGGTGACTCCCTCAACAACGTTGTAGTTGCTTGCCTGCGAGGTATCCGCATGCTTGCGAGTCATGGTCATGGCACTCTGCTCCTGCAACGAAGCATTGAGCAGCAGATCGTTTTGGAAATCGCTGAGCTGTGGAGCGGTCAGTGCAATAAAGGCAACAGCTGCAGCAAATGGAATGAGTGCAAGGCCAGTACCTCGCAAAACCTTCTGACCATCAAGCTTAATGTGCGAGAAGATCTCTGGGGACTTCCCTGCCAACGCTGGCTCAAGCACATAGAACGAGCAGCTTGCAAACACAAACGAAAGCACCAAGGTCAAAAGTGCAGCTAGGACGGGATCGGTCTTCTCGGCAAAAATAATGTACAAAGGCCAGTGGAACAGATACACGCCGTAGCTGGTATCTGCCACAAAAGAAACGATGCCAGGCTCGTTGATACCCTCGGTTTTTTGATGCAACATGCGAGCAAAGAAAATCATTGCGGCTGCTGCAAGCGAGGCAAAAAGGAAACCAAAGGTGTACGTAAAGAGGTCCTCGAAGTGTATGAAGACGCTCAGGAAGACAAGAACGCCGCAGCTTGCCACAAGGCCCACAAGCGTTAGCTGAGTAGAAAGCTTCTGCTCAAGCTGGTCAAAGAGCTCGCCTGTCTGGGCAATTCCTGCAACACACGATAAAAGCGCACCGATAAAGAAGGGGAACACGTGTGTTTGCGTCGAGAAATATTGAATAGAAAGATTCGTGGAGTTTTGAGCGCCGGTGGCCATCGCCAAGTAAGTAGCGACCAACAGCACCAGGGAAGCTCCAGCAATCTTTACCTTATAGCTTCTAATTGTTTTGCTCATGCAAGCAAGCAGCCAGGCACACAGACCCCAGAGTACATAAAAATGCATCTCAACGGCAAGACTCCAGGTATGCAGATACACGTGAGGAGCAAATTGATTCTCGTAGCTGTTGCCCAGAACAATCTCAAAGTAGTTGGTTACAAAGCCAAGAGCTGCGGCAATCTGATACTTAATACCGGAAATGAACTCGGTACGCACAAGCAGAAGAAACGGCGTGCAGACCAGTACCATAAACACAAGTGGCGGCACAATTCTGTAGAAACGCCTGCGTAGGAACCCAATGACGTCGATGGATCTAAAGCGAGCAAACTCATCAATCAAAAGAGCCGTGATGAGATAGCCCGAGAACGTAAAGAATACGTCGACACCAATGAAGCCGCCTGGAAGTGCGTCC
Organism: Atopobium sp.; assembly: GCA_015258925.1. Classification (GTDB taxonomy): domain Bacteria; phylum Actinomycetota; class Coriobacteriia; order Coriobacteriales; family Atopobiaceae; genus Lancefieldella. Next base: position 16,425 of record JABZHH010000017.1, on the reverse strand, counting down.
TTAAAAAAGTGATATATGAGGACTAAAACAAGTCCTGTTATACGTACAAGCGAAAACCATTTAATTCGCACTTTGATAAATCCCTTGCTTAAAAGTTCCTTCGTACACAATGCTATCTTGTGTAGTGAGCCTTCCCTGGCCATCTGCCTGGCCTTTTACAAACTGACCTTCGTACGTCCAGCCATCTTTTGAGGTGTACGTTCCCATACCCTGAAAATACCCGTCGACAAATTCTCCCTCGTAGGTATCGCCATTCTCAAAAGTCATCTTGCCTTGACCATTCATCTTTCCCTGAATGGTAGTGCCGGTATACGTCACCTGATTGTCGCCGAATACCAGCGTTTTTTGACTTGGTCGGTTAACCAGAACAATCGAGAGCACCGCAAGCATCAAAATTGCAGCAACGCTTACCAGCTCGAGCTTTCTTCTGCCCGCACTCACCGGGCGAGAATGACGCTGTTCTGGTTCTGGATCTGCTTGATTGCGAGGACGCTTCTCCACACGAATGCTTTTGCGTGCAGATAGAGGAGTTTTCTGGCGCTTCTTTTTTTCTGGCGCAACTTTAGACCGCATGTTTTCTGCAGACTTTTCTGCGGGCTGTGTAGCAGACTTTTCTGCAGGCTGTGCAGCAGACACTTCTGCAGGCTTACGCTGCGCAAACGACGTAAAAGCAGACGAAAGCTGCTCAGATGCAGTCTGCAGAGAGGCCACTGGACTTGCCGAAGTATCAGCCTTCCCTACGGGAGTCTGAGGTGCTTCTACAGGTGCAACTTCCCTTGCCTCAGATGAAGGCTCAGGGACGTGCGCTGCTTTAACCATATGACGAGCGTTTCTTTTTTTAGCAGAAAAACGCGTAGGAGAACTCACTAGGTATTCCAATTCAATCGATTTGTTAACTATTTCATTGTACTAATTTCCTTCAACTTTTGAATTGTCATTTGTCCTATACACATTTACCAGATTCACAGGTACGCCCGCTGTTTTTCTGCGATTTTCTGTTCTAAGTAAAAAGAGAGAGGGGTACACTACAAGGTGGTATTAAAAAAGAAACAAAATGTGCTTACTAAAATGTGTTCTAATTAGAAAGTTACATCATCGACATTACCAGGGAGGCGAAGATGGCAGAAGCAATTCGTAAAGTAAATATCATTGGCCATTTGAACCCAGATACAGACAGCATTTGTGCTGCAATTTCTTATGCGTATCTCAAAAATCAGATTGATAACCCTATCTATGAAGCTCGTCGCGCTGGCTCACTCAACCGTGAGACTGCGTTTGTCCTAAATCACTTTGGCTTCGAAGAGCCACAGCTTATTACTACGGTTACTCCTCAGATTAAAGATGCAGAGATTCAGGCTCAGCCAAAAGTTGATGCTGGAATGAGCCTCTATGCTGCTTGGCAGCTTATGCAGGACGTTAAGCTTGATACACTCTGCGTTACTGATGAGGAAGAAGAGCTTACCGGCCTGATTGCCGTTAAAGATATTGCAAATGCAAACATGAGCCTTTCCGAGCCAAACCTGCTCTCTAAGGCTAAGACAAGCTATGAAAATATCGTTTCTACGCTTGGCGGCACCATGGTTCTTGGTGATCCTCAGGGTGTTGTTAAGCAGGGCAATATTCGCGTTGGTACCAGCGCTTCCGCCCTTTCAGAGATTGTTGATGCTGGCGATATCATTGTTGTTGCTGGCAACCATGAGAACCAGACTATCGCAGTTGAGCACGGCGCTTCCTGCCTTATTGTCTCTTGTGATGCTCCAATTGCTCAGGACGTTATTGACCTGGCTAAAAAGCGTGATTGCGCTATTATCAGTACTCCTCGCGATACCTTTGAGGTAGCTCGCCTGCTTATCATGTCTATGCCTGTACGTGAGAAGATGCTCACTGACGACATCCTTAAGTTCAGCGTCAACACCGCAATTGATGATGCTCGTAAGGAAATGACCAACTCAAGGCACCGCTTCTTCCCTGTTATCAACGAGAACGGAACTTTTGCTGGTCTTATCAGCGGTCCTGGTCTTTTGAATCCTCGCAAGAAGCATGTCATTCTTGTTGACCACAACGAGCGCACTCAGGCAGTTGATGGTCTTGAGCAGGCCGAGATTATGGAGATTGTTGATCACCACCGCATCGGCTCCATTGAGACTTCCAACCCAATTACCTTTAGAAACGTCCCTGTTGGCTGCACCTGCACCATCATCTATGGCCTCTACCACGAGTACGGCATTGATATTCCAAAGAATATTGCTGGTCTCATGCTCTCTGCAATTCTTTCCGACACCCTTGCATTCCGCTCCCCTACCTGCACTGAGCGCGATATTGTTGCTGGTAAGAAGCTTGCAGAGATTTGCGGAGAAGACATTGACGCTTACTCTGAGCAGATGTTTGACGCTGGTGCTGACCTCACTGGTCGTACAGCAGAGGAAGTCTTCCACGGTGACTACAAGGTATTCAGCCGTGGCGGCGTAAAGTTTGGCGTTGGCCAGGGCTCCTTCATGACCGAGTCCAGTCGCAAGGCTGCCGAGGAACTTGTTGGACCATTCTTGGAGACAGCTGCTAAGTCCGAAGAGCTTCCAATGGTCTTCTACATGTTCACCGACGTTAAGAGCCAGGTCACCGAGATGCTCTTCTACGGCGCAAATGCTGCCAACGTCATCGAGCGCGCCTTTAACGTAAAGGTTGACGGCAACATTGCTGTTCTTCCAGGTGTTGTCAGTCGTAAGAAGCAGGTTGTTCCATCTCTCATGGCAACGCTTCAGACGCTCGCCGAGGAAAACGCCAACTAACACGGGTTTCTCGCGCGTCGCGCCTTATGCGAGCTTCCACTGCGCAACTTTCTCGCTCGTCGGGTTTCTCGCGCGTCGGATTTCTCGCCATTGATTGAAATGATAACGCCTACCTGCACTTTCGCGGGTAGGCGTTTTTCTACAGGAGCTGTTCTATGACGGCTCCTATTCTGTCTCTGATCACCAGATTGGCGCGACCATCGTACGGCGTAGGTTGGTCGTTGATAATGACCATTTTGTTGCCCTCGTAGTAGTCGAGAAGACCAGCGGCAGGCTGCACTACCAGCGAACTTCCTGCAACTACAAGAACCTCCGCTTGTGAGATAGCATTCAGCGCGCCGTAAACCGTGTCCATATCAAGGCCCTCTCCGTAAAAGACGATATCAGGCCTAATAACTGCGCCGCATTGACAGAGCGGCACCACAGACGACTGCTCTTCAATCTGATCAAGCGTGTAGGTGTGGCCGCACTCGGGACAATAAAAACGCGTCTCGTTGCCATGGAGCTCAAACACACGCTTGCTACCAGCAGCTTGATGCAGTCCGTCGATGTTTTGCGTCACCACCGCGCGCAACTTTCCCGCAGCTTCCAAGTCTGCCAGCCACTTGTGAGCAATGTTTGGCTGAGCCTCCCCCAAATGATGAGAGTTTCTAAAATACGTGTAATACGCTGCGGGGTAATCAAAAAATACATCGAGCGAGAAGATCTCTTCAAGCGTAAAATCTGGCGCCTTACTGTAGGCAAAAGACTCCTCGTTATCGGGGTCAACCGTTACTCCATTTCCCAGGTCGTAGGCTTCTTTTCCCATGTCATAGCCGTCTTGGCCCAGGCCAATGGTCATGTTTTCTACCTTGATGCCGCCCTGGCGATACAGACCGTTAGTACCCCTAAAATCAGGAATACCGCTTTCCGTTGACACGCCTGCGCCACCAAAGAAAACAATGTTATCTGACGACTGAATCCAGTCTTTAAGCTGCTCAATCTTGGTCATTAGGCACCTCTAACCTAAAAAAGGGACCCGGATAAACTGGGTCCCTCGTCTCAAGCGCCGGAGCTCTTGGCGCTGAAAACGCTAGTAGTCAAACTCGTCAGGAGCATATTCAGTAAGGCATGCATCCAGACCGGCTTCAATTTCCTCATGGTTCATATGACGGCCAATGAAGCACAGCTTAGTTTGACGATCGCCCAGTTCATCATCCCATTCTGCGCGTAGCTCGGGTTTCTCGTCAAGAAGGGTTTCTCGCTCATCCTCTGGCAGCGATGCGTAGAACATGCCATTCTCGTAGAACTGGACCTGCTTGCCAGCCTGCTCAAATACGTAGCTCATCTCGGGGTCTTGCGAAATCCAGATGCTACCCTTGACGCGGATGATATTCTTTGGCCAGCTAGCCACAAACTGGTTAAGTTTGTCCAGGTCAAATGGCTGACGGCGGCGATACACAAAGGTAGTAATCTCGTACTCCAAAACCTCTGGGTCCTCGTGCTCCTCAGGATGCTCCATTGCATCCATCCAGGCAGCGGAGGCGTAAGCTTTGTCAAAGTCAAAACGGCCCGTATTGATAAGCTCGCTCATTGGAATGTCACCGTTGACCGCCTCAACAATAACGGCGTCTTTCTGCAGGCCACGAACAAGCGCCTTGAGCTCGTGGAGCTGCTCTGGAGTAACCAGATCGGTCTTGTTGAGTACCAGCGTAGAGCAGAACTCAATCTGCTGAATAAGCAGGTTCTCGATGTCATCCTCTTCAATATCTGGGTCGAGAAGATCGGCGCCGTTGTGGAACTCCTCAAACATGCGAGCACAGTCAACAACTGCGACGATGTTATCAAGGTTGAGGTGAGAGTGGTTAGTTGCATGCTGGCTCTGATTGCAGAATGCAGAAATGTTATAGGTAATAGGGATTGGCTCACAGATACCTGAAGCCTCAATAATGATGTAGTCAAACTCCTCGGTATCGGCCAAATCACCCAACTGAAGTGCCAAGTCATTAGAAAGGGTGCAGCAGAGGCAACCGTTAGTGAGAGGAATAACGTCGCCTTCTTTAGCGTAGCCGCCGTCTTTAATAAGACCAGCATCAACGTTAATCTCGCCAATGTCGTTGACAATGACTGCTGCGTGAATACCTTCAGTATTAGAGAGAATGTGGTTCAAAATAGTGGTCTTACCTGCTCCTAAATAGCCGGTAAGCAGCACAATTTTCACCTGCTTTGGTTCAGACATAGTGAGCTCCTTCAAATGTCAAACTTTTATATCAAAGAATAAACTTCTTTCCTGTAAAAGTGGGCCCTGACGCTTAAGTGAGTCAGGGCCCAACCTTCGCGTTACAAATTATCGAGCTGGAAGCTTAGAAGCTACCGCGATCAATAATCTTGCCTTCCTTCATGATGACGTCCATGTTCTCAGGCGTGAGGTCGCGAATGTTGTTAGCAACGTCGCCCTTGACTACGAGGATATCAGCGGAGAGGCCTTCCTTGACAGCACCAAACTCGTTCTCCTTGCCCAGCATCTTTGCGCCGTTGTAAGTAGCAGCTGCAACAGTATCAAGGATGGAGATGCCAACCTTCTCGACAAAGTCATACATCTCATCAATGGTGACGTAGCCGTAAGGAGTGACAAAGCTGAAGGAGTCGGAGCCGATGGTAATGGTGATACCCATGTCATAAGCCTTACGCAGGTTAGCGTAGGTGCGTGCAAGGCCCTTCTCGACAACAGTCTCGCCTGGGAATGCGTCAAGCTCTGGAGTCCAGTCTGGTGGATAAGTTCCGTACCAAGTTGGCAGGAAGCCGATGGTTGGGGTGAAGTATGTTCCCTGCTCAGCCATAAGCTTCATGGTGCGCTCGTCAAGCTCAAAGCCGTGAATGAGCTGCTTGCAACCAAAGCGGACGCAGTCATATGCAGCGTCAAAGTTATTGTAGGAGTGAGCATACAGAGGAATGCCTACCAGTGCGCACTCATCAGCAATTGCCTTGATCTCCTCGGTGCAGAAGAGCTGCAGACGGTCGGAGTCCCAGCGCCAAATGCCGCCACCGGTTGCCCAGATCTTGATGCCGTCAGGCTCTTCACGAAGACGACGGCGGATTGCCTTACGAAGCTCCCATGGACCGTCTACCTGGTCGCCCCAAGGGTGTCCGTCCTTGGAAATCTGCAGTGGCAGGTGGTGAGAGTCACCGTGACCAGCAACGCGGCAAAGGCCAAGGCCGGTAGCAAAGATACGAGGACCCTGCATAATGCCCATGTTAACGAGGTCGCGGATAGCAATACCATTGCGGCCAATCTCAACGACGGTTGTGAGGCCGTGGGTAAGAGCGTCATAAGCCTGCTTGACTGCGCATGCCTGCTTCTGAGCAACGGACTCGATAACCCAGTCGTTATCGTTGTCGGTCAGGTTGCCGGAGAAGTGCAGGTGTGTATCAACAAGACCAGGCATTACGGTATGGCCAGATGCGTCACGTACCTCATATCCCTCTGGGACCTCTTTACGAGGACCAGCATAGGTAATCTTGTCGTCATCGATAAGGACAAGGGAGTCCTCAACTGGTGCAGCACCAGTACCATCAACGAGCTTGCCGCCTACAAAAGCATACTTACTCATGTTTCCCATCCTTCCTTTGTTGTCCGCTCACTTCTTTTAAACGGACAAGGTTTACTTGCATAGTAAGCCCGGGTTAACTCCTTTGGAATAAGTTAGCCATGGTTGCCGGTAAGCGGAGCAAAAATACCCATGAACGGATGTTCAGATATCAATAATTTCATATAAACATCTAAAGTATTTGATTACTTCATATTTGCTATGACTACATTGCATAGTTGTGTCAAAACAGTTTTTGTCCGGTATCCGTGGTAAGGTTGAGAAAACAAATTAAGGAGGGGCAATGTCTCAGAATTCTTCGTCGCAATCCAGCTTTTTTGCACTTATTTCTCGCATGCGCTACATTGAGCGCTGGTCGCTTATGCGCAATTCTCGATCAGAAAGCCTTGCTGAACACGCCCTTGACGTGGCCGTTATTTCTCACTGCCTCGCAACTATTGCAAATGTGCGCTATCACAGAAATCTTGACGCAGATCGTGCAGCTCTTATTGGTATATATCACGATGCATCAGAGATTATCACCGGAGATATGCCCACGCCTGTAAAGTATGCTAATTCAGAGATTAGAGATGCCTATCATCAGGTAGAGGCACGTGCCGAGAAAACCATTCTCTCCACACTGCCAGAAGACCTGCAAGATGCCTATGCTCAGGTGCTTACTCACAGCACTGAGGCTTCAGAGAGTGAAGCTTATCTTAGAAAGCTTATTAAAGCTGCAGATAAGATTGCAGCACTTATTAAGTGTATTGAGGAGGCTCAGTCTGGAAACTCAGAATTTATTACCGCTGAAGCCTCAACTCGTGGAGTTGTTGAAGATTTAGCAGATTCTCTTCCAGAAGTGCGCGATTTTATGACAGAATTCCTACCTTCGTACGGAGAAACGCTTGATCAGCTTCTGTAAAGAAACGCTGATTTTGCCCACTTGTTGAGGAGTTGCTTTGCGCGCACTACATGCACGTTTGCCTAAAAACTTTGTTCTGGAAGAGCGCTTAGAGGCGTATTCCAGCGTCATTGAGCCTCATCCAGAGGCTTTGAGAGGTACGTGGGCTTCTGCGTGTGCGCCAATTACTGCTGAGGGACATGTCCCCTTCTCTGAGGTCCGTGTAGACCTTGGCTGCGGTAAGGGATCTTTTACTGCCACGCAAGCTAAGGCAAATCCTAACGTGCTTTTTGTAGCCATTGATACAGAACCTATCTGTATTTCATATGCTGCTAAAACAATTTATGAAGCAGGAGTGCCTAACGCCATCGTAGTACCTGGTACCGGCATGAAGATTGATGAGTACTTCTCGCCAGAAGAAGTCTCTGTTATTTATCTCAACTTCCCTGCACCATTTCCTCGAATCAGACAGGCAAAGATGCGCCTCACTGATGCTGAGCGTCTTATGCAGTATAGAAATGTTTTGGCTAAAGAGGGTGTTGTTCGTCTTAAAACGGACAGTCAGCCACTTTTTGATTTTTCTCTTGAGCAAGTTGAAGTTGCTGGTTACAACTTTATTTGGAAAACGCGAGATGCACAGACCGATTTTCCTCACGATGTTCCTAGTGAGTACGAACAAAAACTTGGCGCCCAGGGCGCTAAGGTTCATGCCTACCTGATTGCTCCAGGTCCTGTACCAGCAGATTTCACACCCACAGAGCCTGTCAGTCTTGTTGACTACCTTCCAGAAGACTTAGAATCGCTGGCCTACGTTCCTCATGGAATGGAAAGCACGGTCCGCAATCTTGCAAACCGTGCTCGTAGACTTCGTAAGAAGGCTCAGTAATTTGTAATTGGCTCTGTGTAGAAACAGCCGTTTGTGAAAACAACCTTTGTAGGAGCGCTCCTTTGCGAGCGCTCTTTTTTAGGCCAGCAGCCCTGACTCTTTTACTTGATCGACTTTATATTCAAAGCTCTAGTGGAATTAAGAACTGCAAGCACCATAACGCCTATGTCTCCAAAGACCGCTAGCCACATGGGAGCCAAACCAAAGGCTGCAAGGATCAAAACAGCAACCTTAACGCCAATAGCAAACACAATATTTTGCTTTGCAATACCCAGGGTATGACGAGCAATCTTTACGGCCTTTGAGAGCTTAGAAAGCTTGTCGTCCATAAGAACTACGTCGGCGGCCTCAATAGCAGCATCAGACCCCAAACCGCCCATAGCAACGCCTACATCAGCGCGTGCAAGAACGGGTGCATCATTGATGCCGTCACCGACAAAAGCAAGGGACTTACCAGCTGTCTTTTGGGCGAGAAGGCCTTCAACGGCAGAAACCTTATCCTGTGGAAGCAGTTCAGCACGAACCTCAGTAATGCCCATCTGAGCAGCAATCTCTTCTGCAACGTCGCGTTTATCGCCCGTGAGCATAACAACCTTAGAAACACCAACATTTTTGAGGGAAGCGATTGCTGCTGGAGCATCAGCTCGTTCGCGGTCAGAAATAACAATGTGGCCCATGTAGGTCCCATCAACAGCCACGTGAATGATGGTTCCGTGGTTCTCGCACGCTTTCCAAGAAGCTCCTACGCTCTCCATAAGTGCGCAGTTGCCAACAGCAACGCTCTTACCATTCACGTTAGCGCAAATGCCCTGACCAGCAATTTCTTTGATGTCCGTGATAACACAGTCATCGTCCTCACTTGGATAAGCAGCACGAAGAGCTGCAGCAATTGGGTGCGTGGAGTGCATCTCAACGTGAGAAGCTAGGTGCAGAAGGTCCTTCTCGCCAATAGCCTGAGGATGAACAGCAAGAACCTCAAAAACACCCTCGGTCAGCGTACCGGTCTTGTCAAAGGCAACGGTATCAAGGGTAGAAAGCATATCAATGTACGCAGAGCCCTTGATCAGGATGCCCTCCTTCGAAGCAGCGCCAATACCGCCAAAGAAGGCCAGTGGCACGGAAACTACCAGCGCACACGGACAAGATGCAATAAGGAAGGTCAGTGCTCTTACAATCCAGATTGATGCGTTGCCCACAAAGTCTCCCGAGAGCAGTGGTGGCAAAAATGCCAGCGCAATGGCACTGTAAACAACTGCTGGAGTATACACGCGAGAAAAACGACGAATAAACCTCTCGCTCTTGGACTTGTTTTGGTTTGAGCTCTCTACCAGCTTAATGATGCGGGAAGCAGTAGAGTCTTCAAAGAGGTGAGTAACGCGGGCGCGTACCACACCAGAAAGGTTTACACAGCCTGAGATAATATTGTCTCCCACTGTTGCATCACGAGGCACGCTCTCACCAGTAAGAGCAACGGTATCAAGACTGGTAGAACCCTCGACGATCTCTGCGTCCACCGGGACACGGTCGCCGGGTTTGACCACAATAATCTCTCCTAGCCCAACTTTTTCTGGAGAGATAGTAAGCAGCTGTCCGTCACGTTCAACCGTTGCGCTGTCAGGACGGATATCCATAAGCTTGGCAATAGATTTCTTGCTGTTATCGGAAGCAAGGTGTTCAAACACTTCTCCTACCTGGAAGAACAGCATGACAAAGACGGCCTCATCAAACATAGGAGAACCGTTAGGCACAAAGCCAATGAGCAAGGCACCAACAGTAGCAATGGTCATGAGCAAGTCTTCGTTAAAGCACTCGCCCTCAGTGATGCTCTCCCATGCTTCTAGAACAACATCGTATCCCGCAACAGCGTAAGGTAACAGGTAAAGCAACAGTGCCTGCCAGAGCTGCAGGTCAAATGCGTGTTCAACCGCATAAGCAATACCTAGCAAAACAGCAGAACAGACAATGCGAGCAATTTTCACCTTTGTCTTTGAGCTCATAGCTCCTCCTTGGGTTGTTGTTATGCCTAGTCTACTCCTTAAATTTATATATGTACATATATTCATACAACAATATTAAGGAACTTTTCACAAGAAACTCCGCGGGCGAGAAACCCGTGGAGTCCCAGATAAACCTATAAATTTTGGCCGCAGTTTGATCCAAACGTTCTTCTCGCCAAGTGGAAAGCTAGTTGATCAGCGATGCGGGAGTTGGGATAAATCCCTCAAAAATGACAGGCGCACCTTCAAGCTCGGAGGCAATCATGTCCTCCTCGTTCCTAACGGTCCAGGTAATCAGATGTGCGCCCATGGTATTGCAAGCCAGCTTAACAAAGGGGTTCTTGCGATCTTCAAACTTGTATGAAATGAAGTCTGGGCGACCAACAGAATTACCAAAGAGAGCTGTAGCGCCAGCTCGTGTAGCAATGTTCATGTGCTTAGTCTGACGGTCAACCAGGAAATTCTCTGAGAGCTGGCCGCGAAGCATCTCAGGACGGTTCTGACGCAGCCACTGCAAAACGCGAGGGTCAAAGCTCTCGATGCATGCACGAACGGGACGAAGATCAAGAGCCTGCATAATCTTTTCTGTCAGCTGCTCAGCGTTATTGTTGCGTGTCTTAGCCTCAATAATCAAAGGTGCAGGTAGCTCACCGGAGCCACTCCATGCATAAACCTCAAGGACTTCCTCAAACGTTGGAATCTGCTCGTCAGTAGCAAGAAGCCTAAGACCACGAAGCTCCTCTAGCGTGGACTCCTCAACAATCTTCTGTACGCCACAGAGGCGATCAAGTGCTGAATCGTGAACAACTACCAACTTGTTGTCTGCGGTCAGGTGAACATCAACCTCGGAGCCAAAGCCCTTCTCGACAGCTGCGCGGAAAGCAAGCAGGGAGTTCTCTGGAATGCCTGCCTCGTTGTTGTAGAGGCCACGATGAGCATAGCGATGACGAGCAATCTCGTGCCAACGCTCCAGAAGTAGGCGATCATTTTGCTTGCGTGGAGCAATGGAATAAGCGCCGTATGCAGCTAAACCAAGAGCAGCACCAGCCACAACGCCACCAGCAATTGCAACGTTTCTGAACGACTTACGCTTCTTGGTAGAGGCTAGCAGAGCGTCGGAATCCTGTCCGCTTTGAGCAGCAATTTCCTCAGCAACATCTGCAACTGCGATATCTGCAGCAGCATCCTGGTGCTCGGCCAGGGTCTCCCCCATCTCTTCAAGCGACTCTGCAGTGCTTGCAAGCTGCTTTGAAAGCTTGTTCTTTGGGCGAGAAAAACGATTCTCTAAATTAGACTGAAGCTGTGCCTGAGCAGCCAAAACTGAAGTCTGAGCCGAACGAAGCGCAGACTGAGCACGAGCGACTGATGACTGAATGGCATCGCCGCTTGGCAGTGCTGGCCTAATATGAGCATTAAACCCAGCGGTAATCTGCTCTTTTGCGATATTGCCAGCTAAGTTGGCAGCTTTAGAAGCCGTTGTAGCAAGCAGCTTTCTTCCAGCCTCGGATTGAAGTGCTGCCTTTGCGGCATACTGAGTAATTGCTAAACCTGCAGCTCTAACTGCAGCTCTCTTAATAAAACGACCAATCATGTAAGCTCCCTTCAATCTAGCTTTATTCTATCAGTCCAGTTCTCGCTTTTTCGCTACGTATTGCGACTTTCTGTGCGTAATCAGTATCTTTGTCTGTTCAAAATCGAGTAGTATGTAGTCCACTAACTACTATCTCAGGAGCATCATGGCTGTTATAAAACAAGAACACGCTCTCTACCTGTATAAACTACTCAAAGCAACCATTGGCGTCTCTAAGCAGACTCCCCTCTCTACCGTTGAGGGCGTGCTCATTGAAGACGACCTTGCACCGCAGGATTTTGGCTTTGACGACATCCGCGCTCTCATGGAGGCGTGCCCCGATTTCATTAAGATCACAGCCTTCAAAAAGGGTTACGTCTACGCAACGCTTTTGACTTTTGACATCTTTGAGGCTGCCCTTGTAGCTGGCGAGAAAAACGTCGAGCCCCAAAGCAACGGTAAACCATGGAAACGCCGCCGTGGAGCAAAGTCCATTCGCGCACTCAAGCCAAAGCACCTAGTAGCTGAGACAGAGCCTGAGGTAGAACCGGAACCAGAAGAGTTGCCGGTCACGGAGGAGTCAGAGGAGTCAGCCGTCGCGGAGGAGTCCGAGGAGCTGTCTGTTGCGGAGACAACTGTCGCAGACGTGCCATCTGCAGAAACAGCTGCAGAAGAGCCCAAGCAAGAGACTGCCAATGAGGCAGCCGCAGAACCTGCTGAAGCCGAAACGCTAGCTCCAGAGGCCACTGAAACCGAATCACCAGCTCCAGAGCAAGAAATGCCTGAGCCTGTAACTTCTGAACCTATAGTTCCCGAGCCAACTATCTCGCTTACCGTTACCTACAACCCCTATGACGGTTCCGATGAAGAAAAAACGCTTGAAGCAGCTCCTTCTGTGTTGCAGCAAGCGCTAAACACAACAAGTTCTGCCTCGGCCGCTACAACTTCTGAGTCTCCAGTTTCTGCGCCGGCAATCAATCAGAATGAAGCTCCTGCTCCTACCCCAACATACCCTGCTAATTTTGAGGAAGATGTCCACGTCAACAACGAGCTTCTCGGCATTTTGTATCAGATGGCTCCCGTTGACGCCAACGTCCTCAAGCAGCTGGAGGAAGACTTCAAACTTGCAGTGTCTTCTCGCGCGCTCATTTCCAAGGGCGGCACGTTTACGTTTAACACGCGTTACAAGAAACCGCAGACAGACGCGGTAATTACCGCTACTATCCGCAAGTCAAAACGCGGAGCTCTGCGTCCTTGGACGCTCTTGGAGCTTAACGTTTCTGCAAGTGAGCTGCAGGATCAGGCAGTTGACGTGCTTCGCGGTCTGCCTAAGTCTGGTATCGCTTCATGGGAGAAACTGCCCGCCGCAGAAAAGCAGCTGCCCATAAACCCTGTTGACGTGGTCATGAACGAGGCTCCTGTCTCCGATTGGAATGCGCTTAGCACCACCTATCTGAGCGACGCGCCTTCGTTACAGGCGGCACAGGCTTGTCTTTCTGCTGCATATGTATACAGGAAGAACGAGCTGCAGCTCATGCATACCGACGCCGACTTCTCGCTACCTGTCTCAACTCACGCTCCCCTTCTCTTTGATCTCGAGCGTGGATTTGATGACAACTCGCCTCTGGTACAAAACGCCCTGCGAGCTGCAAAGCGCGGATGGCGCATGGCCGTTGAGCTCTATAATCCCTCCAGACACTGCATCTACCTTGCACTTCCCACCACCGATGGCGAGAAATCCCTTGCGCTCGTATTTGATACATCAGCAGAAGGCCCTTATCACGTTATTACAACACTGACTATTGAAGAGGCGTACCCCCTTGCACGCATCTTCTCTGATGGTCTGCCTGCGTGGATTGTGCCGGAATAACCTCAGCTCACGGACAAGCTTCCTTCGCAGGACAGTTCGCATAACTGGTTAGCAAAAAGCCGCGTCGTGTAGACGCGGCTTTTCTTGTAGTTGGATTTCTCGACGGCGAGTACACCGGATTTCTCGCCAAGTGCACCGGGTTTCTCGCCAGTGGGCTATTGCCGGACACCTAACTTAGTCGTGCCATGGTTCAACAGGCCATTCGTTGCCCGTAAGGCTCCAATTCTTCATGTCGTTGGCGTCACCGTTGATGACAAACTCCCTGACAAAGATATCTTGCTTACCATTTGAAATGGTCTCAATGTAGTAGCGAGGACGATCCTCGCCCTCATAAGACTCGTCAAGCGGCGTGGTGTAGTTAGAAAGCGTCTGCTGGTCAACACCCATGTCCTTCAGGGTTTGGGCCAAAATGTCATAGTGCCAGACAGGTGCATCAGAAATCTGCATAGGCTGAGCCGCTTCTTCAGCGGTCTGACCAGCTGGTTTGTACATAATAACTGGAGCAGAAGGCTGCTGAATGTCAGTATTAGTCAAGTACCAGTCACCGTGATCTGCGGTAATAATAAACGACGTGTTCTCATATACGCCCAGACGCTTAAGCTCAGCAATATACTGCGCAACAATTCTATACGAGCCAATAGTCTGCTCTTCAACGTTTTGCTTGCTTGGATCGCTGGTAGGCTCAACGTTACGATCAAGCGTATAAGGTGGGTGTGAACCAAAAAGGTGGATAAAGCGGAACGATCCTTTCTGACCAGCGCTGTCGTCAATCGAGAGACCGTAGTGTTGAAGTTCCTGGTAATACTTGAGGTCATCCTCGGTGTAAGGCTGAGAAGAAAGATCAACCTCGTCCATATTGACTGGTCTGCGCATACGCATATTGAGGTCCTCGGTGTAATACCAGAATCGAGGCTTAAATACCCAAGGCATGTCCCTACAGAATGCCGTCTTGTAGAGAATGCGCAGCGCACCTAGCACGTCTAGCTGGTTATCTATACCACGACCACGGGGCTCGTGGTAGTTGATGGAATACTTCTGCGCAGTGTCTCTGTAGTGAGAGTAGTTCAACTGATCTGTATACAAACCTGCTTGATATCCAGCATTCTGAATATCCTTGAGATACTGATCACTTTGTGCCCAGTTGTAGACAAAATCGTTGAAATTCTCGCCAGGCTGAGGACGAGAGCCAAAGAGCAGCGATGGAACACCGTAGCGCGTTGGAATCATGGAGCCGACGGAATTTCTGTACCAGGTAAAGCCGGTAAGAGACGCAAATGTCTCTGGATACTCATCGTAAAGTTTCTGAACAAAAGCAGTATCGGTGGTATCCAAAACAAAGACCACGACGTTCTTCTTAGAAGACACGTTGTAGAGACCCTCGCGCGTTGCGATAACCTGCTGGTGTTCGGAATGAGCATCTATCGACGCTGCAATTGCTGGTCCCCACAGACTTGCAACGCCAACTGTCTGGACAATGATAAGCGCCGTTGCGGTTATCAAAAGACCTGTTCTGAGCTGACGTGCTTTTAGGAGCGAGAAGGTCACTGCAGCTGCAATAATTGCCAGCCAGATGAGGCCAGAGACAATCATTTGGGTTGTGAAGTTGGACCAAATAACCTCATGACCATCAGCAAGCGGCATACCACCATTCAAGAATACTGCCTGAACGTACGATGCCACACCGATGGCTCCTATAAACGCAACAGCAACGTTAAACACGCGCTTACGCAGGAGCGATAGAAGCACCGTAAGAATAATTGTAATGATAAGTCCTGCAATAATAACGGGACCTGCAACATCGTTGAGGTTGAAAGAAAGGTCTCGCGCATTGCTGGCTACCAACTCAAGTGGGGCTACGACCAAGATGGTAAAGACAGTAAAGAGTGAAATAAGAAATGCAACTCCAATGCGACCCTTAGGTTTGAGGGTGCCTTCTTTTTGTTCTTTGAGACGAACAGTCTCTGCTGCAAGGATTTCTTTCATCTGAGTGTTTGCAGCTTCAGCACCTTTGGCGTCAACCTTGTGAACTTTGCCTTCGACAATCTTATTGGCGTTCTCATCAATCTTAAGCAGACGGAAGAGCACCTTACGAGAACGTCTAAACGCAACGCCAAGGACCGCAGAGAGCGCAACTACAACTGCTGCCAGTGCCTGGATGGTGTAGGTCATGACAGATGGGTCAACGTAAGCCTGCGCTGTTGCTGGTAGAAGTGCCCACCAAACCAGCGTCAACGCTGCAACATACAATGTAGCATGAACAAAGAGTGCACGCGTCTTGTGAGCGGCAGCGCTGACTAGTGTCTTCACAGATGAAGTGGCTGTTTTACGCACGGAAATCACTGTCCTTCTCGACGTTGCCGTCGTCTGCGGCGTCGACGTCGCCCTCGGTTGTAGCAGTATCGACATCGGCTGCTGCGTCGTCGGCGTCGTCCTCGATTGCTGCGTCGTCGGTCTTCTCGACGTCAGCGTCCGCGGTTCCCTCCTGGTGCGCCAAAACGCGCTCAAGGATGAACTTACCTGCGGCTTCTCCACCGTGACCGAGGTTAAAGATCATGTTGTTACGAATCTCTTCAATCTTGTGCGACCAGCTATCGGTTTCCTCCAGCATCTGCGCAACCGCGTCGCCCAGGCCCGAGAGGTCCTTAGGATCAAAGCTGCGGCCAATCTCATTTCTGAGTGTAATGTCGCATGGATCCGAATGAATCTTGCTCCAGTCAGGGTTATTCTCCTTCATTGCGGTGTCAATGAAGACCGACGGCTTGAGCGTGGTAAACGAGAACTCCTCGGCAACACTCGACCAGTCAGTAAAGAGCAGGTCAGCCGAGAGAACCGAAGTGTTGGAGCTGAAG
>JABZHH010000016.1:0-31862 GCA_015258925.1 Atopobium sp. | reverse complement strand
AATTGCGCTGGCACTGCCACTGCTTTCTATGCTCTCCCTTATGCGCGTAGAAGACCTCATGAATGCACTGGTAGAAGTTGCGCATGTTCCTTATCCTTATGCGTTTACCATTGCAACTGTTTTGCGTTTTGTGCCTGTATTTGCTTCAGAGATGAACCATATCATGGAGGCTCAGATGGCTCGTGGCGTTGAGTTTGATACCAAAAATCCAATTAAGAAGCTCCAGCTCACCATGCCTTTGATTGTTCCTTTGCTGGTAAGCTCGGTTAAAAAAGCTGATGCCTCAGCACTTGCAGCTGAGCAGCGAGGTTTTTATTTAAGGAACGCTTCATCTGCATTTAAACGCTATCCTTTGGCTCCATCAGACTTTGCCTTGATGATTCTTGGCGTTGCGGTAATTGTTGTTGTCCTCGTGTTCTCATAAGAACTTCTCGCGTTTTCACTGTGCTTCGCTGGTAAATGCCGTAACATTAAGGTATTAGAAGGAGGACACGTGGAAACTTTCACTGATCTTTGTCATATCAACGTTAAAGGTGGAGACGGCGGCGCAGGCTGCATGTCTTTCCGTCGAGAAGCATATGTTCCAAAAGGCGGCCCTGACGGTGGCGATGGCGGTCACGGCGGCAATGTTGTTATTGTTGCAGACGCGCAGCTTTCATCCCTGATTGATTACCGCTACAAGCATCACTTTAAGGCCGAGCGTGGTACCCACGGTAAGGGTGCTCGCCGTCATGGCTCTGACGGACAGGATTTGCTGCTCAAGGTGCCTCTGGGAACCGTTGTGCGCGAGCTTGATCCAGAAACGCAAGAGCCACTCTACGAGATTGCCGATCTTACTTCTCCAGGTGAGCAGGTAGTTGTTGCTCCTGGTGGCAATGGTGGCCGAGGTAACATTCACTTTGTCACCTCAGTGAGGCGTGCACCAGCATTTGCCGAGAAGGGCGAGCCAGCACAAGAGCACTGGATTGAGCTAGAGATGAAGCTCATGGCAGATGTGGCCTTGGTGGGTATGCCTTCTGTTGGTAAGAGCTCTCTTATTGCACGTATCAGTGCTGCTCGTCCAAAGATTGCAGACTATCCTTTTACCACCCTTGTTCCAAACTTGGGCGTTGTTCGCGCACAGAACGGTCAGTCGTTTGTCTGCGCGGACGTTCCCGGTCTTATCGAGGGTGCCTCTGAGGGTAAGGGCCTTGGTCACCAGTTCCTTCGTCATATTGAGCGCACGGCGCTTATTGTCCATATGGTTGACGTTACTGGTGGCTATGAAGGTAGAGATCCTGTAGAGGACTACCACGCTATTAACGAGGAGCTTAAAGCGTACGCTTCAAAGCTGGCTGATCGTCCTCAGATTGTGGTTGCAAACAAATGCGATATGCCTGGTACAGAAGATGCTATTGAGGCTCTCAGAAAAGCCGCTGAGGCGGATGGCAGGACTTTCTTTGCTATCTCTACGGTAACTGGTTTAAATCTTGATGATTTTGTTACTACCTGTGCTGCAGAAGTAGCAGAGCTCCGCAAAGAAATTGCCATTACTACGCCAACGGTTGACCGCAGTGAGGCTTGGGAGCATCAGCGACTTCGTCGTGATAACAAGCTTCGCATTGAGCGAGAAGAGCGTCATGCGTGGCGTGTCTCTGGCGGCCAGATTGAGCGCATGGTTATTCAGACCGATTGGGACAATGATGAGGCTGTGGCATATCTACAGCGTCGTCTTGATCGCATGGGTCTTGAAGTACAGCTGGCAAAGGCTGGTGCAGTTGACGGCGATGAGATTCGCATTCTCGAGCTCACCTTTACCTATGAGGATCCAAATAAACCAAATACAGATGGTATAGAGATTCCTGATGAGGACGCCTCTGACCAGCAATTCGAAGATGTTGAGTTTGAAGAGGCTCCATCTGATGCGTCTCATGTAGCTGAGGCTTCTTCAGAAACTGAGTAGAGTATGGCAGCCGACGTCTTAAATAACATGCACCCTGGCCTGCCTCGTTTGGGACAGGATAAAAACCGCACCTATCGTCTGGGAATCATGGGTGGAACCTTTGACCCTATTCATAACGGTCACTTGGTAGCCGCTGAGCAGGCATATGATGATTTGGATCTTGATGTGGTTGTCTTTATGCCTGCTGGTCGCCCTGCGTTCAAACAAAATAAGGGAGTTACCAGGGGAGAAGACCGTTACTCAATTACGCTTCTGGCAACCTCAGATAATCCTCATTTTGTTGCTTCTCGTTTTGAGGTGGATTATGAGGGCATCACTTACACCGCTGATACGCTCAGAAGATTGCGTAAGGTATATCCCTCTAACGTTGAATTTTTCTTTATTACTGGTGCAGATGCAATTGCTGATATTGTCACCTGGAAAGATGCACAGACCGTAGCGGAACTTGCTCACTTTGTTGCTGCAACGCGTCCTGGTTATGAGCTGAGTCGTGCTCAAAAGGTTATTGCGGACTCACCGTATGACTTCAAAGTAACCTATCTTGAGGTTCCAGCTCTGGCTATTTCATCAAGCTATTTGCGCAGTAGAGTTCAAAAAGGCCAGAGCCTTAGATATCTGACTCCAGATGCGGTCACAGGTTACATTCACAAGCATGGGCTTTATGGCGCCGACACAACGCCACTCAATTAAGTGGTCAAGCTAAAGCGACCCGCTGCTTAGATTGACATATGCTCGTATCAGGGCAGTGTCAAACAGGTAGAGCTCAGATTTGATTCAAAACTTTGTAGGACATAATGGAAAGAACACTTATAGCAAAAGATATTGTCTACACCGCAGAACAACAGGCGCTCATTGATCAGCTTGAGTCTGACCTTAAGAGTCATATGTATCACAAGAACTCTAAGCGTTTTGCGCATTCTATCTCTGTGGGACATTGTGCAGAAACACTTGCGCAGGCTTATGGTGCAGATATGTTTAGCGCTCGTGTTGCAGGTATTTTGCATGATTGGGAGAAACTTCTTCCTGATGCAGAAACCATTGAACTGGCAGAGCGCTTTCGTATCCAGACAGAAGCTCCTTATCAGAAAATTGTTGGGCTCTTACATGGTCCTCTCGCCGCAAAAACGCTACCAGCCATCTATCCTTGGCTTTCTGAGCAGATTCTCAGCGCCATTCAGAAGCACACTGCGGGCGACCGTCAGATGAGCAAGCTAGACAAAATCTTGTATGTAGCTGACCTTATTGAGCCTTTACGACCAAGTTTCAAGTCAGTTGAAGAGGCGCGCGAGGTATATTTACGCGGCGGTTCTCTCGATGAGCTTTATGAGACGGCGTTTTGTAGCGTTATGATGTATGTGATTTCATCAAGGAGTTATTTGTATCCAAACTCAATTGCCCTATACAATGAGATGATTGAGAAGACGTCTGAGTAGCCTAGCTACATGAGAAAACGGAGAAATTCATGGCTGTAACTTCACTTGAGCTTGCAAAGACTGCTGCCATTGCTGCAGATCAGAAGAAAGCTGAAGATATTCTTGTGCTTGACCTCACTGGTCTCAGTGACGTTTGCGATTACTTTGTTATCTGCACTGGTGGAAACGCTCGTTTGGCTGACGCTATTGTTGATGAGGTTCGCGAGAAGGTCACGGCAAACTGCGGCATTCGTCCAATTTCTACTGAGGGTCGTGACGGTCTCAATTGGATTCTTATTGATTACGGTTCAGTTGTTGTTCACGTATTCCAGCCTGAGGTAAGGTCCTACTATCGTCTTGAGCGACTTTGGGCAGACGCTCCTCGTGTAGAGCTAGATATTGAGGGTGCTATGACTTCTGAGATTCCTTATGCCGATCTTCCAGAGGATGCTTTGGCTCCCGCTTTTGAGCTTTCTGAGGATGACCTGGTAGACAATCTTCCAGAATCTGCTGATCCTACTGAGTAGTTTTTGTGTACTAGATTTGTTCGTTTTTGCCTGTAGGCATAGTGTCTGAGACGCGATGCTCAAAGCGTAGGTCTCTACCGTATTGCACAGCATCTGCACCAAATTTATCTTTGAGTTTATCGGTTACCTCGGAGAGATGACGTAAGTCACTCCGAGGTTTCTTTTTTGTTGTAGGCCCAGGGGCTGCAGCGTCAAACGTGTCATTAAATTGATCAAAAAGAGACGTTTGCACTGGTTTGGCATGCTCCTCATCTGAAAATGAGCTAATGCCAACGCCAAGCAGTCTTACTGGCTGCCCTTCTTTCCAAATGGTAGGAAGCAGACCAACGGCAATCTCTGCAAAGAGGTGCTCATCATCAGTTGGTGTAGACATTCTTTTTTGAGCGGTATGAGACTCTGTTGCAGAGGCTTTTACCTTAAGGGTTACGGTATATCCTTGGAGCCGCTTTCGGCGAAGACGTCTTCCTACAACGCCAGCAATGTGCCTAATAGCTTCTACGATTTCTTGTTTATCAAACAAATCTGTTTCAAAGGTTCTCTCGTTAGAAACAGACTTAACGTCACGAGGCTGGGCAGCTTCATGAACTTCAGAGACTTCTTTTCCTTGCGCGCGCAAAATCATTTTTGAGGCAGTATTGCCTACAAGGGAAGTGAGATACGTTGCATCTGCTCTTGAGAGCTCTCCAAGCGTTTTGATTCCCTGTTGATGAAGTGTCTTTGCCATAGCAGGACCAATACCACTCATTGCTTCAATAGGCAGTGGCGCCAGAAAGCGACCTTCTGTACCAGGAAACACCGCAGTAAGACCGCGAGGCTTTTCTTGCTCAGAGGCAATCTTAGCAATTGTCTTGTTTGTTCCCAGACCAATGGAACAGGTAACACCTAGCGCAGCAACTTTCTTTTGTATGCGCTTACAGATCTCCAAAGGATTTTCTTTAGAGAATCTGCCTGGAGTGATGTCAAAAAATGCCTCATCAATAGAAACCTGCTCAACAAGGGGAGTCTCATCTTTGAGAAAACCCATAACAAGAGCGCTCATTTCTGAGTATCTGTCATAACGTCCTGAAGTCCAAATTGCATGAGGACAAAGCCTTACCGCAGTAGCTGAAGGCATGGCAGAATGAACACCATACTTTCTTGCTTCATAAGATGCGGTTGAAACAACGCCTCGTTTGTGGGGTGAGCCTCCAACAATTACTGGTTTTCCGCGCCACTCAGGATGATCAAGTTGTTCTACAGACGCAAAGAACGCATCAAGGTCAAGAAGGCCAATAGCCTTACCATGCCATTCAAAATCACACGATTTACGTGCGGTTTTATCCGATATGTTCTTTGACGTTTTCATAGATTTAGTGTATACTTTTTGCGTAAATAGAACAAGTGTTTCATACATAAATTACGAGTACTTTTTGAAGAGAGCAAATTTATACTTTTCGAGGTTAATGCGTTGTTGTACACTTGTAACCCGATTTGTGGCTTTGCGGTGCAGCCCATCTAACATCCGAGGCACCGCTCGTATGGAGGAGTTTTCATTGGCAGTTAAGATTCGTCTGGCCCGTCACGGTGCCAAGAAGCGTCCGTACTATCGCGTAGTTGTCGCTGATGGTCGTATGCCTCGCGATGGTCGTTACATTGAAGAAGTCGGTCGTTATAACCCACTGACTAGCCCAAAGACGATTGATATCAACCTCGAGAAGGTTGACGAGTGGGTAGCAAAGGGCGCTCAGCCAACAAGCGCAGTTTCTCACCTCATTGAGATCGCTCGTACTGGTGCTCCAGTTGCAGAGAAGAAGACCAAGCTCTCCAAGAAGGCACAGGCAAAGGCTGCTGCAGCTGCAGAGGCTGCTGCTGAGGCTGCTGCCGCAGCTGCTGAGGAGTCCGAGGCTCCAGAGGCTGAGTAAATCGTGTCTGAATTCACAGAGCCCACTGAGGTAGACGCTGTCGATCAAGACATTCAGGAGATGCCTTCTGACAAGGTAGCTGACCTTGTTGAGTACATCGTCTGTGGTCTTGTCGATAATGAAGATGCTGTTGCACTCGACGTCACCGATCGCGAGGATGGAGCCTTAATTGAGGTTTCTTGCTCTGAGGAAGACGCTGGACGTGTCATCGGCCGCAAGGGTAGAACCATTAAGGCTATTCGTACTTTGGCTCGTGCTCTTGGCCAGCGTGTTGGCACCTCTGTTGATGTCGAGGTTGTAGGCTAATTTTGCGTAAACACTGGCGAGCAATTGCTCAAATTGTTAAAACGCATGGTAAAAGAGGGGAGGTTGTGACGGTTCCCGTTCACAGCCTTCCTTCTCTTATAGCTGAAGGCATGACGGTTGTTCCTGTTCCGCCTGCACTTAAAGGCCCAAGGAAGTACTTGGTTGTCTCTGTTGAGTCAGATGACAGGGAAGGTAGTCTTGTAACTTTTGAAGACGTAACTACCATCTCTGACGCAGAAGAGCTTGTGGGTAAAACGCTTCTGGTAGAAGAAGATTGTCTTCCAGAAAACTTTGGTCTGGTTAATGTTTCTCTGCTTGTGGGTAGAGAAGTGCTTGATATAGAACATGGTTCTCTGGGTGAAATTTCAGAGGTTCTTATTGGACCTACACAAAATGTGTGGGTAATTGAGGGGCCTTTTGGCCAGGTAATGATGCCTGCCGTTGATGAATTTATCAAAGAAGCTCCAGCTGAGGGTCCCATTACCGTCTCAATTCCTCAGGGTCTTCTTAGGTTAGGTGAGTAGCATGCGCTTGGAAACGCTCTCAGTATTTCCTGAGGTCTTCTCGCCCTATTTAAATGCTTCTATTATGGGCAGGGCTCAAAAAGCAAACATTTTTGAGTTCTATGCGCATGACTTGCGTGACTGGACGCATGATAGGCATCGTACGGTAGACGATGCTCCTTTTGGCGGCGGACAAGGCATGCTTATGAAGCCTGCTCCTATTTTTGAGGCAGTACGAGAGATTTCTGATCAGGCAGATGTCAAGCCCCACGTGGTGTTTTTCTCGCCAGTTGGTCGGCCGTATTCTCAGGCTATTGCTCAAGAGTTTGCTCAAAAAGAGCGCATTCTGTTTGTTTGTGGTCGTTATGAGGGCATGGACGAGCGTGTCTATGAGCTGGCAGATGACGTTATTTCTCTGGGAGATTACGTTCTGACGGGCGGAGAGCTTCCTGCGCTTACCGTGATTGACTCGGTTGTGCGCTTGCTTCCTGGCGCGCTTGGCGATGAGATGAGCTCACAGGATGAGTCATTCTCCGACGATGGCCTTCTCGAGTATGCTCAGTACACGCGTCCAGCAAATTTTGAGGGGCGAGAAGTTCCGTCCGTGCTTCTGTCGGGTGACCATGGAGCAGTAGCAGTCTGGAGACGACAATCTGCACTTGCTCGTACGCGCGCATGGCGCCCCGATCTTCTCGAGAGCGCTCAGCTCACTGAGAAGGACAGAGCGTATTTAGCAGAGCTTGATCAGCAATCTGGTGATGACGATGAGTAGTGGACATTCCAAAGTACTTGAAATTTTTGAATACCTGGTAATTGTTGCGGTTGCCGTCGCTCTGGCATTTTTTATCAGGACTTTTGTTGCTGAGGTGTATGAGGTTCCAACAGGTTCTATGCTCAATACCATTCAGCTGGGAGACCGCTTGGTAGGAGAGAAGCTTACCTACCGCTTTGGCGGTACTCCTCAAGCAGGCGACGTGGTTACCTTTACCAGTCCTCAAAATCCCGATACGCTTTTAGTGAAGCGCGTCATTGCCACAGCAGGTCAAACGGTAGATTTGCGCGACGGTGCTGTGTATGTTGATGGCCAGCTTATGGACGAACCTTACACTGAAGGCAAGCCAACGTATTCTCTTGCGGATCGCACGGGTGCCGTAATTCAGAATTATCCGTATACTGTTCCTGCAGGTCATATTTTTGTTATGGGGGATAACAGAACAAACTCGCTTGATTCCAGATATTTTGGAGCAGTTGCGGTTTCTACCGTAACCTCTAAGGCAATGTTTATTTTCTGGCCCTTTGACCATGCTCGCGGGCTATAGTACTTACGTCGGACATTTGAGAGAAAGAACATCATGGGCGCAACACCACTAACGTTTCAAGATATGATTTTGACCCTTGAACACTATTGGGCAGAAAAGGGTTGCACGGTCATGCAGCCATACGACTCTGAGGTAGGCGCTGGTACCTTCCATACCGCAACTATCCTGCGCTCACTTGGCCCTGACGCCTGGCGTACCTGCTATCCACAGCCATGCCGTCGTCCTGCTGATGGACGCTATGGCGAGAACCCCAATCGTTTGCAGCACTACTATCAGTTCCAGGTCTTGCTCAAGCCATCTCCTGCAGATTCCCAAGATCTCTATCTTGGCTCACTTGCTGCTATTGGCCTTGATCCAAAAGACCACGACGTTCGCTTTGTTGAGGACGACTGGGAGAGCCCAACTCTTGGAGCTTGGGGACTTGGCTGGGAGGTCTGGCTCAACGGCATGGAGGTTACTCAGTTCACGTACTTCCAGCAGGTAGGTGGCATTGAGGTAGACCCTGTTCCTGTTGAGATTACCTATGGTCTTGAGCGTATTGCTATGTATGCTCAGGGTGTAGATTCCGTCTATGACCTGGTATGGAGCTACCTGCCAGACGGCACGCCAATGACGTACGGCCAGGTATTTTTGGAGAACGAGCGTGAGTTCTCAACTTATAACTTTGAGGTAGCCAACATTGAGCTTATGCGCGAGAAGTTCGACGAGTATGAGGCAGAGTGCCACAGCTGCCTTGAGCGCAAGCTTCCACTACCTGCGTATGACTGCGTTATGAAGTGCAGCCATGCATTCAACCTACTTGACTCTCGTGGTGCTCTTTCTGCTGTTGAGAGAGCTAACTATATTCTTCGTGTTCGCACTGTTGCTAAGGCATGCTGTGAATCGTATTTGGAGGAGGTTGCTTCTAAGAAAGCACCTGCAGCAACTACTCAGGAGGAGGTGGCTTAAATGGCTGAGGTTAGAGACTTCCTTTTTGAGATTGGTTCTGAAGAGATGCCTTCTGCTCCATTGCAGAAAGCTATTGCTCAGTTCAATAAGCTTGTCGTTTCCGGACTTAAAGACTCTGGTTTGTCATTTGGAGAGGTTAAGATCCTCTCGACACCTCGTCGTTTAACTGCCTATGTAAAGGACGTTGCTGAGGCTACAGAAGAGATTTCCGAGGTCAAGCGTGGTCCTAAGGCAGAGATTGCTTTTGATACAGAGGGCAATCCAACTAAGGCTGCTGAGGGATTTGCTCGTAAGTGCGGCGTAAACGCTGATGCATTGACTCGTCGTGTAGATACCGACGGTCATGAGTACGTTTTTGCAGAGCTCAATATTCCTTCAGTTCCTGCTACAAAGATTCTCTCTGAGCTGGCAACTTCTTGGATTGCTGCTCTTGACTGGCCTCGCAGCCAGCGCTGGGGTTCTTTCCACGAGCGCTATGTTCGTCCTGTTCGCTGGCTGTGCGCTCTCTTTGGTTCTGAGATTGTTCCTGTTACGTACGCTGATGTAACTAGCTCAAACACCACCCAGGGCCATCGTGTTCTTGGTCATGGTTACCATGAGGTAGCAAGTCCAGCTGACTATGAGCAGGTACTTAAAGACGCTGGCGTTTTGCTTCAGGAGCAGAGAAAAGACGTTATTCTTGCCGGCATTAAAGAGGTAGAGGCAGCTCGTCCAGGCTCTCACGTTGATATGCCAGAGAAGGTCTTTGAGGAGGTCATTAACCTAACTGAGTGGCCTCAGGTTCTTGTGGGTACCTTTGACGAGGAATTCCTTAACGTTCCTTCAGAGATTATTACTGAGTCCATGCTTTCCAACCAGCGCTATTTCCCAATCTATGACGCTGAGGGTAAGCTGACTCGCGAGTTTATTGTGGTTTCTAATGCAGACCCATCTTGCGCCGAGCGCGTCATTGACGGCAACGAGCGCGTTGTTCGTGCTCGTCTCGACGATGCTAAGTTCTTCTTTGAGGAGGACTTGAAGCACACGCTTGACGAGTTTGCTCAGCGCCTTGAGACCGTTGTCTTTCAGGAGAAGCTTGGCACCGTTCTGCAGAAGACCCAGCGTATGGAGGCTCTTGCTGCAGAGATTGCGCTCGACGAGACATCCAGTCAGGAAGAGGCAGAGCTTGCTGCTCGCGCCGCTCATCTTGCAAAGGCAGACCTTGTCAGCCAGGCGGTTGTCGAGTTCACCAGCCAGCAGGGCGTTATGGGCGGCTACTACGCAGAGGCTGCTGGCGAGAAGAGCGATGTAGCTGCAGCTATTCGCGAGCACTATCGTCCTCGCTTTGCTGGCGACGAGCTCCCAAGTGGCCAGATTGGTCGCTTTGTAGCTATTGCTGACAAACTTGATACCATCTGCGGCATCTTTGCTATCAACGAGCCGCCAACCGGCTCTTCCGATCCTTACGCTGTTCGTCGTGCAGCAATTGGCGTCATTGCGCTGGTCCGTTCTACATCCAACCTTGACCTCAAGAAGCTTATTGCAAGCTCTCTGGAGCTTTACCGCCAGCAGGGTCTTGCTGTTGACGAGTCCGTTCAGTCTCAGGTTGAGCAGTACTTTATTGGCCGCCTTGCATCTATTGCTAAGGACGAGAAGATCTCTGCAGATGCTATTGAGGCTGTCAGTGCAATTGGCGTTATCAATCCTGATGAGTTCCTTCAGCGTGCTCGCGCACTTGATGAAGCACGTCAGAACGAGCCTGAGCTCTTTGAGGACCTTGCTACTGCTTATGCACGCGCAGCTCATCTTAGCGACGCTTCACTTGGTACAGAAGTTGATACAGAGCTTCTTACCGAGCCAGAGATGTCGTTGCTCGCTGCTTGTGAAGAAGGACAGAAGCAGGTGGCTTCCGCTCTTGCTGGTTCAGACTATGCTGCTGCTGTTTCTGCACTGTCACAACTGCGTGAGCCTATTGATATTTTCTTCGATAAAGTGCTTGTCATGGATGAAAATGATACCGTTCGCCGAAATCGTTTGCGTCTTTTGAACAAGTTTGCCCAGGTATTTAGTAATGTCGCCGATATTAGTGTGCTTTCTCGTAAGAAGTAGGGTACTCTTAGATTGATAAATGTTTGTATCTTTCTGAATACTTGACTGAAAGGGTTACAGCATGAGCGCACTTGACATTGATAACAACTCTCTTGGTGATGGTCTACCTATCGTCTATGTTTTGTCAGACTCTCGTGGAGAGACTGGCGCTGCAGTAGTTAAGGCTGCCGCTGCTCAGTTTGGCGATGAATCCGTAGAGATTGTAAGGGTTCCAAACATTCATAGCGTTGATGATGTTCGTGCATACTTCAACGAGCATGAAGATGAGAATCGCCCTCGTGCAGTCTTCCACACCTTTGCAGATGGCTCTCTCAGAAGAGAGATTCGTCGTGAGCTTGATCAGCGCCTCATCCCATCAATCGATCTTCTGGGACCAGCGGTAAACGTTATTTCTACGCTTACGGGTGAAGAACCAAGTCACGCAATTGGCGCCTTCTTTGAGGGAGTTACTCGCTAAGAGAGTGCTGACGCCTCAAAATATCAAAAAGTTAAATGAGTATCCATTTTGGGTGCTCATTTTCTTTATGGAGAATTTCACAATTTGCAATCATAAGTTTACAAATAATTCTGTGAACGGTCGATATTGACCGCTCACCGTTATTTTGTTCAGATGAATCGCGTAGGTTGGTAACATACTATGAATGTGAGGACAGAACCAACTTTGTTTGGTTTGTTGTCTTTACGTTCAATCGTGTTGGTGCACGCTTTGCGTGTGACAGTTTGAGAGTTTGGAGTGTTATGTCCGAGAAGCACGTTTACAGCTTCGGAAAGGACCACGCCGGTAACGATGTTACTGAGGTCGCTGGCGCATCCGTAGAAGAGGCAAAGTGGATTGTTGGTGGCAAGGGCGCAAACCTTGCAGAGATGTCTAAGATTGGCCTGCCTGTACCTCCAGGATTCTCAATTACTTGCCAAACTTGCGTTGCTTATTCCAACAACGGCAACGTCTGGCCTGAGGGCGTCACTGATGAGATTGACGCAGCTATGGCTACCCTTGAGGAGCGCATGGGCAAGAAGCTCGGCGATGCAGAAGATCCACTGCTTGTCTCCGTCCGTTCTGGTGCACCATTCTCCATGCCTGGCATGATGGACACTGTTCTTAACCTTGGTCTTAACGATGAGTCCGTTCAGGGCCTCATTAAGCAGACTGGTAACGAGCGCTTTGCTTGGGACTCTTACCGTCGTTTTGTTCAGATGTTCTCTGGCGTTGTTATGGGCGTTTCTGGACAGCTCTTTGAGGATGCAATTGCTGCTAAGAAGGCCGAGAAGGGCGTTAAGCTTGATACAGAGCTGGACGCAAATGACCTTCGTGACCTTGTAACTTGGTTCAAGGGTATCTTTGCTGCAAACGTTGACGTTAAGGAGCACCCAGAGGTCTCCAAGAACGGCTACGCTGTCTTCCCATCTGATCCTTACCTCCAGCTCCGCCTTGCTGAGCAGGCAGTCTTTGGTTCTTGGATGAACGACCGCGCAATCCTTTACCGCAAGCAGAACAAGATTCCTGATGAGCTTGGTACTGCAGTTAACGTTCAGGTCATGGTCTTTGGTAACAAGGGTGAGACTTCTGCAACTGGCGTTGCATTTACTCGTAACCCTGCAGATGGTACTAACGAGCGCTACGGCGACTTCCTGATCAACGCTCAGGGCGAGGACGTTGTTGCTGGTATTCGTAACACTGAGCCTATTGCAGACCTCGTTAAGGTTCCTGCACTCAAGGAGGCAGGCGAGGAGCTCTTCCACGTCTTTGAGATTCTTGAGGATCACTACGCAGACATGATGGACATCGAGTTCACCATTGAGAATGGTAAGCTCTGGATGCTCCAGACTCGTGTTGGTAAGCGTACTGCTCTCTCTGCACTTAAGGTTGCAATTCAGATGTACGAAGAGGGTCGTATTACTAAGGAGCAGGCTGTTTCTCGCGTTGCTCCTGAGCAGCTCGATCAGCTTCTGCACCCACAGTTTGATCCTAACGCTGAGTATGAGACCATTGCTAAGGGTCTTAACGCTTCTCCTGGTGCAGCTGTTGGTGCTGCAGTCTTCTCTTCTGCAGACGCCGAGGCTTTTGCAGAGGCAGGCAAGCCTTGTATTCTTGTCCGTTGGGAGACCACTCCAGATGATCTCCACGGCATGGTTGCTGCAGAGGGTATCCTAACTTCTCACGGCGGCAAGACCAGCCACGCAGCTGTTATTGCTCGCGGTATGGGCGCTCCTTGCGTCTGCGGTGTTGATACACTTCGCATTGACGCTGCTAACAAGCGCTTCACCGTTGCTGATTCCGGCCTTGTTGTTAACGAGGGCGATGTTATCTCCATCGACGGTACCACTGGTGACGTCATCCTTGGTGCTGTTGAGCTTGTTCAGCCAGAGCTCTCTGGTGACCTCCAGACCATCCTTGCATGGGCAGATGAGGTCCGCCTTGACGAGTCCCGTGGTCGCGTCATTGGCGTACGTGCAAACGCTGATAACCCAGCAGATGCTCAGACTTCCGTTGATAACGGCGCTGAGGCAATTGGTCTTGACCGTACAGAGCACATGTTCCTTGGTGAGCGTAAGCACCTCATTCAGGACTTCATCCTTGCAGACTCTGAGGACGTTAAGCAGCTTGCTATCGAGCAGCTTGGCCGTGCTCAGAAGGGTGACTTCCTTGGTATGTTCAAGGTAATGGACGGCAAAGACGTTGTTGTCCGTCTTCTTGACCCACCACTGCATGAGTTCCTTGATTCCCCACGTGAGCTTGACGTTGAGATTGCTCGCGATGAGGAGCAGGGTAAGGACACCGCTGCAAAGCGTGCTCTTCTCGCTAAGTTTGACGCCTTCCAGGAGGCAAACCCAATGCTCGGCCTCCGTGGCTGCCGCCTTGGCCTTGTCTACCCAGAGCTCAACGTTATGCAGGTCCGCGCTATCGCAAGCGCAGCTGCAGAGCTCAAGCGCGTTGGTCTTGACCCTCGTCCAGAGATCATGGTTCCTCTGGTTGGCTTCGAAGAGGAGCTTATCCAGGTCCGTGAAGAGGTTGAGGAGACCATCAAGCAGGTTGCTGATGAGTACGGTGTTGAGCTCAACATCCCAGTTGGTACCATGATCGAGCTTCCACGTGCAGCTATCATGTCTGAGGAGATTGCTAAGCACGCAGACTTCTTCTCCTTTGGTACTAACGACCTCACCCAGACCTGCCTTGGCTTCTCTCGTGATGACGTTGAGTCCGCATTCATGCCTCTCTATCTTGAGCGCAAGATTGTTAAGACCAACCCATTTGCAACCCTTGATAAGGGTGTCGCAGAGCTTGTCCGTATGGGCGTTGAGGGTGGCCGTAAGGGTAATCCTAATCTCACCATTGGTGTCTGCGGTGAGACTGGTGGCGATCCAGAGTCCATCCACATGTACTACAACCTTGGTCTTGACTATGTCTCCTGCTCACCATACCGTGTACCAATTGCACGTCTTGCTGCAGCACAGGCTAAGATTCAGGCTAACGGTGGTCCACAGAAGATTGCTACTAAGTAGGTTTTCTTCTAGACACACTGCAACAAACTCTAGAGGGCGGCTTCGGTCGCCCTCTTTTGCTAGATAGCAATAACCTGCTATTATGTGATAAAAATGCAGGTACAAGGAGGTTCTATGTTATCCATTCAACGAGAAGATCTTGAGGCTCGTGAGCATCAAATCTTATCTCCTGAGGCGGCTTTTTCTGATCAAAGCAAAGGTCGCGCGATAGCAGAGGAGCCTGACCAGTACCGTACGTGTTATCAGTGTGATAGAGACCGCATTCTGCATAGCAAGAGTTTCAGAAGACTTGCTCACAAGACACAGGTTTTTCTCGCCCCAGAAGGAGACCACTATAGAACCCGTCTTATTCATACGCTTGAGGTTTCGCAGATTGCGCGCTCAATCGCAAGGCCTTTGGGATTAAACGAAGACCTTACTGAGGCAATTGCGCTTGGTCATGACTTAGGTCATACACCATTTGGTCATATTGGCGAGAAGGCGCTTTCGCACGCCATTAGTCTGTATAGGGGAATGGACCCTGACGTCCCAGAAAATGACCGTATTTTTGCTCATAATCAGCAAAGTGCTCGTATTGTCGAGTATCTGGAGAAAGACGGCCAGGGTCTTAATCTTTCTCATGAGGTCATTGATGGTATTAGATGTCACTCAGGCAACCTACGTGCAGAAACAGCAGAAGGAAGAATTGTTGCCATATCGGACCGTATTGCCTATGTAACACATGATATTGATGACGCAAAACGAGCAGGACTCCTTTCGGAGGAGTATCTTCCAACAGAGGCTCGTGAGGTTTTAGGCAATAGCTCTCCTGAGCGCATTGAAAACATGGTTCACGATATTGTCTCTGAGAGCTCTCGCGTAGGCGACATTAAAATGACCGACTCCATGTGGGGCGCCATGATGACCATGAGAGCATTCTTGTTTGCTAATTTGTATGCATCAGGGGATGCAAAATATGAAGAGCCTAAGGCGTATGACCTTATCATTGAGCTGTTCGATTATTTTGTAAATCATCTAGATGAGGTTCCTGCAGAATATAAGTGTCATGATTTTGATCATCCAGAGATTCAAGTGGCAGATTATGTTTCTGGTATGACCGACAGATACGCTACAAGAGTGTTTGAAGATCTTCGTCTGCCTCGTTCCTGGGGTAAAAGAAGATATGTAAAGTAAGTTTTATCCAAACTAACCCTTGTACAGTGGAAAATATTCACGTATACTTTCCGTCTGTGTGTTAACTATGTGTCGTTCGCAGGGGCGTCGGCACCTCTAGAGATGAGGAAACAATGGACTACATTCGCGCTATTGAGCGTCAGCAGATCCGCGAGGACATTCCTGAGGTCCGCGTTGGTGACAACGTAAAGGTTCACTATCGTATTGTCGAGGGTGACCGTACTCGTGAGCAGGTCTTCCAGGGTGACATCATTCGTCTTTCCGGCGAGGGTTCCCGTGAGACTTTTACCGTTCGTAAGATCAGCTTCGGCATTGGTGTTGAGCGTACTTTCCCACTTCACTCACCAAAGATTGCTAAGCTTGAGGTTCTTCGCCACGGTGTTGTTCACCGCGCTAAGCTCTACTTCCTGCGCGATCGTGTTGGTAAGGCTGCTCGTCTTCGCGAGAAGCGCTAATCAACTTCATATGCTCTTTAAAGCCGCCTCCGGGCGGCTTTTTTAGTACCATAGTCGTGTAGTTTGGAGAAAACATGGCTGATTCTGCAAAAGACATAATTGCTCGTTTAAGCGATGCCCCAGAGGCTGAGGTATACGAACTTATAGCTCGTTATAGTGAAGACCCTCGTAAACAAGTTATCAAGGCGTTGGAATCAGCTAAAAAGCGCATTGAAAAAGAACATGCCGAGAAGACCCGTGTAGAAGAAATGTATCGCTTTCAGAAGGAGCTTTCTGGGGGCGGACTTGTTGTTGGTGTTGATGAGGTGGGCAGAGGTTCTGTAGCTGGTCCTTTAACGGTTTGTGCGGTATGTCTGCCTGATGAGCCTATTATTTACGGACTAAACGATTCCAAAAAATTAACCGCAACAAAGCGAGAGATTCTAGCGGCACAAATTCAAGAAGTTGCTACCGCAATTGGCATTGCTCATATTGCTCCTCAAAGAATTGATGAAGTTGGCATGGCACAGTGTTTAAGAGACGCTATGCTTCAGGCCGTCAAAAACACAGGTATTGAGCCTGACTGCGTCTTGATTGATGGAAATCCCATGCACATCCATCCCAAAGAAAAGACTCTTGTTAAAGGTGATGCGCGCATTGCGTCTATTGCTGCTGCCTCAATTGTGGCAAAGGTTACAAGAGATGCTCTTATGGTGGCCTATGACGAGGAGTACCCCGGCTATCACCTGGCAGAATGTAAAGGATATGCCTCTGCTGAACACATTGAAGCTATTGGCGAGATGGGACTTTCTCCCATACATCGTGCGTCGTTTTGTGGAAACTTTGTTAAGACGCAAAGACTGTTTTAATACATCCAATTTAAGCAATCAGATTAACTTTCAGACGCAAACAGGGACCCGTTCATTCTAAGAGGATTGAACGGGCTTTTTCTATAGCTGCAAGCCCGTAATATCAAATTTTTTACTTTCGTCAGAATCATTACGCTGTTTAGACAGACAGCAGTCAAGTTAGTGTCAAAGTGCTCCTGCAAACTGAACTCTCCCACTATGAAAGGAGAGTTATGAGCAAGAAAGACACAAGCAAGTATCCAGGTTCTTCACCTAATGAGGTAGAGGAGAAACCCTCACCACAGGAGGAGCTAAAAGATCAGGACAAGGTTTCTGAAGAGGATGACGCACAAGAAGGCAGAATTCCGCTAGAAGAGATGTCTTCTCGCCAAATTGGCGAGAAAGGCGAGGAGATTGCAGCAAAATACCTCATCAAAAGAGGCTACAAAATTATCCAAACTAACTGGACGTGTCAGATTGGTGAGGTTGATATTGTTGCTCAAGATGGCGATAACGTTGTGCTTGTTGAGGTAAAGACAAGACGTATTTTGAACAAAGACGATAGCATCATGCCTGAGCTGGCTGTAAATAGGGCAAAGCAGGAAAAATACAGAACGCTTGCGCTTATGTATGCAGCGCTTCATCCAGCACTTACCTCTATTAGATTTGATGTTGTTGCTATTAATCTGGTAGCTCCAAGCACAGCAAGCCTAAGGCATTTAATTGGGGCATTTAGCTGGGACGAGCAATGAGTCAAGCAACCATCTGCGTTCATACCGCAACTCTTAGAGGAATTGAGGCAATACCTGTTGATGTGGAAGTGGGCATTTCAGGCGGCATACCTGGAATAACCATCGTAGGAATGCCTGACAGCTCCATTATGGAATCTCGTTCTCGTGTGCGCTGCTCACTAAAAGCTGCTGGTTTTACCATCCCTCGATTGCTGGTAACAATCAATTTGACGCCTGCGGATATAAAGAAGACAGGTACTGGATTTGATTTGCCTATAGCCGTTGCTATTCTTGCAGCTACTGGACAGATTCCTCAAGAGATTGTGCATAACAGGCTGTTTGTGGGAGAGCTCTCATTAAACGGCAAGATCTCTTCAGTGAGAGGCATGGCAGCGTATGCAATGCTTGCTAAGAAACTGGGAATGAAACTGATCTCCTCTTCAGATTGCAATTTGTTTGGTTCTGACTGGAGTCACGTCATAGGAATTCAATCATTGCTCAACCTGAGTTTAAGAGATCAATCATTCTGTAAGCCATTGGTTCAGCGTAAGCATTCTGTTGAAACAGCAATGCTCAGCGAGAATTTAGACTTTGAAGAGGTAATTGACCAGGAATTAGTCAAGCGAGCTATCGTAGTCGCAGCCACAGGAAACCTGGGGATGCTCATGATTGGCCCGCCAGGTGCAGGTAAAACTATGCTTGCAAAAAGAATTCCAACAATCCTCCCAGAGCTCTCTAAAGAAGAGCGTGATGAGGTATTGCTCATACATTCTGTAGCAGGGTGTGAAACAGATTCTATTCAAGCAGGTGTACGGCCCTTTAGGTCCCCTCATCATTCAGCTTCTGTAGCAGGCATGATTGGAGGTGGCAGACCTGTCATCCCAGGCGAAATTTCTCTTGCCCATAAAGGCGTGCTCTTTTTAGATGAGCTGCCCGAGTTTGCTTCTAATACGCTGCAGGTTTTACGTCAGCCAATCGAAGATGGATATGTACGTCTTGCGCGAGTGGATGGTATCTATAAGTTTCCTTCTCAGTTCCAGCTTATCGCTGCAGCTAATCCCTGTCCCTGCGGATACTTTGGAGATAAAACTCACACCTGCAAGTGCTCTCCAGGAAAGATTTCTACGTATCAATCAAAAATTGGAGGTCCTTTAATGGATCGAATAGATATTGTGTGTGATGTAGCTCGACCTTCTTCTGATCGAGTAATTCAAGGTGAGCTAGGACTCACTTCAGCAGGTATGCGCTCACTTGTTGTCTCTGGCAGAGACTTTGCTTCTTGGCGAGAAACCCGCGTAGTAGATGGCACTTCTCGCCAAAAGTACGTGGAGAGCTTTGATGAATCGGCATTGCAGCTGCTACATAGATTTGCTCGTGGACTTCATTTAGGAGGTAGAGCAATAACGCGTACCTGCAGGGTTGCAAGGACTATCGCAGATATTGCTCATCATGAAAAAGTGACAAAAGACGACGTATCTGAGGCGGTTGCCTATAGGTCTCGTTCTTTGGAGTAGCAGTGGAGAGATGGGAAATTTCATCAGAAGATGAGGACTATCCAAAAGAATTGCTACTGCTTAACCATCCGCCTGAAATTATCTATGGAATGGGGGATAGAAGCGTTTTGCAACAACCTTGTATGTCTGTAATTGGGGCTCGTAGGGCCACCCCATACGGCATGGCAATTGCAGAAATAGCTGGCAGATGCGCCGCTGATAACAATATTGTGGTGGTATCTGGCGGAGCTCTTGGCTGCGATTATATGGCTGGTATGGCTTCTCTTAATGCTGGTGGAAAGACTGTTGTAGTGGCAGGCTGTGGTGCGGATGTGACATATCCAACTACCTCTGCAGAGCTTTTTGAAGCAGCGCGAGAAGGAAGGGGAGCAGTCATTTCTCTAGACAGGTGGGGAACGCCTCCTAGACGTTATGCCTTTCCTAGAAGAAATGCGGTCATTGCAGCATTAGGTAAAGTGCTCTTGGTAACGGAAGCGGGGCTTTGCTCAGGCACCATGAGTACTGCTGAGTTTGCTAACTCTCTTGGTAAAACTATTTATGCAATACCCGGGTCTATCTTTTCTCCTGCTTCTGCTGGTACGAATAGACTCATCTCTGAAGGGGCTCAAATTATTCCTGATGAGACATCGTTGGGCATTGCAATTTCATTAGATTTTGATTGCCTAGTTCAGGAACAATTGAAGCAAGATAAGAAGCTAACACCACTTTTATCTGCACTTATTGCTTCTCCTTCAAGACCAGAAGAGCTTGCATGGAGGCTATCAGAAAACGTACTTACCGTGTTAAATTCTCTTACTGATTATGAAGCTCGTGGAATGGTAAAAAGATTACCGGATGGAAGGTATACTCCTTCTAAAGAGTTTTATTTGGATTCGTAGTGTGTGATAGGTGAACAATGACACAAAAAGTTACGGTAGTTGGCGCTGGTTTAGCTGGAAGCGAATGTGCTTTACAGCTTGCTTCACGTGGTGTTTCTGTAGAGCTCATTGAGCAGCGCCCTGTTGTTTCTTCTCCAGCACACCACACAGATATGTTTGCTGAGCTGGTCTGCTCCAACTCTCTGAAGTCCACTAAGGTAGATTCTGCAGCTGGAATTTTAAAGTCTGAGCTTAAAAAGATGGGTAGTTTTCTGCTTCGTATTGCAGAAGAAAACTCTGTTCCTGCAGGCGGCGCTCTTGCGGTCAACAGAGAAGATTTTTCAAAGGCTGTTACTGAGCAGATCAGAAATCATCCAAACATCTCGGTAACTCATGCAGAGGTCACGGAGTTATCTGATGAGCCAACAGTTATTGCTGCAGGACCACTGTGCTCAGATAGCTTGTACGAAGCAATTTCTAAGCGTGTTGGAACTAACAGAATGTCGTTTTTTGATGCAGCAGCGCCTATTGTGTCTTATGAATCAATTGACCATTCAATTGCCTTCTCTCAATCTCGTTATGAGGACTTGGGAATTGGTGATTACCTCAATTGCCCCATGAATAAAGAGGAATACGACACATTTGTTGATGAGTTACTTTCAGCTAAACGTGTTATTGGCCACGATTTTGAGCAGTCTGATTTGTTCCAAGCTTGTCAGCCTATTGAGGAAGTAGCAAGAACAGGACATGATTCCATTAGATTTGGCGCTTTGAAGCCAGTAGGACTTATTGACCCCAGAACGGGTAAACGCCCCTGGGCAGCAGTTCAGCTTCGTGCAGAAAATGCAGCTAAAACAGCATTTAATTTGGTTGGTTTTCAGACAAATCTTACCTGGGGAGAACAAAAGCGCGTATTTACCCTCATCCCAGGGTTGGAAAACGCTGAGTTTGTTCGCTACGGCGTCATGCACAGAAACTCTTTTGTTGACTCTCCTCATGCGCTTGACGGCTCGTTTGGAATTCCGGGAACTTCTACTATTCTTGCAGGTCAAATTACGGGTACAGAAGGCTATGTTGAGGCTATAGCATCTGGATTACTTGCTGCACTAAACATGTATGCTCGTCTGTTGGGCAAAGAGGAAGTCAGGCTTCCTTTGACCACTTCGTTTGGCTCTCTTGTGGGTTATGCGACAAACCCACACACCAAAGATTACCAACCCATGCATGTTAACTTTGGAATTTTTGAGCCACTGGATGAGCATGTAAAAAGAAAAGACGAGCGACGTCAGAAGATGGCAGAGCGCGCTCATAAAGACTTTGATGACTACATCTCTTCTCGTCAGGAACTTTTTGATTGCATGAAGTGTGATTAACGTGGCTATTTCAAAAGAGCAGGGTAGTCACGTTGAACAATTTATTGAGTATCTAAGTAAGGTCAGGAATCTCTCCGAGAATACCCTAAGGTCATATCAGACTGATCTTTTGGCATTTGAGCAGTGGTGTAGTAGGGAAGGTGTTGCGGTAACTCGGGTTGATCACAGAAGCCTTCGTCTCTATTTGGCCTATCTCAAACAGGCTCAATATTCAGCAAAAACACTAAATAGGCATTTATCTGCGTTGCGTGGTTTTTATAAATGGATGCAGCGAGAAAAACTGATTGCCACAGACCCGGCTCTTGCGCTCAGCAATCCTCGAGCGCCACGAAATCTTCCACATACTATGACTGATTCTGATGTAAATAGGCTTTTAGAATCATGTGATGTTTCAACCGTGGTAGGGCTTAGAGATAGAGCATTTCTTGAGTTTTTGTATGCAACAGGAGCTCGTATTTCTGAGGTGGCGTCTCTCAAGCTTGAACAGGTTGATTTGCAAAATGGGACAGTGCGTCTCTTTGGTAAAGGTTCTAAAGAGCGAATCGTTCCTCTCTATGAGTCAGCTATCGAGTGGCTTAAAAAGTACCTAAGTTCTTCTCGGCCTACGCTTTTGTTGAAAGATAAAGCGGGCCGTGCACATTCGGCTCTTTTTATTTCCGTAAGAGGAAATACTATGAGCGCGGATTCTTTGCGCAAGGTTTTTTCGTCGTATCTAACGGCTGCAGGACTAGATAGCTCACTCTCGCCACACGCTATGAGACATACATACGCCACAGAACTTCTTGGTGGTGGAGCAGATCTTCGTGTTGTGCAAGAACTTTTAGGTCATGAATCACTTTCAACTACACAGGTGTATACGCATTTGTCAGTTGACAGGCTCAAAGAAGCAGCAAAAGCAGCTCATCCAAGATCAAAATAAGCTGAGCGTTGTTGCGAAATATCTTGCGCAAAGAAGTTTATTGCATTTACGCAGTATTTGTAGAGGTTATGGTCTAAATTCTTTATAGACGTAGCCCTTGTTTTCCTGCTATACTTTTAAAAGTTGTGTAGAAGCACAACATGCTGTTACCAAACAGCACAAAATCGCACGTACGACTACTTGTTTGCCGTGGTGCCTAACGCTAAGCCAGGTGTTGGGTGGTTTTAACAAGGCTTGAACTCGTACGGAGGAACAACCAATGGAGGTAAAAATGGCTGCAAAGATTACTATTCAGACTCTTCTGGATGCTGGTTGCCACTATGGTCACCAGACTCGTCGTTGGAACCCTAAGATGAAGCCATACATCTTTGGTGAGCGCAACGGTATTTACATTCTTGACCTTAAGCAGACCATGCTTGGCGCAGACGCTGCTTACACTTTCCTGAAGAATGTTGCATCTAAGGGTGGCCGCGTTCTCTTCGTCGGTACCAAGAAGCAGGCTCAGGAGCCAATCGCTACTGAGGCAGCTCGTGCAAACATGCCTTACATCAACCAGCGTTGGCTTGGCGGTATGCTCACCAACTTTGTCACCATGCGTTCCCGCATCAAGCGCCTTGAGGAGCTTGAGGCAATGGTAGAGGATGGCCGTATGGCAGCTCTTCCTAAGAAGGAGCAGGCTCTTAAGAACAAGGAGCTTCTGAAGCTTCAGCTTAACCTCGGTGGCGTCCGTGATATGACTTCTCTTCCACAGGCTCTCTTTGTTGTTGATTCCAAGCGTGAAGAGAACGCAATCCGTGAGGCAAACCGTCTTCACATTCCAGTTGTCTCCCTGCTTGACACCAACTCTGATCCAGATGTTGTTGATTACGGCATTCCTGCAAATGACGATGCTATTCGTTCCATTTCTCTTATGTGCCAGCTTGCTGCAGACGCAATTCTTGCAGGTAGCGGCAAGGAGCAGATTTCTGCTGAAGAGATGGGCGCTGAGTCCGAGACCCCAGCTGCTGAGTAACTCTTAGCAACGGGTTAAATAATTTAGTTATTCAGTAGATTTTTGGGAGGAAAACATGGCAGAGATTACCGCAGCACTTGTTAAGCAGCTTCGTGATATGACCAGCTCTCCTATGATGGAGTGCAAGAAGGCACTCGTCGAGGCTGAGGGCGATATTGAGAAGGCAGTAGATATTCTTCGTACTATGGGCGTTGCTAAGGCAGTTAAGCGTGCTGGTCGTGACACCAACGAGGGTACCATTGCTACCTTCATCAGCCCAGACGGCAAGACTGGTGCAATCCTCGAGCTCTCCTGCGAGACTGACTTTGTTGGTACTAACCCACAGTTCACCGGCTTTGCTGGCGAGCTTGCTTCAGTTGTCGTTGAGAGCAACCCAGCTGACGTTGAGGAGCTCAAGGCTGCTAAGCTTGGCGACGAGACCGTCGACGAGGCAATCACCGATAAGATTCACAACATCGGCGAGAACATGCGTGTTCTTCGTTTCCAGCGTGTTGAGGCTGCAAACGGCGCTCTTGCTAGCTATATCCACCTTGGTGGTAAGCTTGCTGACATTGTTACCTTTGAGTTCAACAAGCCAGAGACCGCTGAGTCTCAGGACTTCAAGAACTTTGCACACGACGTTGCAATGCAGGTAGCTGCAGCTGCTCCAGTCGCTGCTCGCCGTGAGGATGTTCCACAGGACATCGTTGATCACGAGCTCTCCATTTACAAGGCACAGGCTGCTGAGTCCGGCAAGCCTGAGGCTATTCAGGAGAAGATGGCTTATGGTCGTCTCGAGAAGTACTACAAGGAGTATGTCCTTACTGAGCAGGCATTTGTTAAGGACCCAGATATGACCATTTCTGAGTACGCAAAGCTGCTCTCCAAGAAGGTTGACGACGAGGTTAAGATTGTCAGCTTCGTACGTTTTGCTTTTGGTGAAGAGTAAGACTTTTTACTTCAATTATTTTGAGCCGGTTGTCTTCAACCGGCTCTTTTTTTAACGCGATTCCTGCAAAACTTACGGTGTCGTTTGTTAAAATTATTACAACTATGGCAAACGGAGAGAGCGAGGAAGCTTTGTCTTCAGCTAAATACAAAAGAGTACTTTTAAAGCTTTCTGGTGAAGCATTGATGGGTGAGCAATCCTTTGGTATTGACCCTTCAATTCCAGAAATGCTTGCTAAAGAAATTAAGCCTGTTTGGGAGTCTGGCGTTCAGGTTGCCATTGTTGTTGGCGGTGGAAACATCTTTAGAGGCGTTTCTCAGGCAGCTGCTGGCATGGATCGTGCCCAGGGCGATAATATGGGCATGCTTGCAACAGTAATCAACGCTCTCTCACTCCAGGATTGTTTTGAGCGCAATGGCATGGATTGCCGTGTTATGAGTGCAATTTCCATGGCTCAGGTTGCAGAGCCTTATATTCGCCGTCGTGCTATTAGACACCTTGAGAAGGGTCGTATTGTCATCTTTGCTGCAGGTACCGGTAACCCTTACTTCACTACTGATACTGCTGCAGCTCTTCGCGCTTGCGAGATTGGCGCAGAGGCTCTCATGAAGGCAACAAAGGTAGATGGTATTTACGACTGCGATCCAGTTACTCATGCAGATGCAGTTAAATTTGACACTGTCACCTACAAAGATGTTCTCGCCAAAGAACTTAAGGTTATGGACGCTGCAGCAATTGCGCTGTGCAAAGACAATAAGATGCCAATTCTTGTATTTGACATGCAGTCTGAAGGCGTTTTCATGAAAGCAATTTCCGGAGAAGAAGTCGGTACTACTGTCGTTGAGGAGGACTAATGAGCGTTCATTCTGATAAAGCTAAGCAGTCTATGGAGAAGTGCATCGAGGCACTTAAGAATAACTTTGGTCGTGTTCGTACTGGTCGTGCAAATCCACATGCGCTTGATCACATCAAGGTAGACTACTATGGCCAGCCAACCCCAATTTCTCAGCTTGCAGCTATCAAGGTTCCTGAGGCATCTATGCTGCTTGTTGAGCCA
Source organism: Atopobium sp. (assembly GCA_015258925.1). Classification (GTDB taxonomy): domain Bacteria; phylum Actinomycetota; class Coriobacteriia; order Coriobacteriales; family Atopobiaceae; genus Lancefieldella. The sequence goes on along the minus strand of JABZHH010000016.1, from coordinate 6,569 downwards.
TGGGATAAGACTGCTCTAAAGAGCATCGAGAAGGCCATTGAGACTTCTGACCTTGGTATTACTCCATCTAATGATGGCTCTGCTATCAGGCTTCCTTTCCCAATGCCAACCGAGGAGCGCCGTCGTGAGCTTGCTAAAGAGTGCTCTCAGATTGCTGAGGAAGCTCGCGTAGCTGTTCGTAACGTCCGTCGTGACGTTAATGGCAAGATTGAGCGCGATGAGGAGCTGTCTGAGGACGATCAGAAGCGCGAGAAGAACGGTATTCAGAAGCTAACCGATACGTATATTGCACAGATCGAGTCTCTTCTTAAGACCAAGACTTCAGAAATCATGGAGATTTAAGTGCAGTTTGATACAGACAAACTCGTCCAGTATTTCTCTGACGCACCAGAAGATATCAGTCTCTCTGATATCAATTTAGAAACTATTCCGTCTCACGTTTCCATCATTATGGATGGAAACGGCAGATGGGCTACAGCTCGCGGACTTGATAGAACTGAAGGTCACAAAGCCGGTGTTCTTTCTTTGCGCGAGGCTGTTACTACAAGCGTGCGCCTTGGATTGGACGTTCTGTCGGTTTATGCGTTCTCTACAGAAAACTGGAAACGCCCTCAGCGTGAGGTTGACCTGCTCATGCGTCTGTTTGCAGAGACGCTGCTCAAAGAGCTTCCGCTATTCCATCAAGAAAACGTAAAGCTGCGTTTCTTTGGTGACCTTGAGGCTTTGCCAGAGAAGACCCGCAAGACCTTCCAGCGCGGACTTGATGAGACCGCACAAAATACTGGTATGACGTTTGCGCTTGCGGTCAATTATGGCTCTCGCGCGGAGCTGACCAGGGCAGCTGTTCTTCTCGCCAACCAAATTGCTGAAGGCAGCGTGTCTGCTGACTCGGTGACTCCAGCAGACCTTGAGAAGAACCTCTATACAGCAGGACTTCCTGATCCAGACCTTTTGATTCGCACGTCAGGAGAGCTGAGGCTTTCTAACTATTTGCTGTGGCAGCTGGCTTACTCGGAGCTGTATGTTACGCAAACTTACTGGCCTGACTTCTCTAAGTGGGATTTTTTGCGCGCCATTAAGGACTATCAGAGTCGCGAGAGGCGATTCGGAGGAGTGAAATAGTGGTGGACAATACGCGCGATTCCAAAAAGCCTACTTCCAGGATTGATGCTGACTCTCAGTTAAATCCTGAAGAAACAGGTAGTGTTGGAATTGATAGACAGATAGAAAAGCTGGAGATTCGCCGCTCACTTAAAGAGCTGCAACGAGCCGCTGGTAACCTTATGGGCCAGCGAGTCCGTGGCGTCACCGAAAAGCTTTTGACCAGAACTCTGTCTGGCGTAGTCTATGCAGCTATTGTGCTTGCTGCTTTGTTTGTGGGCAAAGAAGCCACCATTGTTTTGATTGCTGGTATGGGATGGCTGTGCTGCTCTGAGTTCTTCCATATCTGTCGCATGGGCGGACGTATGCCAAACGAGCCTCTTGGCCTTGTTTTCTCGCTTATTTTCCCCATAATTGCGTATTTTGGTCACGTCTTTCCGTTGGCATTCTCCCTGCTTTTGATTATTCTTTGTGGCCTTTGGTATGTCTTTACTCCGCGCGCAAACCTTGCAGACGTGGCGGTTACGGCCTTTGGACCTCTGTATACGTCGCTCTCACTTTCAACGGTAGTACTGCTGAGGTCTACAGAACCTAGTTTTTCTATTCCTTGGATCACGCTTGCTGTCATGCTCTCTGTGTGGGCTAACGATTCTTTTGCGTATTTGTTTGGATCTAAATTTGGCAAGCATAAACTGGCGCCAAGAATTTCTCCAAATAAGAGCTGGGAAGGCTTCTACGGTGGCCTTTTAGGTTCAATGCTGGTGTGGTTCTTGATTGCTGTATTTGGTGCAATTGATATGAATCCTTTGTTTGCCCTGCTCTTTGGCGTAACAGAAGGCATCTTCTCCGTTGTTGGAGACCTCTTTGAGTCTCGCATTAAGCGAGGAGTGGGACTCAAGGATTCTGGTTCAATTATGCCTGGTCATGGCGGCCTACTTGATAGAACCGATTCGATGATTTTTGGAACTATGGCGGCGTTTCTTCTCTTCCAGCTTGCCGTGCTCTTTAGCCAGGTCAAGCTTCCTATTGCGCTGCCGTTTGGAGCATAGGTTTTGAGCATTTTTGAAGACACTGCGCCTCGTGCCACTAGGCATGAGCCTTTACGTGTTGCTGTCCTTGGAGCTTCGGGCTCTGTGGGCATGCAGACGCTTGATGTATGCCGCCATTTCCCGCAAAAGGTGCAGGTAGTTGCCCTTGCGGTGAGGTCGTCGGCTGAGTTTGCCGTGAAGGCAGCAAATGAGTTCAACTGCAAATATGTTGCTTTTGCCGATGCAAGCGTCAAGGGCAACGCCCTTCTCGGCTCACTGCCACAAGGCTGCAAGGCAAGCTTTGGTCCCGAGGCAGTTCAGGCGCTTGCGGAACTGGATGAGGTCGACTGCGTGGTCAACGCAGTGGTGGGAGAGGCCGGCATTTACGCTGGTCTGGCCGCTGTGAAGGCTGGCAAGGTGCTGGCATACGCCAACAAAGAGTCCATTGTTGTTGGCGGAGACCTTCTGATGCCGCTGGTTAAGCCTGGCCAGCTCATTCCTGTTGACTCCGAGCACAGTGCCATCTTCCAGTGCCTTATTGGCGAGAACCCCGCCGACATCCAGAGGATCTGGCTCACCTGTTCTGGTGGTCCGTTCTTCGGATATTCTCGCGAGCAGCTTAAACACGTTTCGGCCGACGACGCCTTGGCGCATCCAACCTGGAAGATGGGTGCCAAGATTACCATCGATTGCGCCACGCTCATGAATAAGGGCCTTGAACTCATTGAGGCTCATCACCTCTTCGATACTCCTATGGATAAGCTCGAAGTGCTGGTACATCGCCAGAGCCGCATTCATTCTATGGTTGAGTTTGTTGACGGCTCTGTTAAGGCACAGCTCGGAGCCTCTGATATGAGGCTGCCTATTCAGTATGCCCTCAGCTATCCACATCGCTGGCCAGCAATTGCAAAGCCAGTTGAGTGGCAAGAAACTGCTCCTCTCACAGGCGATTATGCTGACGAGAAGACTTTTGGATGCCTAGCTCTTGCTCGTCATGCAGGAACTGTTGGCGGAACGCTTCCATGCATTATGAATGCAGCTAATGAAGTTGCTAACCATGCATTTAGACGAGGAAGATGTTCATTTCTTGATATTGAGCGCATTGTTGCAGAGACTATGAATGCCTCTGAAGTTCAAAGGGTAGAAGACCTTCAACAATTGACGCTTGTAGACGCAGAGGCACGAGCTTTAGCCCGTTCTTTTGTGGGATAGGAATTTTGTGAATTTGTTAGCTATTCTTTCACCAATTTTTTGGGGACTCTTGGTCCTCTCGCTCCTTGTATTTGTTCACGAGGCTGGTCATTACGGTATGGCTCGCCTGTGTGGCGTCCGTGTTACTGAGTTCTTCTTGGGCATGCCGTTCAAGTACAAGCTTTCTCATAAGAGCAAAAAATACGGTACTGAGGTTGGCGTGACTCCACTTCTTTTTGGTGGCTATACGCGCATCTGCGGCATGGAAGGCGAGCTAGATGAGCTGCTTCCACAAGCTCTGATGAGCGTTCAAGAGGCGGGTTCACTTGAGGTTGGCACGCTTGCAGCAAAACTTAACTGTGAGGATGAGCGCGCCTACAATCTGCTGTACACCCTTGCAGATTGGGGCTCCATTGAGCTTGTCAAAGAGTCAGACGAGCTAGCGCACACCACGTTTCAGACGCTTGCGAGAGATGCTGAGCTTCGCTGTGAGTATGATCGCGGTCACAACTTTGAGCTTGAAGGCTCTACAGCAGCAGGGGAGCCTCGTGTTCCACAGATGTCCGCCGATGAGTTCTTTGCTCAAGAAAAAGCTCATACCTATGTTGGTGTAAATGTTCCCAAACGCCTGCTCATGATCTTGGGCGGACCCTTGGTCAATATTGCGCTGGCCTTTGTGCTGGTAGTTGGCTCTTTGATGTTTGTTGGCGTTCCTGCGGCTCAAAACAAGGCTCAGCTGGGCTCTGTTGAATCCGGCTCTCTTGCTGCTATTTCAGGTCTTACTCCCGGAGACACTATTCTTACGTTTAATAAGGTAGAGGTTCATACCTGGGAAGACCTTACTGCTGCTATCAAGGATGCAATGTCTGCCGGTGGCAAGGATATCCCTGTCACGTATGAGCGCAATGGCATTCAGCTTGAAACAACCATTAAACCAGTTTTGCGTCCTGACGATAAAATCATCGGCGTGACACCTGTCATGACCACCTATCACTTCTCGTTTATTGACGCATCGGCTGCAGCTGTATCGTATGCCGCGCAGGTTGGTCAGTTTGCGCTCAGACTGCTCATCCCAACGCAGACCATGGAAGTTCTCAATCAGTCTTCTTCTGTTGTAGGAATTTCTGTAATGGCATCAGAAGCTGCTGCAGAGGGTTTCTCGACTCTTATTATGCTGGTAGCAGCTATTTCTATGTCACTTGGATTCATGAATCTTTTACCTATTCCACCTCTTGACGGTGGAAAGATTCTGATTGAGGTAATTCAGGTGATTATCAGAAAGCCTCTGTCTATCAAGGTTCAAAATATTTTGTCTTACATTGGACTGGCATTTTTCCTGTTTGTCTTTGTTATTGCACTGAGAAACGATATTCTTCATTTACTTTTTAGGTAGCTGATTTTATGTCTGAGATTGCTCGCACAAAAACTCATCCCGTCATGGTTGGATCTGTCCAGGTTGGTGGCGGCGCTCCCGTTTCCGTTCAGTCTATGTGCACCACTAAAACAGATAATCCAGATGCAACGCTCCTTCAGATCAAGGGGCTTGCCGAGGCAGGGTGCGAGATTATTCGTGTGGCAATTCCTGATGCAAAGGCCTTGGATGGCTTTGAAGAGATTTGCAAATACTCGCCACTTCCTGTTGTTGCTGATATTCACTTTGACTATAAGCTGGCGCTTGAAGCTGCAAAGCGAGGTGCGGCAGCTCTTCGTATTAACCCAGGAAACATTGGCTCTATGGAGCGTGTTGATGCTGTCATTGAGGCAGCTAAAGAGGCGCATATTCCAATTAGAATCGGCGTTAACGCAGGCTCTCTTGCTAAAGAATTTGATACAAGACAAGATATGACCCTTGTCGAGAAACTCGTGGCATCATCAAAGTCATTTGTAGAGCATTTCTCTTCTCGCGGTTTTGACGATATTGTCTTGTCTGCAAAAGCTCACGATGTTCCCACTACACTTGCGGTATATCGAGCGCTTTCCAAGGAGCTTCCACAGATTCCTCTGCATGTAGGCGTTACAGAAGCTGGTGCGTTAAGGCAAGGAACGGTAAAGAATTCCGCTGCGGTGGGCATTTTGCTTGAGAGCGGTATTGGCGATACCATGCGCCTTTCTCTGACGGCCGATCCCGTAGAAGAAGTTCACGTAGCATGGGAGCTTCTTGCGGCTCTTGGTATGCGTCGCATTAAACCAGAGCTGGTGAGTTGCCCCACCTGTGGCAGGTGTGGCGTTGATATGATTCCTATTGCAGAAGAAGTTACCAAACGCCTGGATGGCGTTCGTGCTCCAATTTCTGTAGCAGTCATGGGATGCGTTGTTAATGGACCTGGTGAGGCTAGGGGTGTTGACCTTGGTGTAGCCTGTGGCAAAGGTCAAGCAGTGTTGTTTGAAAACGGCAATCCTATTAGAAAAGTGCCTGAAGATAAGATTGTTGATGAGTTATTCGCCGAAATAGAGAATCGTTTTGGCAAAAAATAAGTAAACTATACGTATTACTTCATATTGAAAGGAAACTACCTTGAAGCACTGGATGCGCATGTCTTCTTTGTATGCACCAACACTCAAAGAAGACCCAGCTGAGGCTGTACTTGCAAGTCACCGCCTGCTCCTTCGTGCTGGCATGATCAGAAAGACCGCTGCAGGCCTCTACTCTTATCTGCCACTTGCATGGCGCTCTCTTTTAAAGATTGAGGCTATCATTCGTGATGAGATGGATGGCATTGGTGCTCAGGAGATTCTTGTTCCTATTATGACTCCAGCTGAGCTCTGGGAAGAGTCTGGTCGTTGGGACGTCTATGGTGACGAGCTCATGCGTATGCATGACCGTCATGATCGTCAGTTTGCTCTTGGTCCAACTCACGAGGAGACCTTTACAGACCTTATTAGAAATGAACTCAAGAGTTATAAGCAGCTTCCTGTAACGCTCTATCAGATCCAGGATAAGTTCCGTGACGAGCGTCGTCCACGCTTTGGTCTTATGCGTGGCCGTGAGTTCATTATGAAAGACGGATATTCCTTCTCGGCAAATCAAGAGTCGCTGCAAGAGTGCTATGACCAGGAGAAGGTTGCTTACCAGAACGTTTGTGACCGCACTCGTCTTAAGGCTCTGCAGGTAGTTGCAGACTCTGGTCAGATTGGTGGAGACACCTCTGTTGAGTTTATGGCTCTGGCAGAGGCTGGCGAGGCAAGCCTAGTTTATTGCGATTGCGGCTACGCTGCAGATACTGAGGCAGCTGCTGCAAAGATTAACGT
>JABZHH010000015.1:0-32367 GCA_015258925.1 Atopobium sp. | reverse complement strand
ATATTCTGCTCAATTGCAGGCATATTACACACCTAATGACGATAATCTGTATGATTGAGGTATTTTCTGCGTCATGTATACGTCTTTTTAACAGATTATCCGACTTAGGTGTGTTTTGAACTGACTCCTATTTCTCGTGTCCAAGAAAAGGCGGCCTGTAAAAGGCCGCCATTTTGTGTTCGCTTAATAAATGATGAAGCGCAAGTCTTACTTAGCAGGAAGAATAGAAGGAGTGACGCAGACAACATCCTTAAGTCCTGCGGCTTTGAGCTCTTTGATCTGCTCGTCAGTTGCACCTGTATCAGTAATGAGCAGGTCAATGTCTTCTGCAGAACCAAACTGGAAGTTGGAAGTAGTGCCCAGCTTAGAAGAATCAGCAACAACATAGTGCTTTCTAGAGCGCTTGAGCATCTGAGCGTTAATTGCTGGCTCAGGGGATGTTGCAGAAGTAAGACCAAATTCTCCCGAGAAACCCGTGCAGCCCAAGAAGCATTTAGCAGCAGTAATGTGCTGGATGCACTCAAGAGCAGTATCACCAGTCATGGAAGCGCGTGGAGGACGGATGTCACCACCAGTAAGGATGATAGAAAGATCGTGGATGTCCTCAAGCAACAGTGCCTTGCCGTTGTTTGTAACAACAGTTACGTCGTGAGCATCAATCCACTCAAGCATGCCAAGAGCAACGGAGCTGGTGTTGATGAAGATACAATCGCCATCCTCAACGTAGCGAGCAGCCTCACGTGCAATTGCTTTGTTAGAGCGAATCTGCCTTGAGCCAGAAGGACGACCATAAGGATTAAGCAGGGTAGCAATGCCATACTGACGAGTCAGGATGCCGCGCTTCTCAAGAAAGTCCAGGTCACGTCTGATAGTCAAAGAAGAGACCTCAAAGTGATCAGCAAGCTCTAAAACACTTGCTTGTCCCTCTTTTTCTAGAAGCTCAGTAATTGCCTCGCGACGTGAATCTACGTAAGCCTTACTCCTTTTCATAAATGCCCTCCCTTTATGAGCAACATTTTTTCTTTGAATGTTCATTCATCAATAAAATAGAACATTAGAAGAAGGATATCAAGATATTTCAGAAAATAATAGTATGAATATATATGAATGTTTTAGATTATAAAAAATTTAACATATAAACTTTACATGGGATAATAGAAGGCGCTTCAATTACGTTCATAAAAACATGAACATTTGTATAGCTACTTGGACAAAAGATACGCTGAAAAAATATGAACAACTTTGATTACTGTTTGAGTAAAATTGATTGAAGTTAAGAACGTTTCATGGCATATTATCAAGTTATTAAGACTTGTCATGAGGCGGCTTTGGGCCAATGTGTCTCATTAAGAGAAAGGCAAGGTGGTGCTGTGTTAAGTGATCTCCTTACCGAAGACCTGGTGCAGCTCAATGTTGTAGCTTCTAACTGGGAAGATGCAATTAGAAAGTCTGCGCAACCACTCGTCGATAACAAAAAAGTAACTGAGGGCTATGTTGATGACATCATTAAAGGTGTCAACGAACTTGGCCCTTATATTGTTATTACCGAGCATGTTGCCCTTCCACACGCACGCCCTGAGTCCGGCGCACTTGAGCCTGCAGTAGGCATTACCGTGCTTAAGGATTCCGTTGAGTTTGGCAGCAAAGACAACGATCCAGTTAAGTTCCTTTTCCCACTTGCTGCAAAAGATAGTGAAGGCCACCTTAGTGCCCTTCAGTCTCTTGTTGAATTGCTGAGCGATCAAGATTTCTTTGCTCAGCTTGAAAAAGCTCAGTCACCAAAAGATGTTGTGGATCTTGTCCACACAAAGGAAGGTAGGTTGTAATGGCTGATAAGAAGTTCCACGCACTGGTTTGCTGCCGTGCAGGCATGGGTTCTTCCATGATGCTCAAGATCAAGATTGACCAGGTCATCAAAGAGAATGATCTTCCAATCGAGACCGAGCACGGTAATCTGGATTCCCTGATTGGTTTCAATGGCGATCTTGTTATCACCATGTCTGACCTCACCGATGAGCTCAACGCTGACGATCGCGTTCCTTCTGCAGTTGGTATTACCAACATTGTCGACAAGGCAGAGATGAAGGAAAAGCTCACCGCTTGGCTCGCAGAGCACAACGCATAAGCTCCCCTTTGTATCTTTTTGGCGGGAGTTTCTCGTCATACGCAACATGAGTTGCCTTCGGCGAGAAGCTCTCGCCAAACCTTTGACAAGAGGTACTTGTCATTTGATTTAGAGAACTTATCTGAGTAGGTTCGTCGGTTTATTTGCTGAAAGGGATTACGCATGCTCAATGCAATTCTCATGCAGCTCAGAGACACAGCCGTCATCATGGGCATTATTGCTCTTGTCGGCCTCTTGCTGCAGAAGAAGTCCGCTGTGGACATCTTCTCTGGTACCGTGAAGACCATTATTGGCTTCATGATCTTCAACATTGGTTCTAGCGCTATGTCCGCTCAGGTCAACATCTTCAGCGATATGTTTAGTCGTGCATTCGCTGTTAAGGGCGTTGTAACCCAGGTTGAGGTAGCAACCGCTCTTGCACTGAATACCTATGGTACTGAGGTTGCTCTTGTAATGGTCCTTGGCTTCATCATGAATCTTGTGTTTGCCAAGATTACCCCATTCAAGTCCGTCTTCTTGACTGGTCAGCACTTCCTGTACTTCTCCTGCGTACTTGCCCTGGTCTTCATTGCTCTTGGTCTCCCAATGTGGGTCACCATTGTTCTTGGTGGCGTCATTCTCGGCTTCTGCGGTGCTGCGCTACCTTCGTTGTGCCAGCCATTCGTAAACAAGCTTGTTGGTGGAGATTCCATCGCAATCGGCCACTTCAACTGCATCGGTTATGCATTCTCCGGTTACGTTGGAAAGCTCTTTGCTAAGAAGAACGAGGAGGACGGCGAGAAAGAGGCTAAGGAGCTCCCAGAGTTCTTCAAGCTCTTCAAGGACTTTGTTTTCTCCGTTGCTCTCTTTATGATTGTTCTGTTCTACGTTGTTACTATTGCATGCCTTGTCACCGGTCACTTTGGCGACACCCTTGCAAACAACAAGCCATTTACCAGCTACTTTGGTAACGATATGTGGTGGATTTGGCCATTCCTCGCTGGTCTTCAGTTTGCTGCTGGTATGTCCGTCCTTGTTTACGGCGTCCGTCAGTTCATTGCTGAGATCACCGCTGCATTTGTCGGCATCTCCGAGAAGCTCATTCCAGATGCACGTCCTGCAGTCGACTGTCCTGCAATCTTCCCATTTGCACCAAACGCTGTCATCATCGGCTTCATTGGCTCCTTCCTTGGTGGCCTTGTTGCAATGGCACTTATGGTTGCATTCCACAGCCCAACCATCATGATTCCTGCAGCAGGTATCTGCTTCTTCTCTGGTGGTACTTGTGGTGTTTGTGGTTACGCTTATGGTGGATGGCGCGGTGCTCTTCTTGGCTCCTTCCTGGTTGGTATCTTCCTGACCGCTGGTCCTCTGATTCTCTATCCTGCATTTGCTCAGCTGGGAATTGCAGAGGCATCCTTCCCTAACGTTGACTACAACATCGTTGGTTCTATCATCTACGGCATCGGCTCACTCTTTGGTCTTGCCTAAGCCTAGATTTCTGTAGTACCTACTCAGCTCTACGGTTTCTTAGGGCGCTCGTGGAAAGCCCGCGGGCGCCCTTTTAAAAGCTTCACAACAAGGAAAAACATGGCAGACGAGAAGAACAACAAAAGTGTTACTGAGTCAGTGCTTGGCGATATGTTTGGCCTTAGCGTTGACAAAAAGCCTGCTCCAGAGCTTCCTGAAGATCAGTTAGTTCTAGAAGTTCTTGAAGACAGAACTCGTTTGATGGTTCAGGGAATTCTGTACTTGCTTATGGCGTTTGCCGCTCTTGCTCTGACATTTTTCTTTTGGGTTTACGCTAATGTAAGTGGCAATATTTTGGGTCTTGTTGGCGTTATTGCAGGACTCACCATTACGTGGTTTGCTTCACGTGCCATGGGAAAGCGTTTTAGTCGTTTTGCCAGTGGTATTCATGTTATTGATTTTGGTCAGAAACACGTATTTATCTTTGCAAAATCCGACAAGAGAAAAGCACTTGTCGTTCCTTATACCAAGATTAAAAGCTACAAACTCATCCGACAGGGCAAGGCGCTGCGCCTACTTTTTGAAGGCGCTTGGGTAAGCCATCCTTCAGGATTTGAATTTGTAGACATCAACCGTCCTTTTATGGCCTCCACTCTTGATGAAATTCAGGGGCAGATTGAGCAGCTTATGGCTCAACACAAGGTCAAAGAGACGCGTTAATTCATTGCGCAGTAAGTGTCTTTGAGCTTGGACTCACAGACAGATAAGGAGTTGTAATGGCAACTGAAAAAGAGCAGGTTCAGGAGTTTCTCTCCATTGTGGGAAAGTCGCTCCATCAGTATGTAGAGAGCATCGATTTTGACGCACTCTCCGCAGCTAAAAAGCTTATTTTAGACGCAGAGGCAAAGGGCGGCCGCCTGCACGTAACTGGTATTGGTAAGCCAGGTCATGTCTCTGGTTATGCTGCATCGCTTTTCTCGTCAACTGGAACTCCAACCTACGAGCTTCACGGCACCGAGTGCGTCCATGGATCTGCTGGTCAGACTCGTCCTGGTGACGTAGTCATTGCTATTTCCAACTCCGGCGAGACAGGCGAGCTCAAGGCCACAGTTACCTGCCTTAAAAATGTTGGCGTGCACATTATTGCATTGACTGGCAATCCAAACTCCTGGCTGGCAAACGAGGCAGAGGTTGCTCTTATTGCAGGCGTTGAGCAGGAGGGCGATTCCATGAACAAGCCTCCACGTGCTTCTATCCTGGCAGAGATTATGGAGCTCCAGTGCCTCTCCATCCTGCTCCAGAACGAGTACGGCCTTAATCCAGAGCAGTATGTTAAGTGGCATCCAGGTGGAGCCCTTGGCGCATCTATTCGCGAGGGCAAATAACCCCAGGTAAACACTGTAAAATATACAGAGGAGTTTGAATGTCAACATTTAAGGGCGTTATTGTCCCTATGGTCACACCGTTTAACCGCGACGAAGAGCAGTCCATTAACTATGAAGCAGCTGAGCAGCTTCTAGAAAAGCTTATCTCCGAGGGCGCTGACGGTATCTTTACGTTTGGTTCTAACGGTGAGTTTCACGTTTGTAACCCTGACGAGAAGATCAAGTTCTCCAAGTTTATTATCGAGAAAACCGCAGGTCGTCTTCCTGTTTACGTAGGAACCGGCGCTTGCTCAACAAAAGAGGCTCTCTACATGAGCCGTGAAGCAGAGGCAATTGGTGCAGATGCACTTTCTGTCATCAACCCTTACTTCCTGGGCATTTCTGATCAGCAGCTGGTCGAGTACTTCAAGACGGTTGCTGCAAGCGTAAAGATTCCTGTCCTTCTGTACAACATTCCTAAGGGTACCGGCAAAAACATCTCTAAAGAGGCCGTTGAGCAGCTGGTAACCATTGAGAATATCAAGGGCATTAAGGACAGCTCCGGCAACATTGATAGCCTCAAGGATTATCTGGACGCTGCCGCTGGTCACGACGTTGACGTACTTGTAGGCTCTGACGGCAAGATTTCTGAGGCTCACGCCCTTGGAGCTCAGGGCACTATTGCAGGCACTGCAAACCTTATCACCAAGGTTGTTGTTGACCTTTGGAAGGCTCTTGAGGCAGGAAATGCAGAAGAGGCAGCTCGCCTGCAGGCAGAGATTGAGCCAATTCGCGACATCCTTCACCTTGGAAGCACTCCTCAGACGCTTAAGCGTTCTCTTGAGCTTGCAGGATACCCTGTTGGTCCTGCTCGTTTCCCGGTTACAGAGGTTGCAGAAGGTGTTGACGAGAAGATCTATGCAATGCTTGACCATTACGGAATTGCTCATAACTAAGTATCAAAAATGACGGGTTTCTCGCCAGCTCAATAGGGAAGAGCGAGATACATTTACAAGGAGATGTTGTATATGAAGATGCAGAAAGCTGCTGTTTCTCAGGCGCTGGTAGATACCTGTGCGTTTGCAGTTGTTCGCGTCCCAACGGTTGAGCGTGGTATTGAAATTGCTGAGGGCCTTGCAGAAGGCGGCGTTCATGCAATGGAGATCAGCTACACCCTGCCAAACGCAGGTGAGGTTATTGCTGCAATTAGAGAGCGTCTTGGTGACAAGATGATTGTTGGTGCAGGTACCGTTATGGAGCCAACAACTGCTCGTCTTGCTATCATGGCTGGCGCTCAGTTCATTGTTGCTAACTGCGGCTCTGATGAGGTTGCTCGTATGTGTAACCTGTATCAGATTCCTTACGCACCTGGTTGCACTACTATGACCGAGGCAAACCACAGTCTTGAGATGGGCGCTGCCTTTATTAAGTGCTTCCCAATCTCTAACGTCTATGGTCCTGAGCTGGTCAACCTCTTTAAGACTCCAACTCCTTGGATGCCTCTGATGGCTTCTGGCGGCATTAATCTTGACAACCTTGCTGAGTGGATTGAGCGTGGCATTGATTGCTGCGGCATGGGAAGCCTGCTTACTAAGGGCTCAAAAGAGGAGATTGCCGCTAACGCAGCTAAGGTACGTGCCATCATTGATGAGACACGTGCAAAGATGCAGGCTGCATAACAGGTGCAAAACTTACCTGCAGGTGGCGTATAACTAACGCTCAACAACGTTTTTCTCGCGATTGTCAGACCGCCTTTTCTGAAAAGAAGAGGCGGTTTTTCTGTGGATGACCTGCATGACGTGTAACATACCTGCACTTTTGGTAAAATAAAATCTGTATCTGTCTCTTCGGAGTAAGAAAAGGAGCAACTGTGGCTAATCATTTTCGCACTGATGAGCAACAGGAGTCCTCGTTTGATGACCGTTTTGGGGTAATTTCTCAGGATGATCTGAACCAGCTTGACCAGCAAGATGTTGTAGCTGATCAAGTTGAAACCCAGGACTTTTCTGCTGATGTGCCAGTGGCCCAGGCTGCTGAACCTGTAACAACTGTATCTGATCCATTTGCTTCTGGAGCAGAAGCTGTACACGTGGTAACTGCTGAGCAGCAAAATAACCCTGAGCAGGCACCTCTTGATCGCGCAAAGTTCTTTGCTGATCTTGCCCAAGACGCACCTCAGGTTGAGCGCACTGGTACTCCTACCATCTCTTTTAAGGGTGCCTCGCTTGTGTATCCATCACAGCCAAACCGCCCAGCACTGGATAACATCAGCGCTGATATCTACCCAGGCGAGTTTGTCTTTGTAGTTGGACACTCTGGTTCCGGTAAGTCATCTCTCTTGCGCCTTATTACGCGCGAGCAGAAGGCAACTCACGGACAGGTTATTGTTGCTGGTCAGGATCTTACGCGTATGCGTAACTCCAAGGTTCCGTATCTGCGTCGCCAGATTGGTACCGTCTTCCAGGACTTTAAGCTTCTGCCCGATAAGACCGTCTATGAGAACGTTTCTTTTGCACTTGAGTGCATTGGCAAGCCTCGTTCTGTTATTAAGGTGCAGGTTCCTGAGGTTTTGCGTCTGGTAGGCCTTGGCCAGAAGATGGACGCTTACCCAGATCAGCTTTCTGGCGGTGAGCAGCAGCGTGTTTCCGTTGCTCGTGCAATGGTTAACCGCCCACCACTGCTTATCTGCGACGAGCCTACGGGTAACTTGGACCCAGCAATTTCTCTGGGCATTATGAAGCTTCTTGACCGCATTAACCGTGCGGGCACTACGGTTGTAATGGCAACACACGATCGCGAGATGGTTGACTCTATGCGCAAGCGCGTTATTGCTCTTGAGGCTGGTCACATTGTCCGCGACCAGGAGAAGGGAGGCTATGGCTACTATGGGGCTCTCTAATTTTGGATACTCTCTGCGTGAGGCCGGAAGCCACTTTAGAAGGAACTGGTCTACCGCTCTTGGTGCAATCGTAACCATCTTCTTGTCTCTGTTCATCATTGGCCTGTTTATTCTTGGCTCCGCTCTTATCGAGAACATGGTGGGAAGTGTCGAGAACCGCGTTACTATCCAGGCATTTCTTTCTGATGATGCAGATCAGTCTGCAGTAACTGCTTTCCAGCAGGAGATTCAGGGCTGGGATACGGTTGAGTCCGTAACTTACAAGAGCAAAGATCAGGCTCTTGAGGAGTACCGCACAACCATGAGCTACCGCAATGCTTCTGACGCGGTTTCTGCCCTTGATGGTCAGAATCCAATTCCTGCATCTCTTGTGATTAAGCTCAAGGATCCTAAGGATGTCCAGGAAGTTGCTCAGCGCATTGCTTCTTCATCATCTTTTGCAGCTATTGCGGATAACAAGAGCAATCCATCTGGTGATGTTCAGTATGGCCGTGAGACCGTTGAGCGTCTGTTTAGCGTAACAGCATACATTCGTATTGGCGCTATTGGCCTTGTTGGACTTCTGGTGTTTGTCGCCTTTGTCTTTATTAACAACACCATTCGCCTTGCTATTAACGCTCGTCGTCGTGAGATTGCAATCATGCGTCTGGTTGGTGCATCTAACGGCTTTATTCGCGGACCATTCCTTATGGAAGGCGTGCTTGAGGCACTTATCGGTGCTCTTCTCGCCATTGCTGTTTTGGTTGTTGGAGCCCACATGCTTCTTCCAGTTATGGCAGAGAGCATGACCTTCTTGACCTTTGCTATTCCAACAACGGTCATGCTGGGCATGAGTGGCCTTCTGCTGCTCCTTGGCCTGCTACTGGGACTCTTTGGTTCCGCTATTGCTATGGGCCGTTATCTGAAGGCATAGCAACTAAGCAGCCTGGTGCTTCAATTGTCAAAGCGAAGTATCAATTAAGAAAGTTTTTTGCATAAAGATTGTAAGGTAAGACCTCGTGAAAACCGTTCACGGGGTCTTTTTACGTTAAACGGTATTTACTAAATTGCAGGTAGAATGATATTTTTAGGGGTGAATTATTAGGCCACGTACTTGAATGGGGGCCAAGTATGGAGACCAACCTGCATAAATTTCAGGCTTTTACTTCCGCGGCGTATCACAGTAGCTTTACGGTGGCGGCAGAAGAGCTGGGATGCACTCAGTCGTCTATTAGTCGCATGGTGGCAAGTCTAGAAAAAGAGTGGGATGTCCGCCTGTTTAACAGGCATGGCGGCTATGTGAGTCTGACTCCTGAGGGAAAGACACTTCTGCCTGTTGCAGAAGAGGTGTGCCAGGCTTATAGCAAGCTGAGCAATCAAGTGAATCGCGTCAGTGCTATTGAGATGGGCGATCTTGTTATTGCAGCGCCTTCGAGCTTTCTTTCACGAGCACTGCCAGGTCATTTGAAGAAGTACATGACCGATCATCCAAACATCAAAGTTGAAGTTATTGAGTGTACGTATGGAGAAGCCCTGCGTCTTATTAGCAAGGGTAAGGTGGATATTAGTTTTACTATGACTCGCGCAACTGAGCAGGGATTTACTTCAACTTTATTTGATCATGATGAGGTTATTGTTGTTTCTCAAAAGGGACATTACGAGAAGGACCTTGAGACAATTCCTGTTAAGCGTCTTATTGAAGAACCCTTTATTGTTGATATTGAGACAGCTCCTCTGCTTCAGAAGCAGCTCAAAAACGCACGTATGACATTTGCATCATCGGATTCATTCACCATTATGTCCATGGTAGAGTCGGGTCTTGGTGTAAGTTTGTTGCCACTTGAGGCAACAAAAGGTACAAATTTTGATATTGATGTACATCATCTAGAAACTCCCGTACATCGTAATGTCTTTATTACACATCGTGTAAAAGGCGAGATGTCGCGCACTACAGAAGAGTTTTTAAAGTATTTGAGTTAAAGATTGATACATAGCTGTGTACGTTAACTATTTGAAAATTGCATAACTGTTATTAGATTTTGGTAAAGATGTAAAAAGATTTAACTACCGCTCGCGGTTATAGCCTTTACGCTTACGGGTTTATCTGACGCCCAGAGGGCGCTACTCCTTTTTTCAAATCGCTTCGGGTGCAAACATAGTCTCATCAAGTTCTTCGTCCGAGTAATTACGGGAAGGAGTGGGACATGGCAGAAAATGCCGAGGCACCTGAGATGCAAAAGTCGTTGAGTCTATTCAACTTCTTTACCATCGGATTTGGTGCGATCATTGGTACCGGATGGGTGCTCCTGGTAGGCGACTGGATGGTTCTTGGTGGAGGACCATTCCCCGCGATGATCGCATTCGCAATTGGCGCAATTTTCCTTGTACCAATTGGATGTGTTTTTGGCGAGCTCACTGCTGCTATTCCAATTTCTGGTGGCATCATTGAGTACGTCGACAGGACATTCGGCCGCCCAATGGGCTTCTTTACCGGCTGGATGCTTCTTCTGGGTAACGCTCCACTGTGCCCTTGGGAGGCAATTGCTATTTCCACGCTTCTCACCGACCGCTTTGGCGCATTCCCTATTCTTTCTTGGCTGAGGTCCGTTAAGCTCTACACCATTCTTGGTGCAGATGTTTACCTGTGGCCAACAGTCATCGCTCTCTGCTTTGCTATCCTGGTCATCTTCCTTAACTTTAAGGGCGCTGGCGCAGCAGCTAAGCTTTCGAGCTTCCTGACTAAGGCTCTGCTGACTGGTATGATCCTTGCAATGGTTATCTCCTTTGCAACTGGTTCTCCAAGCAACGGCCTCCCAGTCTTCTCCCAGGCAACTGAGGTTGCAGGCGGCGAGGGCACAAAGGCTACCAGCTTCTTTGGCGGCATCATTGCAGTACTTGTTATGACTCCATTCTTCTACGCTGGTTTCGACACCATTCCACAGCAGGCAGAAGAGGCTTCTGCTGACCTTGACTGGAAGAAGTTTGGCATCATTCCTGCACTTGCACTTATCGCTTCTGGTGTCTTCTATCTCATCTGCATCTATGCATTCGGAACCATGATTGACTGGCACGAGTTTGTTAAGTCTTCCGTTCCTGCACTTGCAGTTCTCGAGCGCATCAACCTGTTCTTCTACATTGCAATGCTCATCATTGCAACACTCGGACCTCTGGGCCCAATGAACTCCTTCTTTGGTGCTTCTACTCGTCTGATGCTTGCTCTTGGTCGTAAGAAGATGCTCCCAGAGTCCTTCGCAAAGATTGACCCTAAGTCCGGCGCACCTCTGACCGCAAACATGTTCATGGCTGGCCTGACCCTTGTTGGTCCATTCCTTGGCCGCAACATGCTTGTTCCTCTGACCAACGTTGCTTCTCTCGGCTTCATCTTTGCATGCACCATGGCTGGCGTTGCCTGCCTGCGTCTGCGTCAGACCGAGCCAGACCTGCCTCGTCCTTACAAGGTTGCCGGTGGTATCGCAGGTATCCTTGCTGCAATTCTTGCTGGTAGTATCATCATCGGCCTGATGGTTGTTCCTTTCAGCCCTGCAGCTTTGAAGCCAGTTGAGTGGATCATCACCATTTCTTGGATTGTCATTGGTATGGCCATCTTCATGATCTTTGGTCGTCAGTCTGAGAAGGCAGCAGCATAAGTTGCTTGCAAGCTCTAAAGGTTTCATCGGTACGTTGAACTAAGCACGTTATTTGTTTCTTTAGTTTGGATTTTTTGCGCCCAAAAAGGGTGGGCGCAAAAAGATAGTATGTATCATTTACTAGAGGGGGAAAGAAATGAGTAAGATTGCTTTTGTAGGCGGAAAGCTCGTTGACGGCACTGGCGCCGCTCCTGTTGAGGATTCTCTTGTCCTCGTAGACGACAAGAAGATCGCTTATGCTGGTCCTCGCACTGAGGTTCCAGAGGGCTATGAGGTCCGTGACATCCAGGGCCGCACCATTATGCCAGGTCTTATCGATACCCACCTGCACTTCTCCGGCAACCTGACCGACAACGATAACGACTGGGTTATCGAGTCCGTTGCTCAGAAGCAGGCATGCGCAGTCAAGCAGTCCTGGGACGCTCTCTCCCACGGTCTTACCACCGTCTGCGAGATTGGCCGCAATGGTATCGCAATTCGTGACCTTGTTAACATGGGCGTCATGGAGGGACCACGTATCTTTGCTACCGGCCTTGGCTTCTGCCGCGTTGCTGGTCACGGTGACTGCCACCAGCTCCCACAGGAGATCTCCAAGAATGGTCACCCATGGGGCGATCAGGTAGACGGTCCTTGGGATCTTCGTAAGGCAGTTCGTCGTCGTCTTCGTGAGAACCCAGACGCAATCAAGATTTGGGCAACCGGTGGCGGCATTTGGCACTGGGACTCCGGTCGCGATCAGCACTACTGCTACGAGGAGATCAAGGCAGTTTGCGACGAGGCAGCAATGGTTGGCATTCCTGTTTGGTCACACTCTTACAACAGCTTCTCCGCAGCTTATGACTCCGTCCGTTGCGGCTGCGAGCAGATGATTCACGGCTTCGAGCTTGACGCAAAGACCATGGATCTTATGTGCGAGCAGGGCACCTTCTTCACTCCTACCATTGGCTTCCTGCCAACTTGGTACGGAACTTATCCACCAGAGTGGACTCCAGAGCTCGACGCATTTGCAGGCGATACTGTTGTTGAGAAGGGCCTCAACCGTACATACGAGAACCTCCGTGCTGCTAACGAGCGCGGCGTCACTCTCACCATCGGCTCCGACTCCTTCAGCTTCGTAACTCCTTACGGCTGGGTCACCATCGACGAGATGTATGACTTCGTTGAGAAGGCTGGCGTTACCGTTCTTGAGACCATCAAGGCTGCTACTCTTAACGGCGCAAAGATGGTTCACCACGAGGATGAGTTTGGCTCCCTCGAGGCTGGCAAGCTTGCTGACCTCCTGGTTGTCAAGGGCGACGTTGCTACCAACATCCGCGACCTTACCCCAGATAACATGGAAGTTATCATGAAGGAAGGCAGCGAGGTTATTCGCGGCACCTTCTAAGAGGTAAACCAATCCCTTCTGGAGCCCCTATGCAGTCTCTGCATAGGGGCTCTTTTTGTGTGTACAGGGATGGCGAGAAACCCGGTGAGGGTTCCGATGCAAACCCGTCGAAATGCTCAGCAGGATCTTTAGAACTTCTCGCCTTATCTGCGCATCGTCTATCACAAGGCACTTTAGGGTACATATCAGAAGATTCATCGGGTCAGCGCAAAAGGCGCTGGCTTCTACCTACAGGAGGATTTTTGGCTAGAAAACGCGTACATAAAGGAAACCGTCGTCAGGGACGTGCAAAAGTCTCAAAGCGACCATCAGCGCTGCTTACGGGCACGTTGAGCCTTTCTCGCCCAGGAGTTGCTACCGTAAGCACCCCTGAGGGAACGTATGCGCTGGCCAAGCATGGTATTCACGAGGCAATGCACGGAGATGAGGTTCAGGTTTCGCTGGTCTCGGCCAAGGGAAAGACTCCTCTGGCAAACGTGCGTTTTGTGCTTACGCGAGCTACTCAGACGTTTTTGGGCATCTTCCACGACGCTGGTCCACTTGGCGCTGTAGTGCCGCTGGATAGTCGCATCCAGCGAGATTTCTTTGTGCTTCCCGAAGATCCTTCTGTTGGACGTCATTACGTTTTTGAGGGCGACGTGGTTGTTGCGCGCATCACGGAGTATCCAACGCGTAAAAGCGCTGCTGTGGTTACCATTGAGCGCCGCGTGGGTTCTGCCGAAGATTTGGACATGAACGTTGAGGCAACTATTGCTTCATATGGCCTGGCAACAGAATTTCCTATCAAGGCGCAAAGACAAGCCGAGAAAATCTCCGTTGACGCAGATAAAGCGCTTATGGAAGACGTTTCAAGACACGATTTGCGAGAAAATCTGTGTATCACCGTAGACCCCGCGGATGCTAAAGACTTTGATGATGCCGTTGGTGCGCGCAAGCTTAAAGACGGTGGCTTTGAGCTGTGGGTTCATATCGCAGACGTGGCTCACTATGTTAAATGGGATTCTCCCATTGACCTGGAAGCTCGCATGCGTACCTGCTCGGCATATTTAGTTGACCGCGTGTTGCCTATGCTTCCAGAGAAACTCTGCAACGACGTTTGCTCTCTGCGACCAGCTGAAGACAGGCTGGCCATGTCGGTAAAGATGACTTTAAGCAGCTCAGGCAAGATTCTTGGCGCATCAGCTATGAATTCCGTTATCCGCTCACGAGCAAGACTCAGCTACGACCAGGTAGATAGCTATCTCCAAGGAGATGCTGCGGCACTTGACTCGGCTGTTTCTGCAGAAGACGCTGGCGCAATCAAAGAAATGATTAACGTGCTCAATCAAATCAGAGCACTGAGAGAAGAAATTCGCGAGAAACGCGGTTCAGTAGATTTTGAGAGCGTGGAAACGCGCGTAGTGCTTGACGAGAATAACAAGCCAGTTGGAGTCTCGGTGCGAGAGCGCACTCAAGCAACGGGGCTTATCGAGGAAGCAATGCTCGCGGCTAATGAGAGCGTTGCGCATATGCTCAGCCAGCACGACCTTGAGTCAGCATATCGAGTGCATGAGCAGCCTTCGCCAGAGTCACTTAAGCTTGCGGTCACTCCGCTTGTGGCGATGGGAGCGCTTGAGCCAGACGTTGCGTCTCGTATTGCTATTGGCGATCAGGCTGCATTGCAAGAAGCGTTGGAGTCAGTGCATGGTACACGTTATGCTCGCGTGGTAAATGCGCAGCTGCTCAGAGCCCAAAAACGAGCAATCTATCTGCCAACCAATCAAGGGCACTTT
Source organism: Atopobium sp. (assembly GCA_015258925.1). Classification (GTDB taxonomy): domain Bacteria; phylum Actinomycetota; class Coriobacteriia; order Coriobacteriales; family Atopobiaceae; genus Lancefieldella. Next base: position 17,748 of record JABZHH010000015.1, on the reverse strand, counting down.
GCCCTGGGAGCAGATGCGTATTGCCACTTTACCTCGCCAATTAGGCGCTATCCTGACGTGATAGTTCACCGCACGCTTAAGCGTCTGCTTCGTGGCCAGACGGCACCTCGTGCAGAGCTGAGCGCGCTCCCAGATATCTGTAGCACCTGCTCTGAGCAGGAGCGCAAGGCAGATGTGGCAGCTCGTGCGACGCAAAAGATTAAGCTGGCCGAGTACTATCAGAGCCGTCTGGGAGAAGAAACGTGGGGAACCATTGACGGCTGCGAGCGCTTTGGCCTGTTCATTACGCTGGACGATACCTACGCCGACGGACTTCTCGCCGTGAGGGATTTGGGCCACGAATGGTACGTGTATGACCAGGAGACGCTAGCACTGATAGGGGAATCAACAGGCAAAACGTATCGCATTGGTGGGCGTGTGCGCGTGAAGATTTCTGGCGTAAATGTGGCTCGTGGTCAGATTGATTTGGCACTTGTGGAATAATAAGCAGGTAGATTACGTGCGGGTTTATAATGTGCCCGCACATATGATTGCATGATTGATATTGAATGATAGGTGAGTAAGATGGCACTTTCGGCACTTTCAGATGAGCTGATGCGCGCTGAAGGCATGATGATGCAGGACCAGAACGAAGAGGCTCTTGAGCTGCTGCTTCGTTTGGCTGAAGACGCTGAGGAATATGTGGACTGCAATTGTCAAACCACAGATGAGGTGCAGTATTTTGCGTTCCCCACGCTGTTTGACCGTTTAGCGTATAGGCGCGTGGAGAACGACCCTCGCAAGCTTGAAGACGTTCATGAGCCGTTTGATCGCCTGTACGGTGACCTTGCAATGGCTTACGTACGCACCGGCGATTACGAAAACGCCATGAATGCGCTGAAGACTGCTATTCGTTGGAACCCCATGAACTGCGGATTTAGGCTTGATTTGGCTGACCTGTTTAAGATTGCAGGAGATATTCGTGAGCATATTGCCCTGACATTTGGCGTCTTTGAGCGCGCAAGCGAGGCAAGGCATCTGACCAGGGCGTTTTTGAACTTTGCGGCATGGTTTGAGACTCAAGGTAGGCTTGAGCAGGCCGCGGCATGCTTGAGGGCTGCTCGTCGCTTTGAGGTCAAAGACAGCACTCTTGAGGCTGCGCTTGATCAGGCCGCAGGCACTCCTAAGGACCCTGATGGCCTTACCGACGAAGAGGCAAACGACCTGCTTGAGGCAGAGGGTCTGCCAACAGGCGCAAACGCCGAGATTGCGGTTTGCCTGCTGATGTGCGCGCAGGATTGCGCCGCAATGGGCGACAGAGCTACCGCAACTGAGATGACCATTCGCGCTCGCGATCTTGTGGGCGAGCAGGCAGCTCTTGCGCTTCTGCAGCTTGTCCGCGACGCCGCAATCTCCGAGGGCTTCACCGCAGGCGGCAATCCCGTATCTGCTGACGCGATAGGCAATGCATCTGGCGAGAAAACCGATGCAGCTGAAACTTCAGATGGGGAAGGCAAATAAGTATGGCCGAGACCCAGGGAAAACAGCAGGGTAAGAAGTCTATTGCACGCAATCGCTCTGCTCGCCATGAGTACGAGATTGGCGAGACCTTTGAGTGTGGCCTGGTGCTTACCGGCACCGAGGTCAAGAGCCTGCGCGAGCGTGGCTGCCAGCTGACCGATACGTTCTGCCTCATTCGCGACGGTGAGGCGTGGATTCACGGCATGCACCTGCATCCGTACACAAACGGTGGCGTGTGGAACGTTGATCCGGATAGAAAGCGCAAGCTGCTGCTTCACCGCAGGCAGATTGACTATCTTGACGGAAAACTTCGCCAGAAAGGCTTGGCGCTGGTTCCGCTTGAGATCTACTTTGACGAGCATAACCGCGTCAAGCTGTTGATTGCGCTTTCGCAGGGTAAAAAGCTCTACGACAAGCGTGCATCTGCAGCCAAGCGCGATTCTGAACGCGAGATTCAGCGAGCTCTCAAGGAGCGCAGCCGCTAGTAGGGCGTCGCTACCGCACGCGAGCGTACCGTCGCAAGTGGCTGGCGCTCAGAGCACGCCGAATTTCTCGCTAAAAAAATTTCGTGCGAATTTTATGAGAATCATTCCTATTTTCGGAATAATGCTTTAGAATCACTCAAGATTTGTTACTATCTGCATGAGCACTTAACCGCGGATAAGGGCCACGGTTAGTTGCCGTCCGCGTTAACTGCGCGAATAGAAGGAAAAGCGCACAAGCGCTTGGAGAGAGGAATAAAAATGGCAGAGACTACTTACAAGTTTGTTTGCACCGTTTGTGGCTACGAGGTTGAGGTTGACACTCCAGAGCTTCCTGAGGACTATGTTTGCCCAGTTTGCGGCGTTGGTCCTGAGATGTTCGAGCTTGTCGAGGAGTAAACTCCCCACAAATTAGTCAGACAGGTTTTCCGTGCAAGATTGCACTTTGGTAACCTCTTTGATGATCACCCAAACAAAATCGTAAAAGCGATGTAGGATTTAACCTGCATCGCTTTTCGTATACGTCTGTGTGATATGTGTCGCTGATGTGCGCATTTTGGTTGGAGTAGTCTTGAAGCACGCACTACAAATGTCAGATTCGGTAGAAGTTGCTGCGTTTTTGGCCTTCTCGGGCGGAGTTATGGACGCCTATTCCTACTTGGTGCGCGGTGGCGTTTTTGCCAACGCTCAGACCGGAAACTTACTGCTTTTGGGCGTGAATCTGACCAGCGGATCGTTTGAAAAGTGCCTCAAATACGCTCTGCCAGTTTTGGCATTTGCTCTAGGTATTGCGGTTTCGTATGCCATTCGAGCTATTGCGCGAGAAGAACATCTGCACTGGAGGCAGCTTGCGGTTATCGTAGAGATTGTGCTCCTGAGCGTTGTTTCTCTGCTTCCAACAGACATGAATCTGCTGGCAAACAGTCTGACATCTCTTGCATGCGGCATTCAAGTTCAGGCGTTTAGAAAGCTCCACGGACACGCGTTTGCCACAACCATGTGCATTGGTAATCTTCGCGGCGGAACGCAAGAAATAGCCGCATATATGCATACGCACGAGCCTGTTCATATTGAGACCTCGCTGCTCTATTTTGGAACTATTTTCTGCTTTGTAGCTGGTGCGGTAGTGGGTAACTTGCTTATTCCGCTGATGGGCACTCATATGATTTGGCTCTCACCTGCGGCGCTTCTAGTGGTTATTCTGGTCATGTTTATTGATCGCGAGAAACAAGTTCTAGAAGCTCACGGTAAGTCCGCAAAGTAAGTCGCAAAAAGCCGAAAAGTAAACCGTTCCCAAAATAGTCATATCTTTTTTGAAAGAATGGCAGTTCATGGGGTATACTCTCTACACTTTGAATTGCAGGCGGCGACACTCGCGCACGCAATTCAGGAACATTGAAAACTGCATGGTGGCAGTTTCTCTCATTATTGGGGGTGACTGGATTCGACAAGGTGAGTTTGCGGTGGGCAGCAAGCCGTGGTCTCCTCGCCACGTAAAACAGGGGTAACGTCAAATTGAATTGACAACACTCTTACTTTTGAGCCTCGTATGGCTCTCGCTGCTTAATTTAGTTCAGCGCGTCTAACTGGGATTTTCTCCTGTTCTCAGGGTGACGTCATTTTAGGGAGATGCTTGTAAGGACGTAGTTGGTATGCCTTACAAAAAGATTGAACCAACTGGAGCATCAAACGCCTGTTACTAAGTGTGCGATACTTGAGATTTAATTAGTAACTGAGCTTGGAGACACCTGCCTAGGATTTGCTTTGGACCGGAGTTCGATTCTCCGCACCTCCACCATACATTCGTTACTCATGAATGGCGAGAAACCCCGTGATTCATGAGTACTTTCATTAATATGCAACGTTATGTTGCACATTTGCAATTAAGCCGCATTCCAATTTATTTGGGGTGCGGTTTTTGCTGTTCAAGGCTTATTTTTACGTTGGCGTTTGTTTTTTACTCGTTCAGCGGAAAATTAAAGATTGCAGACGGTAGAGGGGTAATATTTAGTTAGCAAAATCTAACAAAAGTTAAAAGGCAAGTTCAGACACCATTTTATGCACGCACCGGCCACCGGGTTGGTGTATTGTGTTTACAGCGACTGTCACCGTGTGAAGAAAATAGAATCGAGGCGAAGCAATGTCAAAGAGCGCTTCAAAGTTTCAAAAAGTACTGATGTCGTGGATGTATCGCGGCAAAGAAATATTTAAGCCCCTTAACACGGGTTCCATTGATGAGCACGTAAGGTGCGTACGTGAGTATTTGGCTAATATTTTCTTTTACACTAAAGGCAACACCACCATCATGATTGACGCAGGGTACAGCTATGATCGCCTGCAAGAAAAGATGGACTGGCTGGGAATTGACCCTAAGGATATTCAGCACATTCTAATCACCCACCTGGATACCGATCATATTGGCGCAATTGAGGCGGACGGTGACCAGCTTTTCAGCCACGCACAGGTTTATATTGGCGAAGTTGAAAATAGGTATTTAACAGGAGAAATTCGTCGTCGTTTAATGAATGGCTGGTATAAGCTACCAAAGGTAACCATTCCAAATAAAAAGACGCTTCTGCATGATGGGGAAGTGTTTGAAATTGATGGCATAAAAATTGAAGCAATTCTGGTCCCTGGCCATACCTGGGGACACGTGGTGTACCTGATCGATGACGAGTATTTGTTCACGGGCGATACCATTTGGTTTGGAGCAGATGGCGGTTATAGCTTTATCAACAAGCTTGCGGAAGACAATAAACTTGCTGTTCAATCGCTTGCAAAGCTAGAAGGAATCCTGCGCCAGCGCGGACTTAACCCAAAGATTATCACCGGGCATACAGGTTGGGCAGATGACATTAACTTTGCCTTTGCCCATACTGACGAAGTTTGCAACGTCAACAAACCTGTCAAAGTTCACGACCCCAAGGCTCCTTACGACGCATATGACGAGCGCGACGATACTCGTGAAAACGCAACGAGCACGCCGCTTCTGCCCTGTAATAGGTAATGCTGGAGCACCGGAAAACATACGATAATCGCACGTTAGGGCTCTGTCAGAAATGGCAGAGTCTTTTTTGAGGCTTTAGCCTGTTGAGTGCGGGAAGCGCGCAAAACATAAAACCTCCCATTTCTTATGTCCAAGAAAGGGGAGACAGTTCACGATGCGGGCCTGCGGCCGCCGTGGGGCTACGCCGTGGCGATTCGCGAGACGAGCGTGTTGGCCCACTCAATCGCCTCGCCGACGTCCTGGATGACCACCATGCCTTCGGCGAGCGCCTGGTACTGCTCATCCCACCCCTCGCGAGCCTCGACCGTCGGCGGCCAGGCCTGCCTCTGCCTGTAGGCAAAGAGCCTCTCGCACGTGCGCTTCGTCGCAGCGAGGTCTATGTCGCTGTTCGAGAACATGACCTGTAGGTCGACGAGGTCGCGCACCCTGTCGCCCGTCCCGGTGACGGCGTGCAGCTTCTGGGCCACCTGGTGCTCCAGCGTCATGAGTGGCGCCCTCCCCGGGCTGGGGAGGCCGAGCGCTGCGAACGCCGCGTCCGCATCCTCGAGGTCGATCCAGTCCGCTGCGTCGGCGTCGCCTATCTCATCGTGTCCCACCTCGAGCGGGACTGTGCACCATGGCTTGCCGAGGTAGGAGAGCCTTACGTCGAAAGGCCGCATGACGTACTCCTCCGGCACGTCCTTCGGGTGTGCGGGCTCCCTGGGGACGACCCGCCCCGTGAAGCCCTCCCAGCCGCGGGCAAGTGCCGCTCCGAGGAGATCGGCGTAGGAGGCGGGGTCGGTGGCGGTCGCGGTGTCGAGGTCGGTGGTGTAGCGCGTCCGGGCGTTGCCGTAGCGCATCTTGATGGCGCTCCCTCCCTTCACGACCCCGTCGGGCAGCATCCCCACGACGACGGCGTTGGCCATGAGCGTGCGCAGCCTCACGTAAGCGGCCTGGTTGCCCCCGCACTCCCTGCGGATCGCGTCGTCGAGGTGGCGCATGCTGTTCGGCCTCTTCGCGTTCATGAGAGTTCCTCCCTCAGGTCGTCCATCTCCCCGCCGGTTATGTACCCCTCGTGCTGGGCCGTCTCTGCGGCCTCGTGCGCCCGCTCGCGCCCGAGTCTCGGCGCGGCAGCGCGGATGGCATCGGCCGCGCGCTGGCAGCGCACGCCCTCGTAGTGCGTGGTGCTCTCCCCCTGGCGCATGCCCAGCACGGTGACGCCCTGGCCGACGTCGCGCCTGACCCTCCTTGGGGAGGCGACCCAGATGCGTGTGGGGTCAGTAGGGGTGAGGCCCAGCAGCGCCACGACGGACTCGCCCCAGAGGTAGGCCCCCTCGCCCGCGGCCTTCACCGCAATGGCGTAGGGAGCGGCCTCTTGGTGGGGCCAGACGGGCATCCTGTAGACACCCCGGGCGACGCGCACGAGCTTACCGCGCCGCTCCTGCTGGACGAGTTCGGTGTTGGGGATGCCGAACTCCTTCGCCTCGGCGGAGGTGACGAGTCCGAAGTCATCCACGTTCGCGTATATGTCGTCGATAATTGCCATGGCAAAAGTATATCGTATGTGAACTACTTTTGACATCATAATCTTCATGTCCGTGGCGGGTGGTTGTGATTGCAGATAGAAAGTAATCAAAGTTTTTAGAATTTCTCGTTGACATATTCCACAAGTGGAATTACTATCTTAGTAAGATATTCAACAAGTGGAATATAAGGAGATGAGAGATTTGCTTAAGCAGGGAATTCTTGGTCTCTTGAATTATGGGGATATGTCCGGTTACGAGATTAAAACCATCTTTCAACAGTCGCTTAATTACTTCTGGACTGCTCAGACAAGCCAGATCTATAGAGAACTGCAGTCGCTAGAAAAAGACGGCTGGGTTACCTCAACGCTAGTTGCTCAGAAAGGAAAGCCGGACAAGAAGGTTTTCTCGATAACTGAAGCCGGTAAAGAGGAGCTAAACAGGTGGCTGAGGGAAGACTCTCAGTCCTCGGTGCTGCGCATTCCGCTTTTGATGCAGACGTTTTTTAGGGGCGAGTGCTCTTACGAGGAAAACCGTGCGTTCTTTAAACGAATCGCAGATAACGCCTCGTCATTTCCTGGTGGAAGCGAGCTAGCAACGGGCGCAGTAGCCGCTTATGCAGCGCAAATGGGTGACCCAGAGAAGGCGTTGTTCTGGAAATTTACTATAGAGTACGGCAAGATGCACGAGGAAATGCTCAGAGCATGGAGCGAGAAGTGCATGAAGGAGCTGGAGGCGCAGCATGAACATTTTGCTGATTAACGGCAGTCCCAAGGGTAAAGCCAGCAATTCTCTGCGTCTTGCAAAGAGCTTCATCGAGGGCGTCTCCGAGCAGCACGCCAATGAAGACGTAACCGTTGAGCAGCTCAACGTTGCCACCATGGACATCAAGCCTTGCAAGGGATGCTTCCACTGCTGGAAGAACACGCCTGGTAAGTGCATTATGTCGGATGACGAAGAAACGGTCATTCAGAAGCAGCTTTGGGCCGATCTGGTTATTTGGAGCTTCCCGCTCTACTACTTCAACGTGCCTGGACTGCTGAAGAACCTGATTGATCGCCAGCTCCCCATGAGTCTGCCCTTCATGAGCGATGCAAACAGGGGATATGGAAGTGGCGCGCACGAATCTCGCTATGACATGACAGGCAAGAAGCACGTCCTAATATCTACCTGCGGATTTTATTCTTCAGAGGGCAATTACGATAGCGTTACCAAGATGTTTGATCACATTCTTGGTCAGGGCAACTATGAGAGCATTTTCTGCGGCCAGGGTGAGCTTTTCCGCGTAAAGGAGCTTTCTGCACGCACCGACCGGTACCTTGCGCTTGTCAAAAAGGCTGGTACTGAGTATGCGCAGGGCGGCATTTCTAACCAGACAAGGGCCGAGCTCAAAGTTTTGCTGTATCCAAAAGAAATGTTTGAGCAGATGGCGGACGCAAGCTGGGGAATTTCTCGTGATACAAGCGCTCAGAGCAACACAAACGCTGGCGAGAAACCCGTTGAGCAGCTACCGTTTGACCATATCTTCACCTCCCAGATGGCGGCTTTGTACGACAAGACGGCTTACGACGGAAAAGATCGCGTGCTTGAGATGAATTACACCGATCTTGGACGTAGCTACCAGATTCTGCTGGGCAAAGACGGTAGCAGGGTCTTTACTGACGGCAGCCTCACTACCACCACAAAGCTCAACACTCCATTTGAGGTGTGGCAGTCCATTTCTCGTGGCGAGATTAGCGGACCAGAGGCGCTGGGCAAGCATCTGTATACCGTTGAGGGCGATTTTTCCTTCATGATTGATTGGGACAAGTATTTTGGTCCAACGCCTGGTAGTTCAACTAAAGCTGCGCAGGACGCGTCGGCTAAAGAAGCCGGCAACGCACGGAAAAATCCGCAGATGATTACAATGCTGCTCCCTTGGATTACCTTCTGGACTGCAACCTCGTTTGACTCTCAGGTTGGCGCCATGATTGTGCTGCTTGTTACTGCCTTGATGCCGCTGATTATGAGGAACTTCAAGTTCACCATCTGGGATAGAATCTCATTTGCCCTGGTCGGAGCATTGTCTGCAGGCGTTTTTATGAGCGGAAATGGCGACAGCAACCTGATTGTCAATTTGGGTTACCTGGCTTTTGGTCTTATGTGGTTGGCCTCGTGCCTGACTAAAGAACCTCTCTGCGCTGCTTACGTTAAGTACAGCTACGGTGGAGATAGTGCTTACAACAATCCGCTGTTCATGAAGACAAACTATATTTTGGCTGCTTGTTGGGGTGCTATGTACGTTTTAACTGCCATCTGGAGTTGGTTTGCAGTTCAAAATGGAGTGGGCGGCATTTTGGTTGTCGTGAACAACCTGGTTCCTATTGGAATGGGTCTGTTTACGGCTTGGTTCCAAAAGTGGTATCCAGCTAAGATGGCAAGTGGAAAGTAAGCAGCTCAATCCACTACAAAACACCTACACGTCAAAAGAGAGCCAGTACTGAACTGCCTCCCATTTCTTGGACATAAGAAATGGGAGGCAGTTCATGTGCGGGTGATTATGATTCTGCGGCGTGTTAGCGTCGGCTTTTAGGCCTGGCGCACAAAATAGCGCAGCTTTGGTAGCTTCTACCGAAGAATCGACATGTTCTTAATCAAGATAGTCAGGCAGCTAGGCGGTCGCACTACCTGATATACATCTCTATGCATAAACTTCATGTAATATGCTAGAAAATGAATAGCGTCATATAAAAGATTTAACTATAGGTAAATTCCGCACCTAAGGAACACACTTAAGTCAGATATTCTGCTCAATTGCGGGCATATTACACTTCTAAGTCAGATATTCTGCACGTTTGAGGTATTTTCAGCGTAATGTATACGTCTTTTTGACAGATTATCTGACTTAAGTGTGTTTTGAACTGCCTCCTATTCCTGGTGTCCAAGAAATGGGAGGCAGCTCATACGCTGGCTCTCTTTTTGGGTTTCTCGCCATTTTGCTTTACCATAGCAACATAAGGAGATGATGCGACATGAATAAAGCGGCTCAAATTATTAAGAACCTTTCACAGGGCTTTCTAATCTCGGGTATTTTAAGCGCTCTCATGGGTGCATACTACCTGTTTGCTAAGGCTGGTCTTCCTCTGCAAGATCCTCCGCTAGCGCTTAAAATTCAATATGAAATTAACTTTGGCGTTGGCGAGAAAATGTTTTTGTTGGGCTTAACCTGCCTGTTTATCGGCTGCATTGGCTATACCGTTGCGTGGATTTGCTCCAAGACAGAGAAAGTTCAAGAGCCAAGTAAGTATCAGGCGGGCAGACCTTCTCGCCCTAACGAGGCAAACTGAGGCACGATAGGCTGAATTCATGTTCATCAGCAGCAGATGCGGGACAAATACAAAAATTTGAACTATTTTTAAAATAGTATTGTCCATACAAACTATACTATTCATCAGCCAAATTCACTTTTTATGTGAATACTAATTTCTCTTAAGTTTTGACTATCAATTTGTAAGAAAATGTATCTGTAATATGCACATCTTTTTGAGGGGCCATCATGAAAAAAGGTTTTCTTAAGAGAATCTCAGTCTTTCTCACCATGGTTGTGGCATGCCTGTTTATGTCTATTAACACAGCTCAGGCACTTGATCGCCAGAAAGACGATAGTGATCTTACCCAGATCAACATTTACCAGTTCACACTGACCAGAGACAACATGACTGTTCTCTCGCAAGGAACTGGCGTTAAGCGCATAGAGATTCCTGCTTCAGATACAGGTAATCTTCCTTCAACCGCTTTTGTTGTGCAGCCAACTAAAGACGGTTCCAACCAGCAGTATGCTCAGCCTCTCTCGCTGAAGTTCTCTAATGCTGGCACCGTTGACGGCAAGTCTGTTGATGTTTATGTCACCGTTAACTCGCTGGACCTTACCCTTAAGAACGCCAACGCAGATTACAACAATCCAAATAAGACTGATGTTGCATTTCTGACTGTTGATGAGAACTGGGGAACCAAGTCCTTCCAGATCATGGACTACATTGATGTAAATCACCCCAGCTACACCGCTGATATGTTCAGGTCCTATGCAATCAGCGCAAACGTGACTGTAGAGCTTAAATACACCGATGGCACCCCTTGTGACCTCAAGCTTGTCATGCAGCCAAGCGATATTGACGTTGTCGGTGACACTGGTGCAAACGAGACTTTCTCGCTTATTAACGCCAACAGCACCATCGATAGCATTGTTATGAATAACAGGAACATTCTTGTTGAGAGCACCAGCGGCAACAATATTACCTGGAATCCTGTTCGTGGTACCTCTGGTCCTGATCAGGAGAAGAACCTTGCAGGTTTTGCTGTTAAGTCCAAGTCAAACAGCATGACGTTTGAGTCCACCAGTGCAGCTACCAGCGGCAGCCTTTTTGGTGTGTACACTGAGGCAATTACTCCAGCTCCTGTAAAGGCCGTTGATCCAGAGCAGGCTCCTGCCAAGGCTGGAGAAACCATTACGTATACCGGCACCTTTACGCTGCCAAAGCAGGGTATTGATACCATCGGCAAGATTAAGTCGATGAGCATGGTTGACACCTTTGACGAGCGCCTTGATTTCCAGAGTCTCACCGTAAGCTTTGACGGTCAGACCCTGACCGAAGGCACTGACTATACCGTTGCTGTTGACGGCCAGAAGGTTACGGTCAACATCAAGGATCACCTGCTCACCAAGGCAAATGGCGGCAAGAAGTTTGTTATTACCTACAAGACTGTTACCAACAGTAAGGTAGAGACTGATGGCTCCAACATTGATAACGAGCTCACGCAGGTTGTCGACGGAAACGTTGCTCACTCCAATAAGGTAACCACTGAGCTTCTGTACGAGAAGACCCACGAGTTTGTAAGCGGCACTCCTAATAGGGAGCTTCCTCAGGAGGTCCTGGACCTGCTGCCTGGTAAGCAGACTAGAATTCCTAACGGAACCACTGTTACCCCTGATCAGCCTCTTGGCGGTGTTACTCGCGTAGAAACCCCAGATGGAACGTGGGTGTTTATCGGTTACGATCACGATTCCGAGGTCATTGACCACAAAAACGCTCACTTCATTGGCGTTTGGGTAGTTCTGCCTCAGCCAAAGAAGGATGTCCTGGACGGTCAGGGCAACTCCATCGACGGCAACAAGGTAACTGCTGGTCAGGTGCTTACTTACTCCGTAACTTACACCAACACCACCAACACTGCTCGCGATGTCACCATCACCGATGTCATCCCAGAGCACACAACTTACGTTGATGGCTCTGCTGATAATGGCGGCACTTACGACCCAGCTACACGTACCGTAACCTGGACTCAGAACGTTGCTTCGGGCGACACGCTCACCGTAACCTTCCAGGTCAAGGTCAACAAGGGCGAGAAAAACGTCACGGTTGTAAACACTGCCCATGTCAGCGATGGTCTTATCGACACAGACACCAATACCACCACTAACCCTGTTGTCCCTAAGCCTCGCAAGTCCCGCACTCCTTACACTGGCGACGACGCACTGCAGAACACGCTGATGTTTGCTGTTGCAGGCGGCGCAGCGGTTCTCTTTGCACTGGGCACCCTCAAGCTTCACGCAGCCAAGAACTAAGCTGCGGCAGGTTGACACGCTCGCAGGCAAAAGCCGCAGGTACGGCACACGGTAACTTCAAGCCGCTCTCATTTTGAGGGCGGCTTTTTGTGTAGACGCTGGAGCGCGCACGCGCGTTCGAGCGTGCGAGTTCGGGCGCGCGCAAAGCGCCGTTCAAGCGCAAGAACGGTGTCTGAAGCGCAAAGATTGCATTTCACGAGCCAGTTAGTGCATTTGAGTGACACGAAGTCCCACATAAGAGATGCAACCGTTATTCTAAAGATGCCTTAAGGCAAGGAAGCAAGCGGACTACAATTCCGCTGCAGCAAGAAAACGAAACGTTAGGTCAAGTAAGTTGTTTGGAAGTGTCATGGAAATTCGTGTAGTTGAAGAAAAGGGTCGCGCGCAAATCGAAGTGACCATCTTGAGCGGCCCCGATGACCCGCGCGTTTCGGGAATTGTCCGTCAGCTCCAGATGGTTGACGGAAAGATGACTGGATACGTTCCCGGAACCATCAACAGGCGCGTCGTCCTTCTCGCGGATGTTGCATGGATTCAGACGGATGGCAGTGTGACACTGATTCACCTGGTAAACGGGGAGACTCTGGAAAGTTCTAGTCGCTTGACCGAGCTCGAGGACGCGCTCAAAGACACGGCGTTTGTGCGCACTTCTCGACAGGAACTGGTCAATTTGGATCAGGTTACGGGCATCAAACCCGCAGGTTCCGGCCGCATGTTGCTGTCGCTTGGCGAGAAACCCCTTGTTGCTTCAAGAAAGTATGCCGCCGAGATCAAACGACGTATTGGAATTGTGTAGGGGATAGCGGATTTTCTCGCGTATTGCGCATCGCAGCTTATTGAAGCTTCAAACACCACTCGAACCACACTTTAACAGCAGTTTTATCCCAGAGAAGGGAACATCATGGAACGCAACGAATCACAAAACTGGCAAGGAATTGAGCGAGAGACTCAGCAAGAATTTGATGAGGGGCTCAATAAAACAGTAGGTCAAATCATGTGCAAAGGTATTTCAGGTGGCGCGATATGCTTCACCGGTATCTCGCTTGTGTATGGCGTCATTGCGCTGGCAATCAATTATGGTGACAGGCAAAATAACATCACGCTCCTCACGTTGATTGCCGCCGGAGTTCTTTCGGGCATTTACCAGCAGGTTTGGTTCAACTATCAGCCTCTGATCACCAAGCTTAGCTACCTTCAGAGGTACCTTGGCTTCAACGTTTGCTTGTTCCCAACGCTTGTGGCGATGGCGCTTGTTGGCGGATGGGTTCCTAATTTGGCGCAGGCCTGGATGTCGTTTACTGCTCTGTACCTGGTCATTCTTCTGGTAACCACTTTGATTTTCAACGCCATATTCAAGAAAGAGGAGCAGAAATACAAGGCTGCTTTTGAGAAGTACCAGGCGTCTCGTCGCGCATAAAGTTTCAACTGATTCTGGATCGCGTAGCTGCGCCTGAGTTCTGCAAAGAATCGGTAGGTTTTGCCTGAAAACATAAAAGAATCGGTGGATTCTGCCTGATTTCTTCAAAGAATCTGTGTCCCAAACACAGATTCTTTGTACTTTTTAGGCTCAAAGGAACCTTCGCGGGACAACACACAAAGAGCTCGGCCTGTCGAGAAGACCGAGCTCTTGCGAGTCGTATTTGACCTGTACCTAGGCTGGGCTCGTGCCGGCAAGCGCCTATCGTTTCTTAAGAGCGTTTAGGATGCTGATAATGATGTGGTAGAGGAGCGCGGAAACGGGCCAGATAATCCAGGAACTTTTCCAGTCCTTGGTGATGAAGCTATAGCCCACGTATAGCAAGGTAATGGTGCCAAAATACGCTCTGGCAATTGGCTTGTACTTCAATGCTGCGGATTTGGAGTCCCTCTTGTTGCTTTTCTCGTCGTGAGAGAAATCGCCTTCCTGAAGAAGAACCTTGTAGCCATCTCTAAGAATTCCTGAGTAAACCAGCAGGTAAACGCCAAGAGAGACGAGAATTGCCGCCATAAAGAAACCAAGCGCAAAAGTGAGGCCAGTCCCATAGTACGAGGCAATAAGGAAGGGGATTGCACTCAGGATGGTAAGGCAGACACCGGCGGCCTGTTGCACGTATCGCAACGATTCGGTGGACTCGGCGCGCCTACGAACGGCGGCTTCGACACCGTATTGGAGCTCGAGAGAAGCCTCTTTGAGCTGCTTAAACTTCGCGAGCTTCATGTCCTGGAGAATCAGCAGGCCAACGCCCGCAGCAATGAAGAGCATCATGATGCAAATGCCCGCGATGCCCATCGCATCTGGAGAAATGCGCATCGGATCAAAGTAGAGCGCGTCTTCGCTGTATGTTGCAAGCGAGACAAGAAGCGCGGGACCCAGGATAAAGAGGGTAATTGCACCTGCCGTGGGGCGAGAAGTTCGTGCGATTGCATCCAGGTATTCGGTGGCTGTGTCGAGAGAAACGCTGAGCTTCGGTGCCGCAATTTTGCTGGTAGATACGGCATCAGTGGTGGAGGATTCGCCAGCGGTACCGCCGTCAGGGCTGCCTACGGTGCTTGCGGCAGCGGGATCCGAAGAGCCGCTCTGCACCGAAGAGGCCGCGTAATCAGCAGCGATGGCAGTGGCTGGAAGCTCCTCAAGCTCGTCTTTGAGCAGGTAGTCCGTGGAAACGCCAAAGAGCTCGCTCATGGCCATAATCTTTTGAATATCAGGCATGGAAGCCATGGACTCCCATTTAGAAACTGACTGCCTTGAAACGCCAAGCTGTTGTGCAAGCTCTTCTTGTGACCAACCATTACGCTTTCTGAGGCTCATGATTTTCTCGCTCAGTAACATGGCTGTTCCTTTCTGTTGGTGATGTGGTGGGATTCACATGTGATGGCTATTACTCTAAAAATTGCCTCGATTGCACACCACCAAGTTGAGTTGGAAATTTGTCAACTCTGAGTTGCGTAATAGTTTACCTGCAGAAATGTTATCAAACTTTTGGAAAATAGTTTTAAAGGTCGTTCAAATTTTTTGTGCGTTCACGGAATATGTCGACCAGATGCGACATTTGTACAGTATGTATATGATAGTATCTGCTTACGGAGAAACTAAATAATCCATATCAGAAAGGAATGCGCTAAAAATTCTTGTGTATCTGATCATCCGTCTGGTGCATAAAAATTTGCGCAAAAGCCACATGAAGAATTTAAAGGTCTGTATCGCTTCATCTGCTCTTGTAGCTGCACTGGCACTTGTTCCAGCATCTGCGCTGGCAGAGGGCACAACACCTGCTCCTACAAGCACTACCGGTGCTACTGCTACTACTGGCGTAACTCCTATTCCTGCACCAACTAGAGAGCAGCTCATGGATCCAACGGTTAATCCATACGCTCCTGAGGACGCATACTTCCTTCCTGATGTTACTAACCCAATTCCAGACGGATTTATGGTTGGCAATGCTGACGGCGTAGTCATTGTCGACAACGGCGATGGCACCGTTACGGTTAAGGGACATTGGGTTCCAGCAATGGAGTTCGATGAGGTTATTAACGTTCAGTTTGTTCGCATTCCGGCTCCAACGCCTAATCCAGATCCAACTCCTACACCTACTCCAGATCCAACTCCAGCTCCAACCCCTGATCCAGAGCCAGCTCCAGCACCAGAGCCAGAGCCCACACCAGCTCCTGCACCAACACCAGAGAAGAAATCCACTCTTCCTGCAACTGGTATCGCAGACGTTGTTGTTCCAGCTTCTGTTCTTACAGTAAGCGGTCTTGGTTTTGTTGCTGCTTCTCGTAAGGTCCACAAGTAAAAAGAACCCGCGGCTTTGCTGCGTGTAGCACGCATATCGCATCACTAAAGCGTCTGACCGTCAGGCGCTTTTTTGTGTGAAAAACCGGTTGGGCGGCCGGGCAGAAATTGGGTACACTCTGAATAACAAAGTTCGGAGGTTGTTATGGACGATCAGCAGCAAAAACTCTCGCAGAACGGCGGCGCGCGCCAGGAGTCCGCGCACCTATCTTCAACTGCGCTTGTTTTAGAAGGCGGCAGTTATCGAGGCATTTTTACCGCTGGAATTCTTGACGTGCTTCGCGAGAAGGGTGTCACCAACTTTGAGAGCGTGTGGGGAGTTTCCGCGGGCGCTATCAATGCTGTGAGTTTTAGGTCCAAGCAGATGGGTCGTGCCATGCGCATCATGCTGGCCTTTAGGGACGACCCCCGATTTCTTTCGCTCCGCTCACTGATTACTACTGGTGACATTGCTGGTGCGGATTTTATGTTCGATGAGATCCAAAACCATTTGGACCCCTGCGATAACGAGGCGTTCAATCAAAATCCCATGCAGATGTACGCGGTGGCGTCCGACGTTACGTTTGGCACACCGGCGTATCTGCACGTAAAAAAGTTTCCGGAAGACGTGACCATGGTCCGAGCGTCCGCGTCGATGCCAACGGTTTCTCGCATGGTTGAGCTGGACGGACATCGTTATTTGGACGGCGGAACTACCGATTCAATTCCTTTTGCGGCGGCGCTTGGCCTGCCCGACGGAAAAGCAGAGCGTGCGGTTGACGTACCTGACCATACGCCAGCAAAGAAAGCGCTGGTCATTGTCACGCAGGACAGGAACTTCGTAAAAACCGACGTCAACGAGCAGATTGCCATTCGCTCACAGCTCTATTCCTCATATCCGTACTTTGAAGCTGCGCTGGCTTCTCGCGCCGAGCGTTACATGGATCAGCGCAAACAGCTCTTTGAGCTGGAGGAAGAGGGTAGAGTGCTGGTGCTTGAGCCTCCCGAGCCAGTTGAAGTTAAAGTTAACGAGAAGTCCGGTGAGGCCCTGTTGTCTCTGTACCTGACAGGTCGACAAGTTGCACTTGAGCGCCTCGAAGAGATTGAAAGTTTTATCGAGTAGGGACGCGAGCGACGCTCACGTTGCCTGTGCAGGAACCACAAATTGATACGAAAAGAGTTTGTTTTGAAGACGCCCATGAATAAGTTTTTGAAGGTAATGTTTGCGCTGGTTATCGTTGCGATGACTGGTGCGGCGATTCTGCAAATTGTCGCTCCCGAGTACATGGGAAGCAATGCCGCTTATGGTATTTCGACCGGTTGGCAGCGAGAGATTGGTTTTTGGAATCTCGCGGTGCTCATCATTTTGGTTACCACGTGTTTCCACTACGATTGGGTCTATCTACGTGCAATTTTGCTCGCGCTGATTCTGGGTGGTATTGGAATTGGAACCAATCATTTCATTCATTTTTTGAGCGCTCACGAGTCGGTAAATTTGGTTGGTGCTATCGAGAATTACGTTCTTGCAGTTGGTTGGATGATCGGCTGGAAGCTTGAATGTAACCGCAGGAAGAACGCGGGTGCTACTGAATAACTGCGGAAAGATCGCGAGCGTTTTCGCACGACGGCGCTTCGAGTGAGACGTTATGCCCGCGACGTTATGCGCACGACATTATGCGCGCCTGATTTTCTCGCCATGTCTGAACGATTTGCCGGAAAAGTACTCCATGTCTGAGCTATTTGCCTGATTTTCTCACCATGTCTGGGTAAATTTACTCAGACATGGTGCAGTTTTCAGGCTCAAAATTTAGGGTCAAAGCGCCTATCAGTCACGTCTCAAAAAGTGGTGTAAGGCTATTTCCTTACTGCCTTCTAACCTACATTATGCCACCTCTTTACAAACC
>JABZHH010000014.1:0-33763 GCA_015258925.1 Atopobium sp. | reverse complement strand
GTGACCTCTCCACCCATATAAAAGATTTCGCTTAAAGTCTCACGAGAACGCTCAAGACCGCGGCGAAGATTGTCCATAAAGCCCATTAGATATCAACTACCTTTCCGGTTGTCTTATCAAGCCTCTGAGAGACAACGTGGCTGACACCATCTGCCTGCATAGATACACCATACAGTACATCTGCCTGCTCCATGGTGCGCCTCTGGTGAGAAATGACAATCAGTTGAGTGGTCTCTTTGAGCTGCTCAATGGCATCAAGCAGCTTGGAGAGGTTGGCGTCGTCGAGCGCAGCCTCAACCTCATCAAAGACGTAGAACGGAACAGTGCGCGTTCTGTACACAGCAAAGAGCAATGCCAGGGCGGTGAGGCTCTTCTCGCCACCTGACATGAGCATCATCTTGGTAATGCGCTTACCGCGCGGCTGAGCCACAATCTCAATGCCTGTCTCGGAGAGATGGTCTGGGTCAGTAAGCTCAATGTGAGCATGACCTCCAGGGAACAGCATCGAGAAAATCTCGGAGAAGTTCTGGTTGACGCGGTCAAAGACAACAAGGAAGCGGCTACGCATCTTGCGGTCAATCGCCGAGATGATTTTCTTCAACGAAGTTCGTGCAGCCTCTAAGTCAGCTACCTGCTCGTTAATATAGTCAGCACGCTCTTTAAGGCGCTCGTACTCATCCATGGCAACGGCGTTGACAGGACCCAACGCCTCAAGTTGGCTCTTAAGCGATGCAGCAAGGCGTTCTGCCTGCTCTCTATCTTCTGGCTCAGGAAGCGTCAAAGCCTCGTCCAGCGAGGCGCCCGTAGCAAGAATGGCCTCGATGGCGTTTTGAACCTGGACCTCAAGCTTACCAATCTCAACGCTAATCTGATTAGCAGCGTCTTTCTCTTTTTCTACTGCAAGCGCAGCTTCAGAAGCAGCATCTTTTGCCTCAGAGATGGTCTCTCGCAGCGTCTCGGAGTCAGCCTCCGCCAACGACGCGCGATCCTTGAGCCTAGACGCCCACTCAAGCGCCTTCTGGTGCAGAGCATCGTAGCGCTTGTATAGAGGATCTACGCGAAGCCTGATTACCTCAAGCGCGTGCGTTGCCTGTTTGGCAGCGGCAAGCTGCTCATCCAGCTGAGACAGACGTCTCTCAAGCTCTGCCTGGCGAGAAGCCATACTCGTTGCGCGCTCTTTTGCAACAGTGAGGTCCGTCTTTGCATCCGAAAGCTCTCGGTTGGCCCTACCCTGTGCGCGAATGGCATCCTCATGCTGGTCCTGCAGCTCTTTAAGCTCCGAAGCTAGTGACTCCATGCGAGTCTTAGCTTCTTCAGCCGCACGCTTGTGCTCATCAATGTGCGCACGAGCCTCTTGAGCGCGCTCTTTGGCCTGCTCTCGAGAAGTGCTCACCTGCTTCAGCTCAGCCTGAGAAGACGCAACCTGTCCCTCAAGACGGCCGCGCTCCGCAGCAATAGAGGTAAGCTCACCATTGAGGCGAGCAACCTCACCCTTGGACTGCGCGCTTTTCTCGCGAACTGAAGCCAGCTCATTCTCGCAGTTGGTAACTGCAGAGCGAGCAGCCTCCAGATGGCGTTTGAGGGAAGGGAGCGTGTCCTCAAGCTGGCGAATGCGACGTTTGCGCTCGAGAGAGCCGTCCTCAGCCTGAGATGTGTGCCCCAGGACCAGACGACCGTCTGGATAGAGCAACGTGCCGTCAGGGAGCGTATAAAGCCCGCGAGGCTCAACGTTGCGAGCAGCGTAGGCATCGTCAAGACTCTGAGCAACAAAAACGTGACCAAAGAGTGCCTGCACAAGAACTTCAGCACCCTTCTGCGCAGATACGTGCTCAAGCAAAGACGTTGTATGAGCCGGAGCGGCAAGAGCTGGAGCTGCGTCAGAAAGAGCAACCAACGTAGCCTTGCCGTCCTCAGAAAGCGTCTGAACGCGCTCAAAGAGCATCTGAATGTTTTGCTGCTTGTCTACAACAAGCGCGGAAAGATCTTCTCCCAAAAGCTGCTCAACAAGAGCCTCAAACTCTGGCTGAACCTCAAGATAATCAGCAAGTCTGCCAGAAACAAGAGAAGCGATTGCTGCATCCGCAACAAGCTTTTCTGCCAGAGGACTTCCCTTTTGCACCTCAACATCAAGCGCACGAAGCGCCTCAAGCGTAGCTTCACTGCTTGAAAGCTCCTGGCGAGCAGTGCGCTCTGCCTCGCGAGCCGCCTCAAGTGCGGAAGCACGCTCAGAAATCTCAGCGACAAACGCCTCGGACTCCTGACGAGCTTTCTCAAGAGCCGCAGTGAGCTCTGCTTCTTTAGCGCCACTATCTTCCAGGGCAGCTTGAGCGATCTCAAGCGCTTCCGTAATCTGAGACAACCTGGACTCAAACATCTTGTCTTCTACCTGCGCATGAGCAATCTGCTCTTCAAGCTTTACATACGCAAGCGTCTCTTTATCAGCGGTATTGCGCGCACTACGCTCAGACGCAGTGCAATCAGAAATCTTTACATCCAGAGCACGACGCTCAGCAATTGCCTGGTTAGCGTCCTCTTGCAGAGCATTCACGCTCTCTGTCAGATCCGCGACCTTTGCACGAATTGTTGCCAGCTGACCAGAAAGCTCTTCATTCTCTTTTGCTGCGTCTGCCTTCTGC
Organism: Atopobium sp.; assembly: GCA_015258925.1. Classification (GTDB taxonomy): domain Bacteria; phylum Actinomycetota; class Coriobacteriia; order Coriobacteriales; family Atopobiaceae; genus Lancefieldella. The sequence continues at coordinate 31,127 of JABZHH010000014.1, read as the reverse complement.
TTATCCATCACAGAAAGCTGCATACGCGTATCAGAAAGGCGAGAAACCATGTTCTTGCCCTTCTCCTCCAAAAGACGCATGTCAGAGCCCATACGACCAAGAATCTCTTGCATGCGACGGCGCTGCTCGCCTAAGTCTCCAACAAAGAGTCCCTTTTGCTCAAGAAGCGACTGAAGCTTTTCAAGCTCACGGTTTTTCTCGCCCGCACGATATTGAGCAAGCTCAATAGCAGCCTCTGCCTCTTTAGCGCGAGCCTCCAACTTGCCATGCGTAAACTGCAGCTGACGAAGGTCATCAACCGCAAGCTGAACCGCCAAATCTTTGAGCTGAGCGGACAGATCTTTAGCGCGAGAAGCCTTGTCTACCTGCCTCTCAAGCGGTTTAAGCTGACGGGTAATCTCGCGAGAAACCACTTTGGCTCGCGTGAGATTCTCATCCATGGAAGAAATCTTGCGCTCCGCACGCTCTTTGCGGCGACGATGCTTAGAGATATCTGCGGCCTCTTCAATGAGCTCACGACGCTGTTCAGGGCGGCTAGACAGAATAGAGTCAAGCTTGCCCTGAGAAATGATGGAGTGGGTATCTTTGCCCAGGCCAGAGTCATGCAAGATGTCCTGGATGTCCATGAGCCTTGAGGGAGCACCGTTAATCAGGTACTCAGACTCTCCGGAGCGATACATACGCCTGGTGATACCAATTTCAGAGAAATCAATAGGAATGGTGTGGTCGGAGTTATCCAGAACCAGCGTTACCTCAGCAACGCCCACCGCTCCCCTTGCTGATGAGCCAGAGAAGATGACGTCTTCCATGGCTTGGCCACGGAGCATCTTTGCGCTCTGCTCGCCCAATACCCAGAGAATTGCGTCAGAGACATTGGACTTACCCGAGCCGTTAGGACCAACGACAACGGTAAGACCGGGGTCAAAAACCATCTGAGTTTTATCAGCGAATGACTTAAAACCCTTAAGTGTCAGCGATTTTAGATACACGGGTACAGGGTACCTTTCTACCTTAGGTGCATTTCTGCATCAGCATCAAGCGGAGTATCATCCACACCAAGACGTACCAGTGCGTCTTGAGCGGCTTCTGACTCTGCGGCTTTCTTTGATGGTCCCTGTCCACGACCCACCTTAAGGCCGTCGACAAACACCACAGCGGTAAACGTTGGTGTATGAGCAGGTCCACTCTCGCCAATGAGCTTATATTCAGGTGTAGCCTTGCCTTTAGCCTGTACCGCTTCTTGCAAACGAGATTTAGGGCTTACCGAACGAACTGCCAGCGCTGGAGAAATGTGAGGTCCAAGCGTACGAATAACAAAATCGTGCGTTGGATCAAAACCCGCATCAAGGTAGAGCGCGCCAACAATGGATTCGTAGACGTTCTCCAGAGCAGACTTCATGCCACGCTTTCCCGTGCCCTTCTCGGAAATTCCCATAACAATTAAGGGAGAAATTCCTAGAGCATCAGAGACAATGGAGAGCGTATGGCCGGATACCAGAGAGATTTTCAGCCTAGTAAGCTGACCTTCATCCATATCTGGATAACGCTCAAACAGCTCCGTTGCAATAATGGCACCAAGAATTGAGTCACCTAGAAACTCCAGGCGCTCATACGAAGCAGAAACAGGCTTGCCCTCCACCGCCGAAGGGTGTGTGAGGGCAGCCTCGATAAGTTCTTTATTGGTAAATGTGTGACCGCAAATAGCTTCTGCAGCAGCTACTCGTTCGTGCAATTTCACGTATAAAACCTACTTAAGCAGCAAGAATAGCGTCTACTGCGTCACCAACGGTAGCAATCTCATCGATGTTCTCTGCATCAAAGGTCATATCAAACTCTTGCTCAAGGTCTGTGACAAGCTGCAAAAGATCAAATGAGTCTGCACCAAGATCCTTAAATGAGGTGCCCTCTGTGAGCTCAACGGAATCGTCAAGGTCAAGAGTCTCTCTAACAACGTCAATTACCTTTTCAAGTGTTTCTGTGCGATCCATACATCCTCCTTGCACACAACAATGACGCTAGTAATTTTACCCCGTGATGGGCATCTGTATGATGACATTACTAAAGCTGAAACAAACAATCTTAAAAAAAGTAAAGCCCACAGAATTGTCCATGGGCTCTACCATATCTAATAAAAATTTTACGCTACAGGCGCTTTTTCTACAGCTGAATTGAAGAAGAGATTTTCTCAATTAAGTTAGCGCGTACTGCATTGGCTGCAGAGAGTGTTCCTGCGCACACTGCAGAAGAACTGGTAGCACCATGTCCTTTAAGAACAGGAGCCGAGACACCCAGCAAGAAGGCACCACCAACAGAATCTCCTGAAAGTTCTGCTGCCGTAGCCTTAAGAGCATCTTTCAAAAGAAGTGCGCCAAACGCAGCCTTCTTGGAAGAATTAATTGCATCCTTGAGACTAGACATAATAAATTTGCCCGTGCTCTCAATAGATTTCAGAGCTACATTTCCGGTAAAGCCGTCTGTCACAATGACATCAAAACGGCTTCCTAAAATATCAGTTCCTTCAGCGTTTCCGCCAAAATTAATAGCCGCCTCTGCAAGAGCTGCATGATATGAGAGAGCAAGCTCGGAACCCTTGGTCTCTTCAGATCCATTGCAGAGAAGACCTATGGTTGGATTTTCAATTCCAAGCGAAGCATTGGCAAAGGCCTTGCCCATTTGTGCAAATTGCACCAAAACTTCTGGACGTACATCAGCGTTGGCGCCAGTGTCCAAAAAGACTGTTTTGTGACCGCCAAGTCCAGGAAGAATCAAGGTGAGTGCTGGGCGCTTTACGCCTTTAATGCGACCAATTCCAAAGGTAGCAGCGGTAAGCACTGCTCCTGTGGAGCCTGCCGAGAAAAGACCATCGGCTTCTCCTGCCTTAACTGCCTGAGCGGCTCTTACAATGCTGGCGTCTTTTTTCTGTCTAACCGCATTAGCAGGATGCTCGCTCATGGCAATAACTTCAGTAGTTACCAAAGCCTTTGCACGATTGTGCTTGTTTGCAAAAGGAGTAACAAACTCATCAGCTCCGGCGAGAAGAACCTCTAGCTCTTGGTCCTTCTCGAGAGCCATACGAACTCCCTCAAGAACAACCTCAGGGCTTTGGTCAGATCCCATAACGTCTACACAAATAACGGGCATGTTAACTCCTTAGTGCTATAAAAAAGAAGGCCGGCCCCTAAAGAACCGGCCTTCTTGGCCATACGATGTATGAGTGTTACTCAGTAACAACAACCTCACGGTCCTTGTAGAAGCCACAATTAGGGCATACGTGGTGAGGAAGCTTTGGAGCGCCACACTGTGGGCATACAGAGCGAGCTGCTGCGTTAAGCTTGCTGTTTGCCGAACGACGGGTGTGGGTTGCGCCGCGGCCCTTCTTTTGTTTAGGTACTGCCATCTTAAACCTCTTTTGCTCTTGCTAGCGCCCCTAAAACACATGAGGGCGCGACCCATTCACATAATGCGTTGGATACTATACCACGTACTGACACATTTTGTACGTAGATACAGCATTTCTTCACCATTTAGGAGAAGAAATTTTATTTTACTCTTCCGAATCCGGCTCAATCACAAGATTTTTAAGAGCCGCAAACGGGTTTGAAGCAAGCTTTTCTTCTTCTCGCTTCTGCTCAATCTGAGCTGCGTGACCGCAATCTTCTTCGTTCAGATTGCAACCGCATACTGGGCAAAGTCCCTTGCAGTCGGACTTGCACAGCACAACATAAGGCGTCTCCATAACAAGCGAAGGTAAAAGAGCCTCTGCAAGATCGATGGTTTTATCGGCATTTACTAAAACGTAATCTGCCTCATCTTCATCGTCTGCAGAAATTACAGGCTCTTCAAAGAGATAATACTCATCTACCTCTGCGTTTAAAGAGAGATGTGCGTCCTCAAGACAACGGTCACACGTACCAACTGCGTCAGCACGAAGCATTCCGGTAACCAAAATGCCCTCACCCGCGTTGGTAAGCACTAGATCAAAATCAATTCCCATGGGGAGAGAAAATTCATGCTCACCCAGCTCATACGAGTCTTCATTAAGATGGCCCGCATAAGAAACGGTATCGCCTGCATTTGCAAGACGATCATCTAGTGCATAAAGAACTGGTTGCATTGGAACTACCAGGCAACGTTATTGCTGGTGTTACGAGGACCAGAGTTCTCATCAAGCGTCTGACGAACACGAGAGACAGAATTTGTCAGGCTCTTGAGGTTCTCCTCAAGGTGAGCAAGAACGGTATCTGCGTACTCCTCAGCGTTGTAGCGAGTATCACGCTCATACTGCTCTGCCTGATCACGAATGGCGTCTGCCTGCTGCTGAGCAAGGCGGACAACCTCCTGGTCACCAGCAAGAATCATAGCCTGCTGCTGTGCGTCAGCAATGATGGACTCTGCCTGAGCACGTGCGCGCTCAAGGGTCTCATCCTCTTCCTTGATGATGCGACGAGCGGTTGCAAACTCCTCTGGGAAAACACGACGAATCTCGTCAAGCAGCTCGTAGAAGTCCTGGGCATCAATAATCTTCTTGTTACCGCCATCCATAAAAGGTGACTTAGCCTCAGTTACGATCTGCTCAATCTCAGATACAAGGCTCTCAATTTCCTCGCCTGGCTGCATCCAGGGCTCCTTTCAGTCCAATACATAAGCTGTGTTAAATGCACGTATAGCCCCTATGAGCACGACGCATAAAACACCTTTTTAAGAATGTTAGCAGAATATAATGAAAATGCAGGGCAAATATACTTAATTACCGCAATTATGCAGAGCTTCAAGCTTTTTAATGACGTTCTTTGGTACCAAAAATGATACGTCTGCGCCCATGGCTGAGATTTCTCTGACAATTGAAGAAGAAATGTAGCCGTACTCTGGACTGGACATAACAAAGATACTCTCCAGCTCAGGAGCCATATGGGAATTAAGATCTGCCTGCTGAAGCTCATACTCAAAGTCTGTCATAGCCCTCAGACCCTTGACCACACCGCCCGCTCCACGAGCGTTGCAGAAATCAACGAGAAGACCTTCCATAGGCTCTACAGAAACGTCCACAAGACCTTCATCTACCAGAGCATCTTTGAGCATCTGTACGCGCTCTTCAAGAGAAAACGTAGTTCCCGTGCCGTGTTTGCGCTTTGAAGCCGCAACAGCTACCGTAACATTTTCAAAAAGGCGAGAAGCTCGTCTAATTACATCAAGATGTCCGTTTGTGACGGGGTCAAAAGTACCTGGTACAACTACGTGAGTGATGCTGTTCAACGTATCTCCTATCCCTCACAACGAACAAGTAAATCAACTTGAGCAATACCATAACGCTTACTCTTAGAAAGCTCAAAATTATAAAGAGAAACTGAATCAGATTTGTGGCTATGCTCGTACACTACCACAGCATCTTCTGTCAGACTTCCCGCCTGAGTCAAGTCTTTGAGCAGCTTGGATACTACCTCTGCCTCAACGGCATAAGGAGGGTCCAAAAATACCACGTCAAAAGGACCTCCAAACAGCTGGGATGACTCAGCTAAGTGCGCCGTATCTCCACAGATAACACTCATCTCAGAGGTGGCTACCCCAAGTGACTTAGCCGTTCGCTTAATGCGGTCACACGTCTTTCTGTCTTTATCAACAAAAGTAGCGTACAGGGCTCCTCTAGAAAGTAGCTCAAAACCCATAGCACCCGAGCCTGCAAAAGCGTCAAGCACTCTAGACTCACTGAGGTCAAGACCGCGAGAAGCCAAGATGGAGCTTGCAATAGCCTCACGCGTACGATCAGTAGTTGGTCGCGTAGTCCCCTTACCATCAGGAGCCTCAATTGCACGACCTTTCCATTTTCCGCCAACTATCCTCATGGGTTTTCTCGCCACCAAACCTATCTTGTACTGCAGTTTACCTGCAGGTTATTACTTATAGCCAAGCTCTTCAAAGTAGATGCCAAAGCGATCTTTTGCCTCAATTCCCAGCGTGGCATAGGCGTCGCTGGTAAGATTTGGGTCTTGAGCAGTAATTGCCAGGGCGTCCATGTGAGCCGCCTCAATCAGGTCCGCATCCGCGTAAAGATCAGAAATCTTGAGCGTGGTGCCGCCCGACTGACGGTATCCCAGGGTCTCTCCCTCGTGTCTAAGCTCCAGATCAAGCTCTGCCAAGCGCGCACCGTCAGAGGTTTGCTCAAGGGCGGCCAAGCGCTTTCTTGCGGTAGAGCCTCGCTTGGCGTTACTGGCAAGATAGACGGTTCCTGGGAAGTCTCCTCGACCAACACGACCTCTGAGCTGGTGCAGCGTTGCCAAACCAAAACGGTCAGCATTAAAGACAATCATGACCGTAGCATTAGGAACGTCAACACCAACCTCAATAACGGTAGTAGAGACTAAAATCTGCGTCTTATTTGCACGGAACTTTTCCATTACCTGATCCTTTTGTGTCTCAGGCAGTCTGCCGGTCAAAAGATCACAGGTAAAGTCCTTGAAAACGGTCTTTGAGAGCTCCTCGTATACACGAGTTGCGCTGTAGAGCTTACCGTTTGTACGAGCGGCCTCAGGAACATCCTCAAGCTCTTCTTCAGAATCGCTTGGATCAATCAAAGGGCAGACCAAATACGCCTGATGACCCGCTTGAACAGCTTCGGCGACAGCAGCATATGCTTGGTCAAGGTTTTCAGGCACACACAACTTGGTGGTAACGCCAGCTCCTACCTTTGGTCTTTTGGTAATGCGAGACGTATCAACGTCTCCGTACAAAGAAAGCGCCAACGTACGCGGAATAGGCGTTGCACTCATAGCGAGAAGATCTACACCCTGTCCTTTTTTGCGCAACGCCGTTCTTTGATCAACGCCAAAACGATGCTGCTCGTCAACAACAGCAAGGGTGAGCTGCTTAAATACTACGCGGTCAGAAAGAAGCGCAGTGGTGCCAAAGACAACGGACAAAGAGCCGTCAGCTAGGCAAAACTCAATCTGCTGCCTCTCCTCTTCTGAGGTAGAGCCAGTAATAAGCGCCCAGGTAATTCCAGCAAGTGAAAGCAAGGGACCAATCTTTTGAGCGTACTGCTGGGCAAGAACCGAGGTAGGAGCCATCACGGCAGCCTGAGTTGAAGAATCTGCTGCTGCAGCCAAAGCGACTGCGGCAACGGCTGTTTTACCAGTACCAACGTCACCCAAAAGCAGACGATTCATGATGCGTGGTGAAGCCATGTCAGAAAGAATCTCTTGAGCAGCGTGGTTCTGCTCGTCAGTTAGAGCAAAAGGCAAAGCTTCAACCAGAGCCTTAACTTTAGGTCCATCTATAACGTGCTCAAAAGGCTTATGACCTGCAAGTTCCAGGTTTCTCCTGGCCAGAAGGGCAAGCTGCAAACTTAGAAGCTCATCATAAGCAAGACGGCGGCGAGCCTGCTCAGCCGCGTCCAAGCTGGAGGGAAAATGAACCTCGCGAAGCGCCGATGAGAGTGACATAAGGCGGTGCTTGGAGACAAGCTCTGAGGGCAGCCAATCACACACGCTTCCCGTATCCGCCAGAGCCGCTGACATAATGCGACGCATCCATGCGGGACTTACGCCCTCGGTAGCTGGGTGAACAGGAAGAATCGCTGCCTTTGAAGGAGCCTCTTTGGAGCGAGCTTCTTTGGGGCGAGCCTCGTCGCTTGCATCAGATTTTGCTGTACTCAGAACTTCGTAGAACGGTGACTTCATCTGGCGGTAACCGTAGGCAAAAAGCACCTTGCCGCTCAGAGCCACCTCGTCATCAACGTGAATCTGCTCAGCTATCCAAGGCTGCCTAAAGAACGAGGCCGTAAGCACGCCTGTATCATCCACAACCTCAATCTCTACAATGACCATCTTGGGGCGTGGGCGTTTTGTCTTTACCGAAGCAACGCGGCCCGTAATAGTAGCGTCCTCGCCTATCTGAGCAAAAGCAATCTGCACACGATGGGAAAAATCGAGGTAGCGGTGAGGAACATTGAGCAAAAGGTCTCGAACACGCAGAATGCCGAGACGCTCAAGCGCCTCGGCACGATTTGCATTGACATACCTTAACCTGGTCACGCTATCAACAAGCGAGCAGGTATGAGCCACTCGCTCTGATGCGGGAGCGATGCTTACCTTAGACTCAGACATTTCCTACTCAATAGAGAAGATGACTGGATAGAGTGGCTGCTCGCCGCGCTGAGCGTCAACCTCAAGGTCTGGATAGGCGTCCTCGACTCTGCTGGCGAGAAGATCGAGCTGCTCGTCAGAGAAGTCCTCACCTGCAAGAATGGTGAGGTTGTCGCCCTCTTCCTCCTCTTGCATCTTAGCAATAAGGTCAAGCGTGACCTTCATGACATCAGAGCCGACAACATCAATGGAGCCGCCCTGAATACCCATAACATCGCCATCGTGGATAGGAGTGCCGTCAGCTGCGGAAGAATCGCGGACTGCGGTAGTTACCTCACCATAACGAACGCCAGAGATTGCGTCGGTCATCTCTTCTACCAGCTCTTCAAATGGAACACCATCTGCAACAACAAACATTGCAGCAAATGCCTGAAGAACAGACTTAGTTGGAATAACAGCAACCTTAACATCCTCACATGCGCTTGCAGCAGCCTCTGCTGCCATACGAATGTTGGAGTTATTTGGCATAACAATAACCTGGTCTGCATTGGCCTCTTCAATTGCAGCAAGAATGTCTGCAGTTGAAGGGTTCATGGTCTGACCGCCAGAAACAACAACGTCAACACCAAGAGACTTCAAGATTGATTCAGCGCCAGAACCAGCAGTTACGGCAACAAAGCCAAGCTCTTTTCTAGGTGCAGCCGCAGCCTTCTTATCTTCAGCGATCTTCTCGGTACGCTCCTTAGCCTCAAGGTCCATGTTGTGAATGAAGACCTCAAAGATCTGGCCATACTGAAGCATGTACTCAAGAACCTTGTTAGGAGTATTTGAGTGAACGTGAATCTTATAGTCTGGGTTTGCGCCAACAAGAAGCTCACAATCACCCATAGTTGCCAGGAAGTTCAGAGCTGCTTCCTCGTCAAAGTCTGGGCTATCTGCCTTGAAGAGGAACTCATTGCAGTAACGATACTCAGAACCCTCCCAGTCATCGTTGAGCTCAATCTCAACCTTTGCGCTGGTAGCAGCCTTAGCGTCAGAAACAGAAACGGTAGTCTGGAAGTCAGTTGTTTCAGTCTTGCCGGTAACAGCGTTTACAAAGCCCTCAAGGAAGGTTGCAAAACCAAATGCACCAGAGTCAACAACACCGTTCTCTTTGAGGACAGGAAGAAGCTCAGGAGTGCGGGCAACAGACTCATATGCCTCAACAACCAGAGCGTCCAAAACCTCAACTGGGGTGAGCTGAGACTTCTCAAGGGAGTCTGCCTTAGCAGAGACGTCTTTAAGGACGGTAAGAATAGTGCCCTCAACAGGCTTTCTAACAGCCTTAAAAGCAACCTCTTTACCGCGACGGAATGCGTGTGCAATATCCTTTGGAGTTACTGCCTCAGGGTTTTTAACGTCACAAAGACCCTCGGCAATACCGCGAAGAATCTGAGAAGTAATAACACCAGAGTTACCACGAGCACCCATCAGAGAACCGTGAGTAATTGCCTTTGCAATATCCTGCATGCTTGCATCTTGAGGAAGATCTTGAACCTCACGAACAACAGTGCCCAAGGTAAGAGACATGTTAGTGCCGGTGTCTCCATCTGGTACAGGAAAAACGTTGAGCTTGTTGATCTCTTCTGCTTTGTCCGCAACAGCAAGGGCTGCTACAGGGAAGCATGTACGAATGACATTTGAAATCACGTTAGACCTCAGTTCCTACTCATTTGAAGCAAAAAGCTTAGCGAGAATTACGCATGGCCTCGATATGTACAGTTACATCAACACATGAAAGCTCTGCAATTTGCTTAAGCAAAAACTTTACTGAGCTCTCAAGATTGTCGACAACAGACGCCATGTTAACACCCTGCTCAACAACAATGTGAAGGTCAACCTGAACTCCCTTAGGAGTTGGGGTCACATCAATACCCTTACGAAGTCGGTAGGTTGGAAGAAGACGAGCAACACCTGCTGCCTCATCAATCTCTGCCATGCCAACAACGCCATAACATTCCATAGCTGCATAGCCCGCCAGGTCAGCAAGGCAATCATTAGAAACTCTTAGTGTTCCGGGAACAGCGGTAGTCATTACATAACTCCTCTCGCAAGAACCAGGGTTAGTCATTGTTATTTAGTATACCGCAGAGCACATTTATTATTAAAGCGGCTTATATATACAAGTTGATAACCTTGCAATTGACAAATCTTTTTCTTGTTATTTAATCTTGGTGTAATAAATGAAAAACATTCAAAAGCTGTCTAAAAGCTATCTAATTGTGAATGTTATATTCATGCTTTGACAACACAATATATTGTGCTATATTTATTCGGCTATTTGGAAATTTTAGGCGCAGAGGGCGCCTATCCTATGGAGGTCTTACTCATGTCGAAGGTCTGTGATTTCTGCGGTAAGCACGCCGTTGCCGGTCGCTCCATCTCCCACTCTCACCGTACTGTGGCCCGCACCTTTAAGCCAAACATCCAGCGTGTTACTGTCGTTGTCGATGGCCAGCGCAAGAAGATGAATGTTTGCTCCCGTTGCCTCAAGTCCGGCAAGATTGCTCGCAACTAAGCAACTCAGCTCGTCTTACCTCAAATTTAAAAAGGTCGCTTCGGCGGCCTTTTTTCTTAGCTCGATTATCTTTCGGTAATCCCAAACATAGCCCACTGGAGCTTATCGTCACATGTTGGGGCTTTGTAACTCAAACGCAGCCCCAACACAGTCCCCTCAGTACCTTAGTTCCAAAGCTGCACCAAAAGGCAACCCTTATTACACGTCACACAAGCATCGTCGGCTTCAACAATATTTGAAATACCATCGTCTCCAAGCAGTGTGAATTTCTCGTGATTAAGATTCCACCTCATGCCAGTCTCAGAAACCTCGCACTCCTCTGACAAAGCCACAAGAGAAATTTTCTTGCCTGCATTAGTTTCGCTCAGATGCCAAGAATCAACCTGGCCTGCAGCTAAAAAGCGCATCTCAAAGTCATTTTCAATAACTCGAACGCATGCCTTGCCCGTCTTTGCCCACGTGGCGAGAAGACCAAGCACTACAAGCTGGTGATCAAGGTGTCCGCCAGATGTGGAGACAACCGTGAGAGAAAGCTTGCTATCCCTGCGAATTGCCTCATACTCGGCAGACTTCAGAGCAAGAGCCAGGTCGGTATCGTACTTGTCCGCATTAAACTTCATGCAAGGTACCTGCTGCTCTTTAAGCCAAGAGAGCGTTTTGGCAGAAGCCGAGTCAAAGTCTCCAAGCGCAAGTTGTGGAATCACGCCGGCAACACGACATGCGTCTGCGCCGTGGTCAACCGCTATCAGGTAGTCAGCGCTTTGGGCGCAGGTAGACAGCGTCGTGTGCGAAACCGCCTCTGGGGATCCGCCCACAACAAGGACCTCAAGGGGTTTCTCGCCAGAAGGCGCTGCGGTCAGAGGGCGCTCGTAGTCACGAAGACGCAGAAGCGACAGCTCGCCATAGGTATGGGCAAAGATGTTTGAGTGCTCGCGCATAAAGACGGGGTCTCGGCCGTCGTGGTCGTTGTAGAGCGCCACCACAGGAAAGCCTGCATTTTGAGCCGTCTGAGCGCCAAATGGAGCGTCCTCAAAGACCCAGGTAGTTGCTTTATCGGTGCCAAGGCGGCGGAGAGCCTCAAGGTACACATCAGGCTCAACCTTGTCCACTCCCCCCACATCTTCTGTAGAAACCACCGTTTTAAAGAGGTGCTCAATACCTTGAGCCGCAAGGGCCGCGCGCACTTCTCGCACGGGAGTTGATGATGCAACAGCCATAGGAATACCCGCATCGTAAAGCTCCTGCAAGAACTCTTTTGCACCAGAAATAATGGAGACGTGATGCTGATATTGCTCTGTTACATACGCACAGAATTCTTCGTACAAAGCTTCTGCAGTGACAGGCAAATCTAGATAATCAACACAAATTTTGCAGCCATCCATAAGCGAAACAGCCTCAACACGCTCAAAAAATTCTGAGTCAACGGTCTTGCCGTATTTAGGAAGAACAGCGCCAAAAACGTTGTGCCAAACGCGCATTGAATCAACAAGGGTTCCATCGCAATCAAAAATTGCACCGGTTACCTGCATAATTCCTCCGTAAACAAACTTATTAGTTGCAATCGTGAAATATCTACTCTAAGTAGGGTAAAGTATCTCACGTTTATAAATTGTTTTCATGGAGGAAGCATGGCACGTTATAGCTATCACTGCACACACTGCGACAATACCTTTGAAATTGAACGCCCTATGAGCCTGAAGATTGAAGCTCCTCAGTGCCCAAAATGTGGACATGAGACCGAGCGCGTGTACAACACCTCAACCATCGTCTTTAAGGGCAGCGGCTTCTATAACACCGACAGCAAGGGAAAGTAATTCCGTGCTCTAAGCCTGAAAGTATTCTTTAAATATCACTTATGAGGCTCTTGTTGTACAACTCAGCAAGAGCTTTTATTTGCGCTTAAGTACCGCCATAAAGTGAGCATCACAATCAGCGGACGCAAAAGCTGTCTGCAAATATCCCTCTGGTGTAATGCACGTATCGAGAAACTCTTGTGCCTCTGAGGTTAAGCATGCACGCGCAGGGCACTCAAAAAGACTTTGCACCTCAAAATGAGAGCCCTCTGAGCTTGCAAGAAAATCATCTACAACCTGCTGATTCTCTGAATTTGAGAGCGAACACGTCGCATAGACTAAATAGCCACCAATCTCTACACGGCTGCTGCAGCTCTGCAAGAGTTTGGTTTGTAAAGCGGTAAGCTCTCCGCCGTCATACAGACTTTCTGGTGACAAATTCCACGCAATCTCTGGATGACGACGAAGGGTGCCCAAACCAGAACAGGGAGCGTCAATAAACACCACGTCAAAGCTCTGATTAAGCTCCTCTGGAACCTCTGGTGACACAAACTGTGTAGCGTCAAACGTGAGTGATGTAACCTGATCTGAAAGGCCAGCAGTTTTCAATCTTCTTTTTGAAACGTGGGACTTTCCCTTTACAAGTTCAACAGCGGTTATATGGGTATTCTCTTTACCAAGTACCTCAAAAGCATGAGAGAGCAGCAAGGACTTAGTTCCTCTGCCTTGTCCAACCTCAAGCATTTCTTGGTCTACATACGATGCCGCGAGAAGTGCCACAAGCTGAGAAGCTAAATCTGCAGGAACAAGCTGAACTTTCTTTACATATGCGTCAACGTTAAGTTGAGCAGGATTATTTACCTCATACACATCTGGCAAAACTGTTTGCTGTAACTCTAAAGAGCTGCTCTGCAATTGTTGTTCTGATACGTTTCTTTGTAGAACATACACAGGAGCTGGGTTTTTAAGATTAAGAATGAGTTTTTGAGCAGCAGATTCTCCCAGTGACTCAATAATCTCCAAGCAAATCCATTCAGGAATGCCTGACGCCCATGAAAGCTCTGAAGGTGTTTTGGGATTCTTTGCACGCGTCAGCTGAGCTTCATCTTCAGAAATTTTTCTGAGCACAGCGTTTGCAAGGCCGGAAGATCGCTTTGAGATAGACTTTACCAGTTCAACACCTTGGCTGATGGCGGCGTCGCGTCTTGTCTCTAAATATAAAACCTCAAATACAGCAATACGGAGAGCATCCTGTACCTTTGGTTCTAGGTGAATACCCGACTTAAGATGATTCTTTAAAGCTTCATCAAGTTTGCCTTTGGTAAGCGTTGCTCCCAGTGCAAGACGAGTGGCAAAAGCTTTATCTTGTACAGAAAGTTCTGAGAAATCCTTTGACTCTCGTAGGTAATCGCGAATGCGTAGGTTGTTGCGTCTACACTCAAAGAATGCCTGATAGGCCACTCTTCGAGCGGGAGTTAAGGTGGCCATTATTGAAGCATCTGCCAGGTCATCTGGGACTTCTGAAGTCCTGCGGCAAATGATTTTGCATCCATAGAGCGCTTGCCATCTGGACGCACCTCAAGAAGCTCAAGAGTTCCTTCAGCACAGCCAAGGAACAACCTATGATCTTGAACTGCAACCTGACCTTGAGCAACAGAAACTTCACTTGGTGCCAGTTGAGCTGACAAAGCGCGAAGAGACCTGCCTCCAACAGATACACGAGCCGGAGCAGTATCAGAGGAAGCCTGAACTCTCAGGGTATTTACCTGAGCGGAGTCTTCTGGAGCAAGCTTCATTTCTTGCTTGGTAACTTTAGGAGCAAACGTTACTTCTCGCTCATCCTGTACTTGCCACTCAAGAGAACCTTCCTTAAGCTCAAAAAGAGCCTGTGACAGAGCATCAGCACCTAGCTGTGCTAGTGCGTCAGTGAGCTGCTCAGTATTTTTGGAGCCAACCTCACACGATGCTTGCTTACACCAATCTCCTGCATCAAGTTCATGAGCAATTTTCATGATAGAAACGCCAGCAACAGCATCACCTGCAAGAATAGCGCGCTGAATTGGAGCAGCTCCTCGCCAGCGAGGCAGCAGCGATGCATGTACGTTCAGAGCACCATAAGGTGCAAGCGAGATAACTTCATCTGGCAAAATGCAGCCAAAAGCAACTACGCAGAGCGCTTCTGGTTGTGCCTCTTGCATTGCAAAAATTACTTCTGGAGTCATGCGATTTGCCTCAAGAACGGGCAAATCAAGTTCTTGCGCGCATTCTTTTACGGGAGACGGCTCAAGCGTTTTACCACGACCGCGAACAGCATCTGGCCTTGTAATGACCAGAGCAACCTGGTGGTCATGGGCAAGTTTTTTGAGCGATGGAACAGCAAAATCTGGAGTTCCCATAAAGACTACGCGCATGTCAACTCCTAATAGTCTGTTTGTCCAGGACGGGCACCAGAAGCCAACGCCTCTTTGTACTCCTGCAGCGTCTCCATGCGAGCACCTGGTCCCAGGTGATCTGGCATGGTTACGCCGTTAATGTGGTCAATCTCATGCTGCAAACATACGGCGAGAAGGTCTCCTTCTGCCTCATAGCGCATCAGATCGCCCTCGAGGTTATATGCGTGAACGACAACGTGGCTTGGGCGCGTAACCGGAACAGTAATGCCAGGGAACGAAAGACAGCCCTCCTCGTACACACGAGGCTCACCATCTGCAACTTTAATCTCCGGATTAATGAGCACAAAAGGGTTCTCTTGACCGTTTGGGTAATCAACATCGATGACTACCATGCGCTTCATATAGCCAACCTGAGGTCCTGCAAGACCAACGCCGTCGGTGGCATACATAACCTTGAGCATATGCTCGGCCATCTTGCGGACGTCGTCGTTAATATCGTCAATCTCTTCACACTTTTGGCTCAGACGAGGGTCTGGCCAAAGCACCATATCATCAACTTCAGAGCTCATAACTTTCCTTACATCATATCGTAAGCATCAACATCTAATGTCATGTTGATACCCACTCTTTTATCAAGTGAAGCAGCACACTCAGAAAGAATTTCTCCCACCTGAGCATCCACGGGAGATTTTACTAAAATGTGCCTGCGGTACTTATCTTTTACCTTTGCTTTTACACAATCAGCAGGACCCAAAATCTCCCATCCGGATTGTGCATCTAACTTTGCATGCAGTAACTCTGCCATCTGATCTGCTACGCGGCGAACTTCTTTTTCTGAAGCTCCCCAGAAAAGCACGTTAGACAAGCGCGAGAAGGGCGGATAAGCTCCTTCTCTTCTTTCTTTAAGCTCTGCGTCCAAAAACGGTCGCCTGTCATGCGTAACAACAGAAGCAATAGCAGGATGTGTTGACCAGTATGACTGAATGATAACCTTACCAGGCTTTTCTCCCCTGCCTGCACGACCAGCAACCTGCTCCAGCAAGTCAAAGGTTCTCTCGGCCGCTCTAAAATCTGGCAACTTAAGCATGATATCGGCGTTAATAACGCCAACTAAGGTTACGTCTGGAAAATCCAGACCCTTTGCAATCATCTGCGTACCAATGAGCACTGCTCCAGGAGTTGCATCAAAAAGCTCAAGGAGTCGCTGGTGTTCGCCCTTTTTTGCCGTGGTATCGGCATCCATACGAATAATTGGCGCATTGCTGCCAAGCAGAAGCTTCAGCTCATCTTCTACACGCTGTGTTCCCACACCATATGCACCCATATATCGACTGCCACAGTTTGGACATTTGCTGGAGGGGTTAGGATACGCATGTTGAGACCATTGTCTGCCGCAACTGTGACAAACCAAAGAATGTGTGCGCTCATGATACGTGAGAGACGTCGAGCAGTGCGGACACTCGGGCACACAACCACACTCACGACACATCAAAAAGTTTGCAAATCCACGCCGATTAAGGAGTAGAACGCTTTTCTCGCCACGCTCTGTTGTCTCTTGTAGCGCAAGAGCAAGAGCTGACGAGAAGACCGATCTGCCTCCGTTTTTAAACTGGAAAGCCATATCAACTACCTGGACCTGCGGAAGAACCGCCACACCAGGCCTTTCGGTCATGGCAACACGTGTCCAGTTAGTGCCACGCCAGCTTCCTTGAGCTGTTCGGTATAAGCTCTCAAGCGAAGGTGTTGCAGAACCAAGCACCAGCGCAGCACCGCGGAGACGCGCCATCTGAGCAGCAACCTCTCTTGCGTGATAGCGTGGGAGCGAATCTTGCTTGTATGAAGCCTCGTGTTCCTCGTCAATGATGTACAGTCCAGGGTTTTGGATGGGCGCAAACAGAGCAGATCGTGCGCCTACTACCACGCGAGCCCTACCCTGCCTAATCAAATCCCACTGGTCAAAACGCTCACCGAATGAAAGCTTTGAGTGGAGAACGGCCACCTGCTCACCAAAACGTGAGCGGAATCGGCCAACTGTTTGCGCAGTAAGAGAAATTTCTGGCACAAGTACTACAGCACCCTTGCCCGCCGCTAAAGTCTTCTCAATAGCAGAGAGATATACCTCGGTTTTACCTGAGCCCGTTACGCCATCAATCAGCACAACATCGCCCTGAGCAGCAGCTTGTGCAGTCTTAATTGCTGCAAGAGCAGACTCTTGCCCTTCAGTAAGTTGCTGAGGACGAGGTGCTACACCACTTGAAAGCGTGGTTCCCAGACCCTCCTGGCTTCCACGAAATTGTCGCTGTGTGCGCACCTCAACGACACCCTTTTTCTGCAGTGCAGTTACTGCGCTGCGAGCTCCTGGGATTGTGGCCGAGAGCTCGGATAACCTCATGGCGCCCTGCGCCAGAGCCTCAAGCACCGATCGCTGCTTGCTTGCATTTGCCGCAGGCGTAAAGTCAGCCGCATTTTCTGTCAGTTCAACCCATCGCTCATCAACAGGACCGGACTTCTCACAAACAAGCTGCCAAGGAGATTCTGAGTCTTTCCTGGTGACTTTAACTTTTTGTCCAGGCGCTAAGAACGGATGCAATGCATCTGCATAACTACAGGCATATTCTTTGCTCATCCATTCTGCTACCTGTGCAGACTGCTCATCAAATGCTGAATCTGATAGAACTTGTGTTATTGGAAGGACGCGAGAAACATCTAAACCTAAAGACACACGGTCTGAGACACCCACAATGTAGCCAACAACCTGCCTGTGAGAAAACGGCACCAAGACCGTTGTTCCTACAACCGCAGTCTCTTGCAAAGATTCTGGAATGGCGTAATCAAACGTGCCAGAAAGAGCACGAGTTGGTATGTCTAAAACAACATGTGCAAAAGGCACGTTCTTGCCTCCTTAAAGCCGTGGTTGATGGTTTACATCAAACGTGTAACGAGCAACGTGTGGCTGACCAGCTTCTTCAACCTCAACACAAACAAATGCGCACTCAACCTTAGTAAATCCGTGCTGCATCAAGACGTAGGCATAGAAGTTTGCCTGCATCTGATGATGCTCATAAATCTGAGTTGCACTAAGGCCCTTATCGCCTGTTTTATAGTCAACTACCAGCGCATCTTTGCTTCCCTTATTATAAGCGAGAAGATCGATGGCTCCTTCTACATAGTTCCCATATTCAGAATCAACCTGCAGCGTAAAGGGAGACTCCGCAATAACCACATCATGAGCTAGTGCTTCTTGTCTAATTGCAGAGTTGCTCCACAATTCAAGTGCTTGTTTGACTCGTGATACCGCGCGCTGAGGAACGCTATTCTTAAGGCATTGTCTTTCGATAGTTTGTTCATCAACCTTAGACTGAGTCTCAACCATAATCTGAGCAAGCTCATGGAAGGCTGAGCCCAGGTTGGTTGGATCTACTCCATCGTCAGCTAATGTGTCAGGCAAAACAACGGAAGTCTCAGTTGTTGGTTGAAGGTTATCCTCCTCTTGTTCCTGGCGTTCTACCTGAGACTGGTCTTCAAGTTTCTGGTTATTCTGGGCCGTAAAGTTCTCTGCCATTTGTTGGTGAGCTGATGAGTAACTAAAGAAACCTTCTCGCTGGTCATATATAGTTTCTGAGATAACACTTAGTCTTACCTTCTCATAGAGGTCAAACGTTTCAACAGCCTGCGAGTTTTCCTCTTCACTTGGCTTGCCATCAGAGGGTTCGGACTTGTCGCCAAAAGGTTCAACCAACTCTAAACCTTCAACCTGAATAGGCTCATCCTTTTTGCCAGAACCCTGAACAACACGCATACAACCAGCAAGATTTCCACCATATTCAAACTGATGCTCACCAGCAGAAAGTGGCGGCTCTTTAAACAAGGCGTTTGTAATCTTGCGTGTATAACGAGGACTAATTCCTTCTTTTGTAAGGTCGATGGTTGAAGTCAGAATGACTGCTTCTCGAGCGCGTGTTAAAGCAACATACAGACGGCGGTTCTGCTCCTGCTCTTCAAACTCATTCTCTTGAGTTTCCAGGAACATTCTCCACTCAAGAAGGTTCTTACACTCATCAAGGCTTGTAGGAACCTCATGACAGCCATCATACAATTCATGAAGTTTTTTAGAACTGCTTGAGAATGCAATCTGATATGAATCGTCTTTTCTAACATGCAAAAATGGTTCACTACCAGCGCCTGCCTTAGGGCCAGATACAGCTCCTACAACAGCAACAACAGGAAATTCCAATCCCTTAGAAGCATGAATAGTCATAAAAGTTACGGCGTTTTGAGTGCTGCAGTGAAGCACTTTTGGCGACTCTTTAGCCGTGTTACACCATTGACTAAACGCTTTTGCAACTGAAGCTACGCCAATGCTCAGTTCCTTTTGCAAGTTATCAATTTGTTCAAGAGCTGCAAAGATATTTGCAATCTTTGACTGTCCCTCATTTCCCATCTTTTGAAGGCGAGAAATCCATCCGGCATCAAGGACTACCTTTTTAATAACGTCTGAAACTCTCTTGTTTGAAAGAGATCTACGAGCATTACTCAACACCTCTAAAGCATTTTTGAGCTTTGGACTTATCTCAAAAGGTGGATTACATACGTCATTTACCACCGACTCTGCAATATCTCTATTGGTAATCCTCTGACCATTTTCTCCAAAATTAGTGCCCAAGAGAAGCAGGTCAGATGCATCAAGACTAAAAATCTCACTCGAGAGTACAGGAAACAGTCCCTCGTATGAATCGTACATATTTGCGAGTGCCTGTAAAAGACTACCAATCAGCTGAACCTCAGGCTGCTCACCAAACGTTGAAGCTCCAGAAACCACGCTTTCAATTCCAAAGGTACGAAGTGCCTCAATATAGGGCTGTGCCTTTTTAACTGATTTCATCAAAATTGCAACATCTTTTGCTTGGATCTTCTCATCCTGCATAAGCGTGTTGATTCTGTCTGCAAGTTGATACGCAACAAGCTGGCTTCTTGTGACGTCATCGCCTGGCTTAGAATTTCCTGACTTTTCAAATTTTGTGACTTCAAAATATACGCGAGGCGAATGAGCAATGAACGGAGTTGCAGGTTCTTCTCGCCCAGCGGACAGATCCATAAAGTTAGGTATCATGCCGTCAGCGCTGCAAACCTTTGCAACAAATCGCAAAATTTCGTTGTGACTGCGGAAATTATCTACAAGACGGGGTTGCAAATCTTCTGAAACCTCTGCTTGACGTCTAAAGAACACATCAACATCAGCACCGCGGAATCGATAGATTGACTGCTGCGCATCACCAACTGTGGTGAGATATTGAGCATCTTTACCTGAGAGACTCTTAATCATCTGCACCTGTTGCTGGTCCGTATCTTGGAACTCGTCAACCATTACAAGCTTGAATTTATCTGTGTAAACAGCTGCAATCTCTGGATGCTCTTCGAACACCTTTGCCGTTAGATGCAAAAGGTCATCGTTATCAAGGCCGCCAACAGCAAGTTTCTTCTGTTTAAAGAGCTTGTAGACCTGCTCAGTAACATCTTTCAGACACTGACCCTCAGACGTGTCCTGAATAAGTCCAAATAAAGCGCTACAAACTTTAAGCTGGTACGTAGCTTCATCTTTTACAATTTTTATTTCTTTTGAGGAACGTCCAATCTTGAGTGCTTTTTGCAACGTATCCCAAAACGCCTGGTCAAAATCAGTGAGCGAGAGAATCAAGTGTTGCTGCAATTTACTTGAAAGTTCAGATTGAACACTTTGTAACTGCTCTGCTTCATCTGGTTTTGTGGCAACAATTGCACCCTTTAGCGCTTCAAGTGCACCACAGAGATTCTCAAGCTCCGCTTTTAGAACTTCCAGGTCAGAGCTATCCCCTACAAATGAAATAGCATCCATTCCTACAGGAGATGACTGAGCATATGAAATCAGTGTTTCAATACGAGACTTCAGTGCATCTCTGTTCCCTGCATAGGTTGAGAGAAACTCAGCATAGCTTTCATCTTGAGAAAGCTCTCTGAGTACTTCTTCAATAGATATATTGACCAGCTGATTTCTGGTCATGTCGTTAATGATTTCAAACTCAGGATCAAGACCCAAATCAAGTGCATGAATCTTTAAGATTCTGCTACACATACCGTGGATGGTACTAATCCACGCATCATCAACCTGCAACGCTGCGCTGTGAAGACCTTCTTTTTCTAGAGCTTCCCTAACGCGCTCCTTAATTTCTGTAGCCGCGGCATTGGTAAACGTAATAATCAATGCCTGGTCAAGACTACTCAGATACGGCTTTCCGTCAGTTCCCGAGCCTTCTTTTAAAGCCCACACAATTCTCTGTGTAAGCGTAAAAGTTTTTCCTGAACCAGCACCTGCTGCAACAAAAAGAGGCTTATCAAGCGTCTTGATGGTCTTTTCTTGACCGGGCGTATAACGTGTATCAGCCATAGTAGCTTACCTCCTCTTGTCGCACAGTTTTACTGGACAATACTTACATGCATCCTTATCGCAAGGATTAGCTCGGACATCTCCAGAAAGCATGGCTTGAACCTTCTGAGCAATTAAACTCTCCCAAGCGTCCAAGTAGTCTGCAAACTCCGCTGAGTTTTGAGACACAACCATAACTGCCTGGTCCCTGAGCTTTTTATCCTCCGTATTCATGTTCCAAATATGTTCTGTTGCCGCTTCTGTTGCCATGCCTGCAAGAGCAAATGAAGGCTTATCTTTTTGCTCTTTGGTGCCCAGATAAATTGCAGCAACTGGCTCAAGCTTATACTTGGTGAGCTGTTTTCTCATAATCTGAGCATATATTGCAGACTGTACATGCCTTGGCAGAATCTCTTTTGAGAGCTCACTATCCAGACTTAACTTTGCTGAATAAGCCTTCAAATCTTTTGTGGCCTTGTGTTTATAGTCAATAATAAGTGCCTGACCATGAGCGTTTACATCTACGCGGTCAATCGAGCCAGTAAATTGAGCTCCTGCATACTCAACAACATTTTCTTCTCTACCAAAACGAAGCTCAAAGAACCTGGGCTGATAGCCAATAAAGTGCGAAGCTTCAAACTCGAGAAGATCCTTGAGATTTTCTCGAATATTCTCAACCTGTTTTCTTTCTTGAATGCTATGCGGAATAAGCTCATTTGAAGATGCTCGGTTAATATTGTTGAATTGCTCATCCCAGACCTGGGCAAAACAGCTGTCTAACACTTGTTTTGCATGATCTAGGTTCTTAGATGTAATCCTAGAGCCAGGAATATCTTGTAAAAGCGAAGATTCAACCACTGAATCAACATCAGCCACATCACAACCAAGTGCTTCAGCTAAAAGTGTTGCGTGCGTTAACTCCAAAACACGATGGATAAAGGTACCCATCTGCATTGGAGCAAAGTCAGTGTCTACCTGAGAAATTTTGATACGGCGCTGCGTGAACCATTTGTAGGGACACTCAAGATATGTTTCAATCTGAGAAGCGGAAAGAAGTGGTAGCCCTTCTCGCGAGACCTCTATAAGACCCTGTAATTCCTGCTCAAGGATCTCCCTAGTCAAATGACGTGGGAGTACCACAATATTTTTGAGTTTAGGGTCAATTTCACCAGACTCGATTGTTGGGAGTTCTGCAACACGTTCTGGGTCAGTAGCTTGAGGCAACAGGTTTACCAGCACATCTTCTTCTCCGCGTGCAACCCCTGTCTTCTTTGCATAGTCTTTGGGATAGCATGCTTTAACCTCACTGAGAGCTACTGCATTAAAGACATCTTTTTGCTCAACCTTCTCAAACGCAACGCTGATGGAAGCAGTTGTAAGCGCCGTATAAAAATCTCTTTGATATCGTGCAAACTCTGATACCTTAGGCATTTGGCTTGCATGGCGAACAAACTCTTGAAGCGCACCGTCTGATACTTTGACGCCAAAATTCAACGTATCCATACCCTGGAAAATAACGGCATCAAAAGAATGTGGCTCAAAAGAATGAGCTTGGCTTACAGGAGCGATTAGCACCTGAATATCAGACTGAATACCATTAGAAACAGGCATCATGACCGTCTGGTCTTTGCAGAGCTCAATAAACGATTTGAGTGTCTGAGGAGTGAGCTTTAACCCCGCCTCATGCAGCTCCTGCGCAGAAGAAACAATCTTACTCATCACCTTAAGCGACTCTTGGTTTTGAAGAGACTGAAGAGTCAACTCTTTAGGATGAGCAGCCTCTGACTGCTCATCAGATGTTTCTGAAGAAAGGTATTCAATAATACGCTGAGCAGCAGAGCCAATTCTGCCAAGCTCAAGGCTCTTGATGGTCTCTGCGCACAGGCGTGAACTCATAGCTGCTTTAGAAAGCGTCTCGAGCACTCTGGTGGCATACAGCGTTCTATTACCGCGCCAACTCTTATCCAGCATCCACGCACGCTCAACACTTATGCCTGAAATAGGTGAAATCAGATAGTCCGTAAGAGTACGTGGAGGCCACCATGACATATCCCCCATCTGATGGTAAGATGCCTGGTAGTCAATGTTTTTCTCGAGCTCTGCACGTTCACTGAGCGTGACGTACGCATCAATCAAGCTAGCAAACGCACGTCCTGCAAGCGAGTCTTGAATACGCACCGAACGCTTATAGTGAGCAGCAATCCCCTTTGCTGCAAGCTTTTGCGAGAGCGCGTCCCAAACCCTTTGTGAATCTGAGGTGTACACCACAAAGCTCTTGCTACCAGACTCAACGCGCTGAGAGATATACCTGCTGATAGACTCTGCCTCGGCATGCTGACCCAGCGGCGACAAAAACGTTACTGCACCGCTCGGCGTAACCTCACTGCCCTCCTTGGCCCTGAACACCCTGGCGAGAAGATCGTTGAGCTCCTGACTTTTTGCGGCTGGCGCCGGCTCCGTATCCACACGACAATCGCATCCCGGGCCGCCAACCAACTCTAGTTGCTGCTCTGCCGCGTAACCTGCAGGTCCTTCGGGCACGTAGAGAGAAAACACCACGTCCCGCTTCTGCGACAGCTTGCGTACAAACTTAAGACGCGCCTCCGAAAGATCTTCAACTCGCGAGAAAACCAGCGCAGGTCCTTGCGCTGGGATAGACTGCAGCAGGTAATCCAGACACTGACACACCTCAACGTAAGACTTTTCTTCAAGCAGCATCTTGTAGCGCTCTAACACCTTACAAGCACTCATCTGACCAGCAGAAAGTTGACCAGAGACCACAATCTGATTAAGCTCTGTAAGATACTCTGGAGCAAGCTTAGAAAGAAGCTCCACAGTACCCTTGCTAGTAGTTAAAGTGCCTAGCTCATCAGCAGACATTCCATCCAGAATCTGCTGGAAAAATACCTTGCGAAGCGTATTTGAAAGCAGACGATCAGAGCTTCCATACAGCTTCCATTGATCGCGCATCCACTCATCAAAAGTTGAAACATTCACGCCAACAGAAAGCTCTTGGATGGCTCCAAGCTTCCTCTTAACCAACAGCACAGCATCGGAAGAAGGCACTATAAGCTGAGCAGAACCCCACCTCTCAAGCGAAGTCTCTAACTGCTCTTTAACAGAGTTTGATAAGAAAGCACCTGTTTGTTGTTTGTACAGAAGCAAGCCCATACGTCACCTCTCCGATTTTTCTTACTTCTAAAGTTACCACGCACACCGGACATAAATTAGAATCAAACTAAACAACAACTAAAAATCCCGTATCAAAAGGATTTTCATGATTATTTTGCTTCCTCCATCATCAGGAAAAACCGCTCCCACCTCGGGACCTTCTCTTAATCTCTCATCACTTTTGTTTGGTTCTGAACTCACCAGCTGTCGAGAAGAACTCATCAAGGACTTACACCAGGTATGTTCTCACGCAAACGCAGCTCAGATGCTTAAAATTGGTCCTAATACCGTCGGTGACATAGCCGACAACCTAGACGTCTATGAAGCTCCAACCACAACCGCGCTCAATCTCTATACTGGCGTACTTTTTGAAGCTGCAAAATTTAACCAAACACTTGAAAACGCCACGTTAGAAAACACGCAGAAAACAGTCACATTACCAGCAGATATCCTTAACTCAGAAATCATGATTTTCTCAGGTCTCTGGGGTGTTGTACGACCACACGATTTTCTCCCCAACTATAGGCTTTCCGCCTCAATCAAGCTGCCCAACATAGGCACTGTTGCAACTTACTGGAAAAAGCAGCTCAATCCCCTGCTGAACGCCACTCTAAAAGATCAGATAGTTGTGGATTGCCGCTCAGGAGAATACAGAAAGATGTGGACGCCTTCCGCAAAGCACCCTTGTGAGCTGCTGCAAGTTGTTGTACAGCGAGAAGATCCTTGTACGGGAAAGCGCAGCGTTGTGTCGCATAATGCAAAACATATGCGTGGCGTACTGGCAGGCGCCCTCTTTGAGCAGCGAGCAAGCGGGAAGCTTTCCGAAGAAGTCAGCATATCTCAAATTGTAGAAATTGCAAGCAATCTACCAGGCGTAATTGATGTTGACGTGAGCGCGGCAAATGCTTCTGGAGAATCAACGCTTACGCTTGTCACTGGTCGCTAGTCAAAACTAAGCCAAAACCTTCAAAATAGACCTGCATAATTGAACTGCCTCCCATTTCTTAGACACGAGAAACAGGAGGCAGTTCAAAACACACTTAAGTCAGATAATCTGTCAAAAAGACGTATACATTACGCTGAAAATACCTCTAACGCGCAGATTATCTTTATTAGGTGTGTAAAATGCCCTCATCTGAGCAGAATATCTGACTTAGGTGTGTTCCGTAGATACTAAATTTATCGATAGTTAAATTTCTTATATAAGTCTATTCATGTATAAGCATATTAGATGAAGTTTATGCATAAAGATGCATATCGGGTAGTGCGACCGCCTAGCTGCCTGGCTATCTTGATTAGGAACATGTCGATTCTTCGGCAGAACCTACCAAAGCTGCGCTATTTTGTGGGCCAGGCCTAAAAGCCGACGCTAACACGCTGCAGAATCATAATCACCTGCATATGAACCGCCTCCCATTTCTTGGACATACGAAATGGGAGGCAGTTCAAATTTTTATGCAGGCTTATTTGTTAACGAATCACAATCCGACTAAGACAGATAAATACAAAAAGACCTATACCTGTATTGACAATTTTTCCACCTAAACCCAAATCTATGTACGCTAAACAGTAAATAAATAGAGCTGAGAACAACCAAATAACAAAGCATAAGCATAGGCTTTTAATTATCTTTTGAACTGTCCCATCATTAAGAATGCGATAAGCCTTATCAAAAACACAAGCAACAAAAATGCACATCACAAACGACACCAATGGTACATTGCAATAAACATCATCACCTGTAATTAAGATCATAGGAAAAGGCAGTCCACAGATTAAACTAAGCAAACAAAAGCCCAGTATTCTAGTGGAATTGAACGCATGATACTGTGGCACTTTTATTGCATTTTCGGGTGCGCTAACAGAAAAATCTTTATGTTTAAAAAACGTAAAAGAGCTCATCTCTGTACTCCTTCAGTTTATATAAACTATATTTTATATGATATTAAAATTATTTCTAATATCAACTCAATTTCTCTGATGAAACAGAACGCCTATTTAGCAGAAAATTTCTGTTTGACCTGCCTCATCAGCCACTGAAATGCCATAACTACAACAATTGTGACTGCAAAGACAAAGATGCCTCGTACAAAAGCATTCCCAAGCAAGCTGTATGGGAATCGACCAAGTCTTAGTCCCAAGAAATTAATAACAGGAATCTGGAACAGATAGACTCCTAAAACACCAGCAGATACCGTGCTGATGCCCTTCTTGACAGCATCAGAAAACTCCTGCAACTTTGGCTCAAGGTTCAGCACAAACAGGAACAAAGATGCCGCTTGTACTACACAAAGGAAGTTTTTAATAGCAACTGGATAACTCTGATACGTCATTTCTGGAGTCAATGGGGTTCCAAAGTTGTTAGCAATAAGTCCCCAGCCAAACATAGCCGCAGACGAAAGTAAGAAAATTACAGCAAGTACTAAATTGTTTTTAGTAAATTTTGGAAGCTCATCGTAATACGTCTTAACGTAATATCCCAGCAGATAGTAGAAAAGGCCATCGCTGTTAAACGCAGCCCATCTAAACAGCTGATCAAAGTAAACACCACGAACACCAAGAAACTCAAGAAGAGGCAAACCAAAGCTCACAAAGAGCGTAAGTGCCATAACATAGAGCAGGGTTTCTTTCTTTTGAACTACCAAAGAAAGTACAGGCGTCAAAAGATACAGATACAAAATGGTATAGATGAACCAAAGAGTGCTGTTAACGTTATTGGTTAGAAAGCGCTTTACAAAATCAACAACACCAGCACTTGCGGCAACCTCTTCGGCACCCCAAAACTTTGTAGGAAAAAGCACGTACATCAGATACACCACTGCGCTGCCAAAAATAAGCGCCATCAGCGTCTTTCTTGCACGCTTCATAAAGAATGTCTTTGTGGAGTATTTGCTTCTATAGCCAAGCAGATTCATACCACTCAGCATAAAAAAGATAGGAACCGCGTAAATAAACGCAGCTTGCAAAGCTAAAGAGAAGGCCCACGTTTTAGTGTGCGCAAGAGAAAAAACGTTAAGCGAGGTATGCAGCATAACAACAGCAATACCTGCCAAAATGGTAAGAACATCTGCAAAAACAAAGCGCTTCTTGGTAGCAATTGCTTTTGAAGAAACTGTAGCTTTTTCCACGGGCTTCTCCCCAAATCAATCAATCTTCATCTATGCTTAGTATACGAAAAGTACCAGCAGGAAAGAGGCATCATGGCAAATGTCGTTGACTATCTACACTGGCGCGGCGATCTGACGTTTGAGAATGACCCTTTTAACAACGTCGATAACCTGATTCTCTCAATCCTTTCATATCTGGGATTTGGCGGCGTCGTGCCTTCTGAGCGTAGCGAGAAACGCGTTCAGCTTGGTGATGCCTGCGCCAAAATGCTGGAAAAGCTTAAAGATGACCCATCTCTTATCACGGGATTTTCTCGCGTTGATGGAACCTTCCTTGAGGCACTGGTTAACGCTCCCCGCTTTGCCAACATTGAACTTGGTCGCTATGTAGACCGCATTAATGTCGAGAAAAGCCTGCAGTTTGCAGCGTTTACCGCCTATCTGCCTACGGGACAGATGTTTGTTTCTTTTAGAGGAACTGACGGCACGCTCGTTGGCTGGCGAGAAAACCTCAACCTCAGCTTCCAGGTTACTTCCGCTGATAAATCAGCAGCACTATACCTTGAGAAACGTATTCGAGAACACCTTGCAGATGGCAATAGCACTACCTGCGCAAACGTTATGGTTGGCGGTCACTCTAAGGGTGGCAATCTTGCGGCATACGCAGCAACAGTCTGCCCTGACGAGCTGCTTGGCACAATTGATCGCGTCTGGAGTAACGACGGTCCTAACATGTGTCCAGAAATTCTTCCCACCACAGCCCATAAGGTGCTTGGAGATAAATACATCAGAATTTTGCCTGAGTTTAGTGTAGTTGGCATGATTTTTGATGATCCTGCTGTTCCAAAGCTCATCGTAAAAAGCTCCGAGACAGGTATGATGGCTCACGACGGCGTTTCATGGCAAGTCTCTCGCAATACCTTTGAGTTTGCTGACGACTTCCAGCTGGAATGTAAAAAGATTAACGAGGCGTTTAGCAACTGGTATAAAGAACTCCCGCTCTCTGATCGTGAGCACTTTACTAATGAGCTCTTTGACGCTCTCTCGGCAGGCGGAGCAGTCTATTTCAGCGACATTATTAGCTCGCCCGCAAACTTACAGCCTGTTGTTGCAGCACTCACTAAAACAGAAAAGCAAACCAAAGAAGTCTTCTTTGACCTCTTTAGTTCGCTTGTCAATGCATCAGCAACATCTTTGATTGAAAACATTACCGAGTCATCGCAGATCTCTCAGATTACTTCTGCTATCTCAGAAAGCTTTGCCAAACTGGATAAAGCCCAGAAGGAACTTACGAAAGGTTCTCCTTCTTCAGACCAGTAAGGCTAATCACAATTGAAGAGACAATTGAGATAACTATTGATCCCAGGATAGCGGTGCCTAAAGAATCAATAGCAACGCCCGCATGCAGCAAATTCCTAGAAATAAAACTTGAAAGCTCAAGCATAAAGGCATTAATAAAGAGCGAGAAAATACCTAGGGTTAGCACATTAATAGGCAATGAGAGTAGCTTAACAACAGGCTTAATGCCCGTATTGACTGCTGCGAGTACTAATGAGAACAGAATAGGACCTGCCCACGAGCCTCCCACAATAGTTAGACCTGGAATTAAGGTGCAGGCCACCAACGTAGCAACAGTAGTTACAAGCCATGTTGCAACAAATGTCATACTAACCTCTCTTTGAAAAAAGCCCGGCAAAAGCCGGGCTTAACATGCACAGTATGTAAGCCGTTAGCTTACTCGCCGAAGCCGCTGTCAACAAGAGCAACAAGAGCGTCAAGAGCTGCCTGCTCGTCAGCGCCGTCGCATGCAATCTCAATCTTGGTGCCAGTACCAAGGCCAGCAGCAAGAATCATCATGATGGACTTAGCGTTAACTGGTGCGGAGTCCTTGTCAACATTCTTGATGGTGACGTTGCTCTCAAACTTCTTTGCCTCAGAAACAAAGACGGATGCTGGACGAGCGTGAAGACCAGTTGCATTGATGATAGTAGTCTGCTTTGAAACCATAAGTGGACTCCCCTTCCGGAAACCAAAAATCTACTCGAGAGTTATTCTCGATTAATCGTTACTATCGTAACAAAACATAACGTATTATATCCAATCTTATTTCCAGAAAGAACCAAATTAGACTATGATTTGCTCAAAAACAGGGTAAAAATAAAAAGTCGGAACTCTTATAGGAGGTTCACCATGGCTGAAAACGATATCCAAAACTCTAAAACCGAGGATTTGGACACAATAGATACTCAAACAACAACTTCTGATGAACAGAATGAGTCTGAGAACACACCTGAAGTCAGCAAGTCCCAGGACATTCAAAAGATTGCCAAAGACACTACTCAGGTTGTAGCAAAGGGCGTAAGCAGTGCGTTTGAGAGCGCCACAACCGCTGTTGCAGAAGGTTTCCAGGCTACCAAAGAAGTCCACAACGCTGCCAAAGAGACAAACTCTGCAAAGCAAGAGCTTAAGCAGATGCAAGAACACCTTGCTCAAGACAAGCAAAACTTAGAGCACAGAGACTACGTGCAGAGTTCGTTTGATCAAATAATTGCTGAGCAAGAGAAAATTTTTGCAGAGACCGCTCAGGTCATGAGTGATCAATCTACGCAAGTGGATCTTCTCACGGTTAAGAAAAACCAGCTTATTCAGAAGCTTGAACAGCAAAAAGTTGACGACGAAGCAAAGATTAAGCCTTACAAAGAAGTTGCTGCCACAGCAAAAGGCAGGCTTGACGACATCTCAAAGACTATCTCTGAGGCGCAGCGTGGTGTTAAAAATGCTGAGGCTCAGCTCAAAGAAGTTACCGAGAAACGCGATGCTGCAGTAGCGTCTGCAAATAAAGCACTGGAAAACTCCCAGGCAAGACAGCTTTCTCTAAGAGAGGAGCTTGCTGGTCTTAAGACAGACCCTGCTGCTAACCACGATGCAATTGTTCGTATTGAGGAAGACCTAAAGTCAGAGCTTGCTCGTGCAGAGCAGGCCCAAAAGCAAGTTGAGGAACTACAGAACTCTTTCCAGTCTTCACTTGAGATGGCACAAACGCATTACTGGACCCAGGGCAAATCGTTGGAGTCTTCAGAGTCTTCTATTGATGCGGCTCGCAAAGATTATGAGCAGAAACAGCAAGAATATGACGCCGTAGTAGCTGAGGCTAATGCTCGTCAGAGGATTCTGAGCAAAGATATAGAGGATCTTGAAGAGAAAATTAAGACAGCCAAGGAGCTCTTTAACGAAGCAGCAGATAAACATGATGAAGCACAGTCAGTCATTGATGACGCTAAAGAAATTCATGCAACACCAGAAATTACTGAGGAGCTTAGAAAGTCTGTTGACGAGCAGGTAATTAACATCAATACCAAGCAGCTCACCCTTAAAGAGCTTATTACTGGCGAGAAAATCCTTCGAGAGACAACTCGTGGTCAGCGCATTGGCTTCATCATTGTTGTTCTTGGCATGATAGCGATTCTTGCGTCTTTTGTTTGGCTGATTTTTAACTGGTAATTTAGTCTTTGCCCAGACAAATCATCGTATGAAAAAAGTGCTCACAATACTGATGTGACCCCCAAAAGTTAGACTTTTTTAGCGTAGCAGTTTATATGGCTGCTACGCTATTTTTATGCAGCCAAGA
>JABZHH010000013.1:20496-34664 GCA_015258925.1 Atopobium sp. | reverse complement strand
GTATCTACGGAACACACCTAAGTCAGATATTCTGCTCAGATGCGGGCATTTTACACACCTAATGAAGATAATCTGCACGTTTGAGGTATTTTCAGCGTCATGTATACGTCTTTTTGACAGATTATCTGTCATAGGTGTGTTTTGAACTGCCTCCTATTTCTCGTGTCTAAGAAATGGGAGGCAGTTCATCGAGAAGGACTTTTTTGTTGTAACAAAAAAGGTACGCTAAGCGTCGAGCTTACTCTGGTGCAGTTCAGCAAGCCTCTGCAGCTTTTGAACAACCTGTGGTGTGAGCACGTCCTTCTTAACCTGCCAAGACCAATTGCCTTCAGCCTTACCTGGAATATTCATACGAGCATCGTCAGAAAGGCCCAGGACATCCTGAAGTGGAAGGATAACCACTGCATTAGAAGTGCTAACTACTTGCTCCATAAGGTGGTCGAAAATCTGGTGTGATTCATCAGTTGCCTGGCCACCTGTAAAACGAGCTTCTACAAAACCCATGAGCGTTTGCGTATCATGCGTGCCGCTGTACACAATAGACTCCTGAACTGGCGCAAAAGAGTATCTACAGTCTCCATCAGCAAACTGAATGACGCTCATGCCCGGAAATCCCGTCTGAGAAAGCAACGCTCGGACCGCAGGGGTAACCGCTCCTAAATCCTCCGCAATAAAAGGCAATGGACCAAGCTGCTTATAAGCAACCTCAAACAGCTCATAGCCAGGGCCAAACTTGAATGAACCCTCGGCAGCAGTCTTTCCCTGCTCAATGGCATAGTAAGACGTAAAGCCAATAAAATGATCCAGTCTGGTGTAGTCATACAGATAGAAAGACCTGCGGAATCGCTCAATCCACCAACGATAACCCTCGTCTCTATGAGCTTGCCAGTTGTACGTTGGATTTCCCCACAGCTGGCCATCCTGAGAAAACGCGTCAGCAGGAGCGCCAGCTTGAAGCTCTGTATGGCCCGTATCATCTAGAGCAAAAAGCTCCGGATGCGCCCAAACATCAGCGGAATCCTCTGAAACAAACATAGGCATGTCGCCAATAATCTGAATTCCTTTAGCGCGAGCCTCTGCTAACGTCTGACTCCAAATAACATCAAAAGCAAATTGATGCTTTCGATAAAGTTCGATTGCCTGAGCAAGCTTGGGACGCTCAAGTAGCTCTTGCGACCAGCTGCGATACTGCTTTGGCCACTCCTGCCACACCACCTCACCAAGCAGGTCTTTGATTGCACGGAACGCCGCATACGAATCAAGCCAATACGAGTTTCTCGCGCAGAATTCCTGGTATTCAGCGGCTCGCCTGCTCTGAGGATCATCGCACTCAGAGATGACTCTCTCCATTACAGTTTGGTCAAGCAGATTAATGTTTCCTGCAAAAGCGGAAATTCCCGCGTAAGGAGAGCCGTATTCATCGGTTGGGCTGACAGGTAAAATCTGCCAATACTTCTGGCTCGATTTAGCGAGAAAATCAATGAACTCGGAAGTCTCGCGACCAATAACACCGGGCTTCTGACCTGGTGTTATTGCGGAGCCCTCATTAGCAGGTAGAGAAGTTATATGAGCAAGCACTCCCATGCCGGGCTCAAGAGGCTTTTGTAACCTATAAGCTGGCTGCACGTTTAAGACAGTGCATCCAAGCTGCCACAAAAAGACCTCTGCTTTGCCGTCCTTAACGGGGACTGCTTGGCCGCTAATAACGTCAATAACCTGCATATTTTGAGGTAAAGAAACATATACTGTTTTAGCATCTGAGCGACTCTTATTTACCAGAACACAAATGCCAGAAGCGGCTTTGCCCTGCTGTTCTTGCTGCTCATCTTTTTGAAGAGGCTTACGCCAAAATGCCAGAACATCATCAGATCCACATTCTGGGACAAATGGCTCAAACGAACCATCTACCAGTAGTGGCAGCGTTTTTCTGAGCGCGATGGCATTGCGATACATATGCAGGTAATCCAAGTCAGCACGAGGACTGATTCCAGGCCATGGCATAGTTGCGCGATTTGTCGGATCAACAAATCCCTCAACACCCATTTCATCGCCGTAATAGATAGACGGAACACCCGGAAGCGTCATCTGAAGCACAGCTGTCTGCCACATACGAGCCTTAGAAAGACCTCGCTGATCAGCAGAAAGTCTATACATTACCTGCTCTTGAGCAGAAAGAGCATCAGGAGCAGGAGCTCCAGCAACTACGTTAATCAGTCGCTCTTTATCATGTGTTCCAAATACATTCAGGCAAGAATAAAACGCCTCGTGGGGATAGTTTTCCCACAGCTCCTCAAGAGCAGAAGCAGTTGTTTCAGCACCAACCTCATTCATCAAAAATGAAAGAATAGATTTACGCAGAGGGTAATTCATAGGACCGTCAAGCTCTGAGCCCTCAAGATACTGTCTGAGTTTTCCATACGCTCGCTTATTGCTTGCGTCCTCCCAGACCTCTCCAATAATGACCGCATCACTACGCTCTGCAAGTGCAGCAGCACGAATCTTCTGAATAAATGAATCGGAAATTTCATCTGCAACGTCTAAGCGCCAACCGCGAGCACCTCGGCGCAGCCACGTTCTAATAACGCCATTCTCGCCACAAATAAACTCCTGATAATCAGGGTTATCAGAGACAATCGTCGGAAGAGCATCGACACCCCACCAGCTCTCGTACGTTCCATCCTCATGGAAGGTAAACCAGTCGTCATAAGCTGATCCAGCCTGCTGAACTGCTCCTGGTTCAGAGTAGTTCGAGAATTTATTAAAGTATTTTGAATCAGCGCCACAGTGATTAAAAACGCCATCCAAAATAATGGAAATACCATGCTCAGCAGCTTTAACGCAGAGGCGTTCAAAATCCTCTACAGTACCTAACACGGGATCAACTTCCAAATAATCCGCAATATCATAGCGATGATTACTAGAAGCAGCATAGATAGGATTCAAATAAAGCGCAGTTATTCCAAGGTTTTCCAAGTAGGAAAGCTTCTCTTCAATACCAGCCAAAGAACCGCCGTAGAAATCCCACTCAGTCACGCGGCCGTTGGCGTCGTGCTGATACTCAGGGGTCTTCTCCCAGTCTTCAACCAGCTGGCGAGAAACCCCATTTCTTGGAACAGCAAGCGCCTGCTTGGTACGTTCGTGCCAGTTTGCATCTCGCGCAAACCTGTCGGGGAAAATCTGGTAGACAACTCCCCCTTTGTACCAGCTAGGATCTTCTACACCCGCAAAGCTGCCACGAGGCTCATAGCAAGTAATCTGAAATGATGATGGCTCGCCATAGGCAAAGCTACCAACACCGGTGCATCTATTTTCTTGAACACCATATGACCAAACTGCTCCGTCAGAAGCCTGAAGCTCAAAACGATACCAAATAAGGCCCGTAGCAGCTGGTTTAACAATTGCCTCAAAGCACTGCGCATAGTCAGGTACACCAGTCGGAAGCGCGCCAGCAAAATCACTCTTTTGCATCACCACGCGTTTCTCGCCAGACAGAACTTGGGCCTCTGAAGACGATTCAGGGCCATACTCTTGCCAGAGACGAAGTGTTACTGATTGAACATCATCGTCCCAAGCAAATAGTCTGATTGTTGCTGAAGTACCTAGTTCTACCGCGCCTTTTGGATCTCTACAAACAATGTTTGAGGTGTTGTGAAAAGCCTGCATTCTTACCAATCTCGACGACGTACATACCTAATAATCTCAGGGTGTAGTAAATGATACACGTCAAGATATTCATTTGCAGCGTTATGCCAACTAAAGTCCTCTGCCATCGCCTGTTTTACAAGATTTGTCCACGCTTGTTTATCGTTTCTATAAACATCGGCGGCGTACAGAATAATATCTGCCATTTCATCTGCGTTTTGATTGGCAAAACTAAAGCCGGTTCCTTCTCCCGTAAACTGGTTGTACGGTTTGACAGAATCTGCCAGACCGCCCGTCTCGCGAACAACAGGAAGCGTGCCATAACGCATAGAAATCATCTGAGAAAGACCGCAAGGCTCAAACTCTGATGGCATCAAGAACATATCCGCACCTGCATACATGCGGTGAGAAAGCGCAATATCAAACTCAATACGTGCTGCCATGCGGTTACCATAGTGCCCATCAAAGAAGCGCATAGCATCTTCTTGTTCAGCGTCACCAGTTCCTAGAACAGCAACCTCAATACCTGCACAAATGAGACGGTCCATCGCATAGCGAATCAGGCCCAAACCCTTCTGGTTGGTCAGGCGCGTAACCATTACCGCAAGAGGTACATCTGGATCTACCTCAAGGCCCAGCTCCTCTTGCAGCTGACGCTTACACTCAGCCTTACCCTCCATATGACGTGCCGAGAAGTTCTGTGGAATATAAGAATCACTTGCAGGTGACCACGCACCAATATCAATACCATTCAGGATACCGCGCAGTACACTTTGACGGCGACGGAAGATATCATCCATTCCCTCTCCGAAGTGCTCTGTCTGCAGCTCACGGGCATACGTTGGGCTCACAGTGAGCAGATAATCGGAGTAGCAAAGCGCACCCTTCATAAAGTTGATGGAGCTTGCGTCACACCTCAGTTGATCAGCTGCAGCAGGAATATCAGCAAGACCAAGTACGTCGCTGAGCATCTTGTCAGTAAACTGGCCCTGGAACTTGACGTTATGAATGGAGAAGACCGTCTTAACGTTTTGGACCTCAGGGACGCCCTGATACTGCTCACGCAGAAATACGGGTGCCAGTGCCGTTTGCCAGTCATTGCAGTGCAGAACGTCGCAGGAGAGCTCTGGGACGTGTGCAATCAGCTCACACAGAGCCTTGGAGAAGAACGCATAGCGCTCTCCATCATCAAAGTAGCCATAGAGGCCATCACGAGCAAAGTAAGACTCGTTATCTACAAAGTAAAAATCAACGCCTTCATGAACCAGATGCCACAGCCCACAATACTCAAAGCGCCACGAAAGAGGCACCTGAAGCTCGTAGACCTTCTTCATCTTTTGTTTCCACTCGGGCTTAATAGAACTATAGAGTGGCGAGATAACCGCCACTCTTGCTCCTACTTTTTTAAGTGCTTGTGGCAATGAGCCCGAAACATCTCCAAGGCCACCCGACTTGGAAAAAGGCGCTACCTCTGAAGTTGCATAGACAACACGAAGTTTGCGACGCTTGGAGACTTGGGACATTGTTACGCCACCCTCTTATTGTTTTTACGCTGAAGAAGAATTTCTTCGCTGGTACCACGAAGCTCAGTACCTGCAGGAATAATGTTAGAACGGTCTACAATAGCGTGCTCGACTACAGAACCTTCCTTAACAATGCAACCTTCCATCACAATAGAATCGCGTACTACTGCGCCACGCTCAATGATGACGTTACGACCAAGGATGGAACCAGTAACCGTTCCGCGAATGCGGCAGCCTGCAGAAATAGTGGAGTTACTTACCTTTGAGCCAATCTCAAACTTTGCAGGAGCAGTATCGTGTGCTTTTGTCTTGATCGAGCGCTCTGGAGTAAAGAGTTCATTTGCTGGCATGGGGTTCAAAAGCTCCATGTTAGCCCGATAATAAGAGTTCTTTGAGAAGATAGATGCTACATGACCTTCAAAGTGGAAGGTGCGAACCTTGACACGGTTATAGTCAGCGTGGAGTGCCTCAAAAAGATCAAGATAATCAGTAGCTCTATACCAATCAAGCATGTCAATAAGCAGGTCGCGCTTGATAATAAAGCAGTCGAGAGAAGCCTCGTCTCCGCGCTGAACACCATTGTGCGTTTTAACTACACGGTCACCGTCAAGCTCAACACCAACAACGTCTCTATCGTTATAACGAGTGGTGTAGGTCATCATAGTGATGTCTGCATCGGACTCAAGGTGCTGGTCAAGCAGCTCGGTAAGATCAGAGTTGAAAACAAAATTTGAAGTAGACAACAGAACATACTCTGCATCAGTTCTCTCAAGATATGGCTTGTTGGAAATCAGATCTCTGAGCAGGAAACGAGCGCCTGCGTGGGAGGTACCAAAAGCAGATCCAGGCAGAATAAATAAACCACCGCTCTTACGGTCCAAGTTCCAGTCTTTGCCAGAGCCAAGATGATCGATAAGTGAGCGATAGTTAAAGGGCATGATTACGCCAACGGTACTAATGTCCGAATTAACCATATTTGAAAGAGGAAAATCCACCAGGCGATATCTTCCCAAGAAAGGCATGGATGCAATTGGGCGTACATCATTGGCGATTTCCATGTTAGTAGACGCATAATTGCAGGTAATAAGACCAATTACTCTATTCATTATTGCTCACCTCTTTCGACTACTACATCATTTCCAACAACAGCAATCTCCTTGTTCAAATCAGAGCTGCCAATATGGACGTTCTTCTCGACCACAGCGTTCTCGCCAAGAATTGCACGAATAACCACCGCACCAGGTTTAACCTCTGCGCCAGGAAGAAGCACAGAGTCAATAACACGAGCTCCCTCGCCAATAACGGCATCGGTAGACAAGATTGAATGGCGAGAATAGCCAAAGATCTGGCATCCGTTGCTTACCAGACAGTCGTCTACCTCGCCAAAAGCGCCAATGTACGCTGGTGGACGGGTGGAAGCATTGGACAAAATAGGGAACTTATCCGAGAAGATATCAAACTTAGGCTCAGATCCAAGTAGATCCATGCTGGTCTCGTGATAACTTGCAATGGTGCCTACATCGCGCCAGAAGCCCTCAAAGCGATAGGCAAACAGGCGCTTGCCATCATCAAGCAACGTCGGAATAATATCGCCGCCAAAGTCATGAGAAGATTCAGGATTCTTTGCGTCCTCACGCAAAGTCTCAAGAAGCAGGTCTGTACTAAAAATATAGATTCCCATGGACGCCAGGTTGGACTCTGGCTCTTTGGGTTTCTCGGAAAACTTGGTGATTCTATCCTCATCGTCAATGGACATGATGCCGAAGCGAGAAGTCTCTTCCCAAGGAACAGGCATAACAGCAATGGTGAGGTCTGCGTTGTTCTTCTTATGGCAGGCGAGCATCTCGCCGTAGTCCATACGGTAAAGCTGGTCGCCAGAGAGGATAAGTACGTAATCAGGTTTGTTCTGCTCAATGTAACCAATATTCTGGGTGACGGCATCTGCGGTTCCCGCATACCACGCACCACCAGACTGTGTTGCGAAGGGAGGCAGAATTGAAATTCCACCACCACGCTCATCAAGGTCCCAAGCACTACCTGATCCCACGTAAGAGTGAAGCAAATACGGACGATACTGTGTCAAAACACCTACCGTAGAAATTCCTGAATTTGCGCAGTTGGATAATGCAAAGTCAATAATGCGGAACTTGCCACCAAACGAGACAGCAGGTTTAGCTACTTTTGAGGTCAGAGCACCTAAGCGGCTTCCCTGTCCTCCTGCAAGTAGCATTGCAAGACATTCCCTTTTGCTCATATCCAAATCTCCTCTCTCCCCAACAGAGGTCTTTATTCTCAACGTCTTACGACGATTGAACCTAAATGCAGATCCTTACACGTGCCAAATATCTTCCATGTACTCCCTGATAGTTCTATCAGCCGAGAAGAAACCAGAGTTTGCAGTATTGTGAAGTGCGCGAGCATTCCAGCTACGACGATCTGCATAGGACTGAGTAAGCTCTTCCCATGCCTTCACGTAGGCATCAAAGTCAATAAGCACCAGGTCAGGATCATTGTTGATCAGCAGATAGTCGTGAATTGACTCAAAGTTGCCAGAGAGTCGGCTCAACGAGCCATCGGTCAGCATATTTACAATGCGAGCCAGTGTTGGGTTCTGGTTAAGCAGGTTTTGTGCAAAGTAGGTGCCGGAAGCATATACCTCTTGGACCTCGTCTGCACGAAGACCAAAAATCTTGATGTTCTCTGGTCCTGCAAGCTCGGAGATTTCAATATTTGAACCGTCATATGTACCAAGGGTCAGAGCCGCATTCATCATAAGCTTCATGTTTGAGGTACCAGAAGCCTCTGCACCAGCAACCGAAATCTGCTCTGAAATATCAGATGCAGCATAGATAAGCTGTGCATTTGAAACAGCAAAGTTTGGAATAAAGACAATCTTCAGACGACCCTCAATGCGCTCGTCGTTGTTAACCACGTCTGCAACGGAGTGAATAAGTCGAATGACTTCCTTTGCAAAGGTATAGCTCTGAGCAGCTTTGCCCGAGAAAATAAAGGTTGTTGGAGCTGGCTTATAGCTTGGATCATCAAGCATACGGTTGTAGAGATACAAAATCTTAAAGACATTAAGCAGCTGACGCTTATATGCATGGAAGCGTTTTACCTGCGTATCAAAGATGGTATTGGTATCCATCTCAACACCAGTTGTCTTCTTGACGTATGCAGCAAGACGCTCTTTTTCTTCTCTCTTTGCAGCGTCCATCTTGTCCAAGAACTCAGCATTGTTCTCAAAAGCAGAAAGCTTCTGAAGCTCATTGGCATCATCAAGCCAGCCGGTACCAATAGCCTCAGTAATAAGCTTTGCGTAAGCGGTATTAGCCTGTGCCAAGAAGCGACGGTGGCAGATGCCGTTAGTCTTGTTATTAAAGATTTCTGGACGAAGCTTGTAGAAATCCTTCAAAACACTCTGCTTCAAAATGTTAGTGTGCAGATCAGATACACCGTTAACCGAGTGGCTAAACAAAATAGAGAGGTTAGCCATACGAACGGTGTTATCCCACAACACAGCTGTTGAGGCGAGAAGTTCGGTGTTGCCGTTAGAGTCAACAAGCAGCTGCTCCTTATAGCAACGATCAACCTCGTCGATAAACATATACAAGCGAGGAAGCAGCTCACGGAAGGTGTTAATAGGCCACTTCTCAAGAGCCTCAGGCATAACGGTGTGGTTGGTATAAGAAATTGCGTTTCTCGCGATATCAAATGCCTCGTTAAAGTCAACGCCATGGTCATCGACAAGAAGGCGCATAAGCTCTGGTCCGCACATTGCTGGGTGCGTATCGTTAGTGTGGATACAGACGTGATCTGCAAAGTGTTCCCAATCCTCACCGTACTTATCCTTATAAGCACGAAGAATGGTCTGAAGACCAGCGGAAACAAACAAATACTCCTGCTTTAAGCGAAGAATGCGTCCGTGCTCACCAGAGTCATTTGGATACAAAATGGTTGAAATTGCCTCAACGTCAGAGCGGAACTTATTAGCACGTGCATAATCGCCGGCGTTAAAAGCATCAAGATCAAAGTCTTCCTCTGCTGGTTCTGCAGACCAAAGACGCAGCTTATTTACGGTCTTTGCGCCATAACCAACAATAGGCACATCGTATGGAACAGCCCTTACTACCTGTCCACCCTCTTGCGAGAACCAGAAGTTGCCATTCTCGTCCTCATGTCTTACAACTGTGCCACCAAAGCGCACCAGTACGCTAGAATCGTCTTTTCTGACTTCCCATGGATATCCATTTGCCAGCCAGTTATCGGTACGCTCTACCTGGCGTCCATCCTTAATCTCCTGGCGGAAAAGACCATAACGGTATCTCATACCATTACCAAAGCCAGCCATTCCCTCATGTGCCATGGAGTCCAGGAAGCACGCGGCAAGTCTACCCAGACCACCATTGCCAAGGCCAGGGTCTACCTCTTGAGCGGCAAGCTCATGAAGAGAGGTACCCATCTCTTTAAGGCCCTCTGCAACAACGTCGGTAATACCAAGATTGAGCAGGTAATTTTCAAGCAGTGGTCCTAGAAGGAACTCAAGGGAGAAGTAATAGACCTGCTTGTTTGCATGAATATAGGAGGTTGACTGAATTTCTCGCGCCTTTTCTGCAATGAGGTGAGCAAGAACGTTATAGCGCTCCTGATCAGTGCACTCTCCATAATATTTGCCAAGAATCTTGATGAACTTATCGCGATACTGCTCTTCAAAATCTTGTTTATCGGTAAAAATGTTTTGTCCGTTATTTACGGCCATGCTTCCCCCTCTTTGGAAGTTCTTTCTCAAACGCTAAAACAATGCCACCGAGCGGAGGAACAGACAGTTCTACCGAATAATCTCTTCCATTCCATGCCACTGGCTTGGTGGAAAGTTTCTTAGTATTCACAATACCCGAACCGCCAAACTCTTTTGCGTCGGAATTGAACACTTCTTTCCACACACCTGCAGAAGGCATGCCTAAACGGAAGTTCTGATGGGTTGCAACGTCAAAATTGATGAGAATAACCAGGTCCTCGGAAGGCTTTCTTCCGTGACGAACAAACGAGATGATTGATTGCTCATTATTGTCTGCGTCAATCCAATCAAATCCACGGTTGTCGTAGGCATGCTGCCAAAGTCCTGGATGATTCTTATAGAAATGATTAAGGGCCTTAATAAATGCCTGCTGATGAGCGTGAGTTGGATACTCCTCAGTCAAGTAATACTCAATACCCTCGTAGTAGCGCCACTCAATAAACTGCGCAATCTCGTTGCCCATAAAGTTGAGCTTAGCGCCCGGATGAGTCATCTGATGAAGCGCCAAAGCCCTCATGCCAGCAAACTGTCTCCACCAATCTCCCGGCATGCGCTGAATAAGACTGCACTTACCATGAACAACCTCGTCATGGCTCAGTGGCAGTACAAAGTTCTCATTGAACTGATACATGCTGGAGAAGGTCAGAAGACGGTGGTTACCTGGTCTATAAGGGAAATCAGTCTGACAATAGTGCAGCGTATCATTCATCCAGCCCATGTCCCACTTAAGGTTAAAGCCAAGTCCTCCAACCTCAGGAGGATAGGTAACTAGCGGCCACGCTGTGGACTCTTCTGCAATCATCAAAATATCGGGATGTTCTTTTTGAGCAGTCTCGTTGCAGAGACGCAAGAAAGCGCTTGCATCCAAATCTTCCTCTGTGGCCTTATGGTTAAAGCGCTTCTGAGAAGGATCGTCGATACCAAAATTCAAATACAGCATGCTACTGACACCGTCAACACGAATGCCATCAGCGTGATAGTCCTTCAGCCACATGAGCAGGTTAGAAACAAGGAAGCTTCTAACCTCACCACGAGTAAGATCAAACTTAAGAGTTCCCCAGTTAGGATGCTCTTTTTCTTCAAAGAGCTTGGTACCATCAAACTCTGCAAGACCATGAGCATCTTTGCAGAAGCCTCCTGGGACCCAGTCTAAAATGACGCCAATACCAGCCTGATGGCAGCAGTCAATAAAGTGTTTGAACTGGGCAGGATTGCCATACCTTGAGGTGGGAGCAAAATAACCCGTTACCTGATAACCCCAAGATCCATCAAAAGGATGCTCCATAACAGGGAGAAGCTCAATGTGGGTGTAGCCCATCTCTTTAACGTAGGCTACCAGCTCTTCTGAAAGGTCATCATAGGTATAGAAGGCATCTACGTTTGTATCAAAGTAATCTTTTGGCTCTTCGTTCTGGTTTGCATCTTCAGCATCAGCGGAATCTTCTTCTTGAACAGCCACGTCAGTATGCTGCTTCCAGCTACCAAGATGGACTTCAAAGATGTTAAGAGGGCTATGCAGGAACTTAAGCGTTGCACGCCTCTTCATCCATGCTTCGTCTTCCCAGACGTATACATCTGGGTCAAACGTAATAGATGCCGTATGTGGCCTGACCTCTGCATATGTGCCATAGGGGTCAGCCTTAAAAATCTTCTGTCCAGATGCGGATACAATCAGGAATTTATACAATACTTCCGAGGTGATTCCTGGAATAAAACCTTCCCAGATTCCGCCATGATTTGAGCGAGAAAGAACGTTGACGGTATCATCCCAATTATTAAAGTCTCCAACAACAGAGACAGAGGCTGCATTGGGGGCCCAAACCGCAAAATGATAACCTTCAACTCCATCTTCTTGAACCGCAGGGTGTGCACCTAATTTCTTATGACTCTGGAACCATTTTCCTTGCGCAAACAAGTATGCATCCTGGTCACTCACTGCTAACGATGCATTTAACTCTGCCATGCTCACCCCCGCGCTAATCTATGAAATCTACGCATTTTATAGATTTGTTATCCATCAATGCTCGTAGTTGATAGTAACTAAGATAAACCATTACAAGGTAAAACACGGTGACAAACAGTCAATATAACTTTCACCGATAAAAAACGACCGTACGCGTTATTTTTTGTTTTTACCGATTTTTGTTAATAATAGTGAATAAAAATTGTAACTAAAAGAAATGGCAGCTTATCCAAATAAACTGCCATTTGATACATAAACTTTTTATATAACCGTGAAATATCTTTTGAAAAGATACCTCTCGAAAACAATCTCTCTAAAGCAACCTTACTAAGCTTCTTGCAACTACATCTTGCGTGGTACAGCCGTCTCAGCTGATGGAGCATGTGCAGCAATTACGTCAAGAGCCACTGCCTCTTGGTCCTTCTCGCCAGAAGCAACTGCCCTACCATATGTATCGGTATCAAGAATTGCCTGGCGGAAGCGATCAGCTGTAAAGCCATAAGGAGCGCGACCCCACTCGTTGGTCTTCTGAGCTCGCTCAACAATGATGTCCAGGTCAGCGTCAACTGATTCTGGAGTAATGTCCAGATCGGCCAAGGTGGTTGGGAGACCAAGCTTTCTATTAAGCGCCACCTGCTCCTCAAGTGCCTTAAGGTTGCCGTCAAAGGCATAAAGAACACAGGTACCAAAAGAAACAACCTCACCATGAAGGTGCTTCTCGCCACGCTCGCCCAGAGCAGTAAAGGCATTGTAGAAGGCATGAGCGGTTGAGGAATTGAAGTAATACGCACCACGCTCAGCACCAATGTTGGTGGTCATGTTAGATACAACACCAGCGGTAATGATGATGTTAAGAACAACGTTTTCAAATGCTTCAGAAACAATACCAGCGCGCTTATCTGCCAGTGCCTGCTCTGCATTATCAAACAGAGGCTCAATGCAGGCACCTGCGGCAAGAGCTCGTCCCATAAGAGGGCTATGGAGCAGCTCAACTTCTCTGGAAGAAAGTTCAACCTCGGGACCCTTAGAGAAGGCATCGCCAATTCCTGCCCAGAAGTACTCATCCGGGCTCTCTGCAATAATCTGCGTATCAATAAAGGTATGAACGGGCAGCTCAGCAGGAATGAAGTACGTATCTGCAGAACCGTCTTCTTTATAGAAAACAGCAATTCTTGTTACAGGAGCGCAGTTAGAAGCAAGTGTTGGGAAGGTAAAGTATGGCTTGTCCAGGATAGTTGCAATCTCTTTACCCTCATCAATTGCGCGACCGCCGCCAACAAGGAAGAGCATATCAGCAGAAATAACCTCAGGCATTGCTGCAATTCTCTTGGCATTTGCGTGCGTAGAGTTAGTGCCGTAAGAAATCCAAGAAGTGATAGAAACCTCAGAACCCGCA
The DNA here is from genome assembly GCA_015258925.1 of Atopobium sp. GTDB lineage: Bacteria > Actinomycetota > Coriobacteriia > Coriobacteriales > Atopobiaceae > Lancefieldella. Next base: position 21,342 of record JABZHH010000013.1, on the reverse strand, counting down.
AGTGCAGCCTCAAGCTTTGGACGTGCCTTCTCCATTGCAGTTGGTCCACCAATGACTATGGCATTTTTGCCAAAGCGCTTAACAATATGCAGTACCGACTTATAAGCATCAACACCAATAGTGTATGAAGGCAGATACTCCGTAAATGTTCCGCGAGATTCCATCTTTTCCATAGAGTCCTCCAAAACCTATCTCAGAAAAGCGAGAATATAACTTTAACTGAACTAGTTATGTTTTTGCAGCATAAATCCTTGAACTATCGTTTTCTCTGCCTCTTTGTTGGCTGACGAGAAAAACTCTGTATCAAGCATTTGATACTGCGGGGAGCTCACACTGTTCTGGCGATTCTCCTCTGCAATACGCCGTATGACCTGAAGTGTTTGCTCAACATCTGAATGCGTAAACCCATACTGTGGATGAGCCGCGGCAACTGCAAAGAGCTCATCAGATGCTTCTGGCAGACGATTCATATCAAGCGAGCGCCCGTAAACATCAAAATCTGCTTGCTTACGAATACGTGCATCTTCTCCTGTCGGAATATGATGAGCACGCAAAAATGCCCGTGTATGAGCGTTATACACATGGTCGCAAACAAGGTGGCACCAAATGCCCACGATAAGCTCTCTGAGCTGGCGCTGATCTACTAAGCTGCGCTGCTCAGGTGAACAATACGACACATTTGGCTGAATAAAGTCAGTCTGTAGCAGATACTCGGCTGGGTTAAGACCACCCATAAAATTTCGCTGATACCGCTTATAACTTGGAATAGGCAAACTTCCTGGGTATGACTGATGGCTTCGACCGTATCTCACCTTGTGAGAATAGTCTGGAACCATAAAGCCAACG
>JABZHH010000013.1:0-20399 GCA_015258925.1 Atopobium sp. | reverse complement strand
CGTGCACATCAGGAGCAACGTTTCCAAGCAGAAATGCATCAGGGTAGTGAATATCTACACCCAAGCAACCGGCTCCTTTCTCAAGGAGCCGGTCAGCATGAGCAATATGTACGTTCCAACTTGGCACTACAATTACCTGCTTATCCGCGAATTTCTCCGCCGGTAGAACGAAGAACCTTCTCCACAAGCTTTGTGTGGGTCTTCTCAACCTCTTCTGAAGTAAGCGTTCTGTCGTCTGCGCGATACGTAAGCGAGAAGGCCATGGACTTCTTGCCCTCACCAACACGCAGCGGATCGCGGTACACGTCAAAGAGTCTGATGTCGCAGAGAAGCTTGCCACCAGCAGACTTCAAACGCTGAACTAGCTGCTCTGCAGTGACGCTCTCGTCAACAACAATTGCCAGGTCAATGGAGATACCTGGGTAGGTTGGAGGCTCAATAATAGGAAGGTCTTTCTGAGAAAGACGCAAAAGCGACGCAACAGAAATCTCAAAGGCGATGACGGGAACCTCAATGTCAAAGTTCTGGAGCGACAAAGGATGAATGTTTCCAACCCAACCGATTGTCTCGCTACCTGCAAGAATCTCAGCAGCGCGACCAGGCTGCAGCCAACCGTATTGCTCTGGCTCAGCTACACGGAAACGAACCTTAGGGATGCGAAGTGCCTCAAGCAGGCCCTCAACAATACCCTTGGCGTCAAAGAAATCGTAGGCTGGATACTTAGCATTCCAAGCGTCATCTGCTGGACGACCAACCAATACGCCACAGACATAGCTTGGCTCATCTGGCTGGCTCTTATCCTTATGTCCAAAGAGCACACGACCCAGCTCATACATGGCAATATTAGAGACACCATGAGCAAGGTTGTATGCAATAGAGCGCAGAAGACCTGGGACAATAGAGCGGCGCATCTCAGACTGGTCAGCAACAAGTGGGCTAATAACCTTTACAGGGACGCCTCTTCCCTCTTCGCTCATACCAAGCTTAGAGAGGTCATCTGGACTTGCAAACAAATATGACTTTGTCTCGTTGAGGCCAAGGGAGCGCAGCGTACGGCCAATCTTTCTAATCTGACGCTGATCTGAAGTCAAACCGCCTGCATGGTTTCTAGCAGCAGGAAGCGTAGCCTCAATATCACCTTCACCCCACAGGCGAACAATCTCCTCAATAAGGTCAACCTCGCGCGTAAGGTCTGGGCGGTTTGTAGGAGCAATAACGCTCAGCTCTCCGTTGTCTGCTGGAGCAACCTTGCAGCCAAGGCGCGTAAGGCGAGAAACCATAAACTCTTCTGGAATTTGAGCACCTGCAAGAGCGCAAACGCGCTCTGGGCGAAGCGTAATAGTTACTGCCTCTTTTACCTTTGGATATACATCAACAATACCAGGGCAAACCTCAGCACCACAGCATTTCTCAAAGAGTGCTGCTGCAATATCTGCAACAGATGCACAGCCGTTTGGATCCACAAGACGCTCGTAGCGAATAGAAGCCTCACTCATCAAATCAAGGTTTCTACTGGTACGGCTAATGTGACCGTTATCAAAGACAGCAGATTCCAGCAGAACATCGACGGTATTCTCGGTAATTTCAGAATCCAAACCACCCATAACACCAGCAAGTGCAATAGGAGTCTTACCGTTATCTGTGATGACCGTCATATCAGACGTGAGCTCGCGGTCTTCTCCGTCAAGCGTCACAATGTGCTCACCGTCTTCTGCAGCACGAACCACAATGTGGTACTTGCCATCTTCCTTGGTAAGTTTTCCGAGGTCAAAAGCATGCAGAGGCTGGCCGGTCAGGTACATCACGTAGTTAGTAACATCAACAACGTTGTTGATTGAGCGGCCACCACAAGCCGTAACGCGACGAGCAAGCCACTCAGGGCTTGGGCCAATCTTGACGTTACGAACCACGCGAGCAGTGTACCTTGAGCAGAGCTCAGGATCAGCGATAGCAACATCAACCTGCTCAGATGCATCTGCACCAGACTCAGACGTGACACTTGGAAGCTCAATGTGGGTGTCAGTGTCATACATTGCAGAAACCTCAACAGCCATACCAGTCATAGAAAGGCAGTCAGGGCGGTTAGGGGTAATCTCGCAATCAAGAACTACATCAGACATGCCCAGGTAATCGGTAAGAGGAACGCCAATTGGAGCATCTTCGGGAAGAATCATAATGCCGCTCTGGTCATCGCCAAGACCAAGTTCGCGAGAAGAGCAGTTCATGCCGCAAGACTCAACGCCACGCAGCTTGGACTTTTTAATCTTAAAGTCTCCAGGAAGCACTGCGCCAATCATTGCCGTAACAATGTGGTCTCCCTGATTAAAGTTCTGAGCACCGCAAACAATCTGTAGAGGAACAGGATTTCCGTCCTTATCCACATTGTTGTTGCCCACGTCAACCAGAGTAACGTACATGTGATCAGAATCAGGATGAGGCTCTTTGCTTACAACCTGAGCAGTAACAACATGGTCAAGGTTAGCGCCAACACGCTCTACAGCTTCAACCTCAGTACCGGTGCGCACAAACTCGCGCTCGAGGTCTTTTGGGTCCTGAGGAAGATCAACGAGCGTCTTCAGCCATTCATAAGATACACGCATGTGATTGCCTTTCTAATAAGACGCCGATGATTAGAACTGACGTAGGACTCTCTGGTCACCAGAGATGAGCATACGCAGGTCAGGAAGGTCATAACGGAGCGCTGCAACACGCTCAACACCAATGCCAAAGGCAAAGCCTGTGTATTTCTCGGAATCAATACCGCAGTACTTGAAGACATTAGGGTCAACCATGCCGCAACCAAGAATCTCAAGCCAGCCCGTGTTCTTGCAGAAACGGCAACCCTCACCGTGGCAAACACCACAAGAAACATCTACCTCGCAGCTTGGCTCGGTGAATGGGAAGAAGTGAGGACGATAGCGGGTAGCGCGGTCCTTACCAAAAATTTCACGAGTAAAATGATCAAGGGTGCCCTTGAGGTCACCAAAGGTGATTCCCTCATCAACAACAAGGCCTTCCATCTGCGTAAACTGAGGCAGGTGGTTAGCATCTGCTGTGTCAGGACGGAATACCGTACCAGGGCAAATCATGTAGATAGGAGGCTCTTTTGTCTCCATGATGTGTACCTGAACGCCAGAAGTCTGTGTACGAAGAAGCACGTCGGACTCGCCCAGTACGTGCGATTCCTTTCCTTCTGGTGCATTATCCACTACGTAGAACGTATCCTTACCAGAACGGCTTGGATGGTCCTCTGGAGCATTCAGAGCTGTGAAGTTGTAGTAGGTGGTCTCAACATAAGGGCCTGTCTCAATGGTGTAGCCCATGCTGATAAAGATGTCTTCCATCTCCTCACGTACCTGCTCAATGAGGTGCTGAGTACCAGGACTCAGACGACGACCTGGAAGGGTAATATCAGTTGCCTCAGCATTAAGCTGGGCTTCAAGGGCTTCTCGCTTTAAAGCAAGCTGACGCTCGCGAATAGCGGTCTCAACGTTAGCACGAACGGTGTTGGCAAGCTGACCCATTTGAGGGCGCTGATCTGCGGGAACCTGACCCATCATACGCATAATTGCGGTAAGAGAGCCCTTCTTTCCCATTGATGCAACGCGCACCTTCTCAAGTGCTTCAAGGTTTGTTGCCTTAGCAATTCCTTCAAGTACTTGCTCGCGAATTGCCGAGAGTTCCTCAGACATTCCCATGTAATTACCCTTTCAATAGAAAACCGTCCCTGAGCATATGCCCAAGGACGGAAAATTTCCGCGGTACCACCTCGGTTGATTGCGCAGTTTTCTCTCTGTGCAATCCACTTAAAAGCCTAGTCTCGTTAGGCGGACGACTTCCCTACTGAGCAGTGACTGCCGTTCAAGTTGTAGCTCGGGAGTGAACTCTGCCAGCGCTGTGCAGGTGTTTCTCAACCACGAACACCCTCTCTGTTCACAACGTGCTCCGGCAAACCTCTCCGTCAACGCACTTTGTTCAGAGTATCACACTGTGCGAGTTTTGAGCAGCAGCACAACCCTTTTTACCAGAAAGATAAACAAAAGCGTAACAACCGCGAGAAGAACGATGGTTCCTCCAGGTTTAAGGCCAAGCTCATAGGAGACAACAAGTCCACCAAGTGAGGTCAGCATACCTACCGTGCTTGCATACAGACAACATTGTTTCCAGCTGCGGGAAATCTGCAAAGCACAGGCAACAGGAACCACCATCATGGATGAAACAATAAGTGAGCCAACCGTTCTTGCTGCTACGGCAACCACCAAAGCTACTGCGATAACAAAGCCAAAGTTAATAAGACTTACGGGTACACCAACACAACGTGCATGACGCTCATCAAAAGACATCAAGAAAAGTTCTTTTCTAAGGAAGAAGCAGAATGCGACTGCAAGTACGCTAATGGCCACAATCATCTGAACTTCTTGCTCGCTTACGGTCAGGATAGAGCCAAACATAAAGCTGTTGAAGCTTGATGAGTTAGGAACAAAACCTGACAAAACGCCCGCTAGACCAATACCAGCTGCCATCACAATAGCGACTGCAAGCTCTGACTGGTCTTTAAAGTGACGACGCACTCCCTCAACACAAAGCGCACCACCCAAACAAGCGGCAATTGCTCCGGCAACAGGATTAATACCTGCAATCATGCCGCCTGCAACACCTGCAAGAGAGGTATGTGAGAGAGCATCGCCAATCATAGAAAGGCGCTTCAATACAACCGTAACGCCTACCAGCGGGATAATTGCTCCCAGAAGAATTCCCACAAGAATTCCTCGCTGCATAAATACGTATTCAAACATTTACGCCCTCCTCTCATGCGAGTCTTGGGCATCTTGAACAACGTCGGACGCAGGACCAAGGGACTCCGTTAAAGCAAAATCATCTAATTTTCCGCGATTGTGGTCGTGGACATGATGAGAGTCAAGGTCACAGTGAGCGCCATGAACTGCACAGTGATCATGACCGTGACCCCTACCTGCAATTTCTGTAGCTTTGTGGTCAGCAACTTCAACAACTCGACAAGCCAGCGCATCAAGAGCTGCAAGATCATGCGTAACAATAAGTACCGCAAGATCTCGAGCTGCATGGGCTTCTCGCACTAGGCTATAGAAATGATTGCGACTCTCTTTATCAAGACCAGTTGTAGGCTCGTCCAGGATAAGTAGTGATGGGTTTCCTACCAGCGCGCAGGCAAGGCGAACTCTCTGGAGCTGTCCTCCAGAGAGTTCCCTGATAATACGAGTAGAAAAGTCAGTCATACCCACAAGATCAAGCGCCTCAAGCGTACGCTCGCGACGCTCTTTTGCGCTCATCTTTATCTTTTTTGCACGAGCATACTGACTTGCGTCCACAAGCTCGACGACGCTTGCAGGAAAGCGATTAACCGATTCAGAAGGCAGCTGAGGGACATAGCCTACACGCTCCCAATCTTTAAACCGAGTCGAAGGCGTTCCAAAAAGAAGTGACTTACCACTTGTAGGTTCAAGCTCACCCACCACAATTCGAGAGAGCGTAGATTTACCAGCTCCGTTATCACCAATAAGCGCGCAAATCTCTCCTTGATGAACGTCTAAATTTACATCGCTTAAGACGCGCGTCTTCTTGTAAGAAAAACTCACGTCTTGAAGCGAAACGGCTATCTGACTTTCCTGCAACACGTCCTCCAAACATCCAGCCTAAGCTGGCAACACACTACGCGAGAGCGCCCTCAAGAGCCTTGAGGTTCTCGCGCATAACAGAGAGGTAATCCTCGCCTGCCTTAAGCTCGTCATCAGTAAGTCCCTCAAGTGGGTTAAGCTCTTCAACACGAGCGCCTGTTGCCTCAGCAATTGCTTGAGCAACCTTAGGGCTTACCAGTTCCTCCGTAAAAATAACCTTTACATTATGCTCTTTTACAAACTCAGTAATCTCTTTCATTTCCTGAGCATTTGGCTCTGCATCTGCCTCAACACCCTCAATAGGCATCTGAGTGAGACCATAAGCCTCGCACAAATAACCAAATGCCTGGTGAGAAACAACAATGGTCTTGTTAGGTAGTGAATCCAGACCCTTATGGAACTCATTGTCAAGCGTATCAAAGTCTGCATTTGCTTTATCAAGATTGGCAGCATACTCTGACTTGTGCTCAGAGTCCTTCTCGGAAAGGGCTTCACAAATATTCTTCATCTGAATCTTGGCATTCAGAGGGCTCAGCCAAACGTGAGGGTCAGTTCCGCCATGATCGTGATCGTGATCATGGTCGTCTTTCTTCTCCTCATGATCGTGATCATCGTCCTCTTCAAGCTCAAGAAGTTTAACGTCTTTGCTGGTCTCAACTGCTGTAAGTTTTGTGCCAGAACCAAGTCCATCAAGTACGTCCTTGACCCAGTGCTCCATACCAGCACCGTTGTAAATCAAGAAGTCTGCTTCCTGGATAGTCTTCATATCCTTGCTGGATGGCTCCCAATCATGTGGCTCAGTACCTGCTGGAACGAGGCATGTTACCTCAGCATGATCGCCAGCGATGCGCTTTGCAAAATCATACATAGGATAAAAACTTGCAACAATGCTGAGCTTCTTCTGGTCTTTGTTATCAGAAGCTCCTTCTTGCTTTTGAGCCTCAGGCTTGCAGCCAGCAAGAATAGCACTCACGCCAAAAGCGGAAGCTACAAGTGCGCTACGACGAGAAACGGTTGGATTCAAATTCATGTTACATCTCCCAAAACTATAAAAACCAATACGGTGTAGTGCCAAATTCTTCAAACAAAATCGTGCGATTGTCCTCGCTACCAAGCATAAAAACATGGCGAGAAACCCATGTTTCTCCTCACTTCTTTGCCTTTCTACTCACTTCTCATCATCTGAACATGCATTCATGCTTCCCCTTTAGCACGAAAGCGGGCTGTCATCCGACAGTCCGCTTTCTAAAAGTTAGCCTTAGTATACATATTCCAATTCAAGTCAACGATAAATTTCTTATCTTTTCCGCAAACGGAATTGGAATAAACAGGTTAACTGTTTTATCTCTTGCTAACCTACTGATCTTTCTCCGCATACGGAGTAATAATCAGATCTCCACTATTATACTCACCCAAATAAACCTCTGAAGCAGACTTATAACCTTGATGCTCAAGTTCTCTTTCAAGCCAATTCTCTTCCAGGTCCAGCGTCTCAAGAATATTTGTCTGAACTTGTCCGTCAGTAATAAGCGGGAATCTAACGTTCTCTTCTCCATTTTTAACAATAATCAACTGTCCATTTTGTTCAAGAATGGCACGCTTAACGTCTGAGATATAATTCACTCCTACCTGGCGAAGCTTCAACGACACATCGTAGGCAGTGAGACCCATAGACCTACAGTTGTCTACAAGCAGCTTGCCCTTATCAATAACAATAACAGGACGTCCATCAATCAACTGCTTGACCAGCATATTGTTTGTTCTCAACCATTTGAGAACCATAACAATAATGAGCCAAATAAGCAGGACAAGAGTGAACTGCAAAATGGTAATTGAACTGTTGTAGATCATGCCACCAACAATGCCGCCAAGTACAAAGTTTTGAACCTGGTCAATTGCTGCAGTTGGTGCTAGGTTTCCTTTTCCGCTGACGTTAATTGCCAGAACAAGCGAGAAAAGACCGATGCACAATTTAATGGCAACTTCTAAATAAAAGTTCATCGATCTACTCCTCTACATGCTTAATGTCATTACCAATGAGATTGATCTGCTCAATAACATAGTCATTCTCGGTATTTTTCAAAACGTGATAATACTTACCGTCAACCTCAAGATACGAGGGATTTCCTTGGCTATCAAAGGCAACGTATACGTGGTCAAAATCAACCTCAAGACGTCGAGCGAAGCTTTCTTGTGAGGAAACAATTGACTCATAGTGCTTACTTGTCTGATTGACCTCTAGCACACGATCAAGCTGTAGAAGTCCAAGAAAGATTAATGAGAACAGCGCAATAAGCGCCAGCTCACGATACTTAGAATTCTTTCTATCGCGCATGTAATGCACAAGCGAGAAGATCATTAGAAGTGCAACAAGGCCAAATAGAACAAGCTGAGTCCAGTCAAATACTGTTGCATGGTGAATTAAATAGTTATGGGAATAGAACTCCATAGGCTTCCTTTAGTTTGCATTACTCAAGATTTGCTGCTTAAGCCTTGTAAACGCTCTTTCCTCCAAGGAACGTCTCTTCAAGCTGAAGATCTTTTGTAACAACAATAAAGTCAGCATCATATCCAGGACGGATGAAGCCACAAACATCATCAATTCCACAAGAGCGAGCTGGGTTTTCTGAAGCCATACGAACCGCTTCTTCAGCAGAAACAATACCCCAGTCAAAGACGTTCTTCACGCCTTCAAACAGACGAAGGATTGAACCAGCAAGGCTATGAGACTCATCCATCAGACGAGCAGTTCCGCCTTCAACAACAACAGGGAAATCGCCAAGTTTGTACTGTCCATTAGGCATACCACCTGCACGCATGCAGTCTGTAATAAGAACGGTATGGTCATATCCCTTTGCATTTACCAGAGCACGGACTGCAATAGGATTAAGGTGATGGCCGTCGCAAATAGCCTCTGCATAGGTACCGTGGGTAGTCATTGCAGCACCAACCATACCTGGCTCACGGTGGTGAAGACCACTCATGCCGTTATAGGTGTGAACAAAGATGTCTGCCCCAGCGTTTACGCAGGCAAGAGCTTCCTCATATGTTGCATCGGAGTGACCAAGTGCAACATGAACACCGCGGTCTGCCATCTCTGCACAGAACTCTGGAGCGCCATCGCGCTCTGGAGCAATAGCAATCTTGGCAATCCAGCCGTCAGCACGCTCCTGCCACTCATCAAAGACCTCTACATCTGGATCAAGGAAGTACGCAGGATTCTGGGCACCCTTGTGTTTCTCGGTAAAGAAAGGCCCCTCTAGGAAGATACCCTGAATGCGAGCAGCGTCAATGCCGTTTGCCGCAATTCCCTCTGCGGCATCAGCAACGGACTCACAAGCATCACCAGTTTGCTCAACGCTTGCGGTTAGTGTTGTTGGAAGCCAAGAAGTTACGCCGTTAGAGAGCAGACCCTGGGCAATCTCAATGACGCCATCAGGATCGCAGTCCATAATATCGTGGTCCAGGAAGCCATGGATATGGGTATCAACAAGGCCAGGAGCCACCCAAGAACCAGTGCGGTCAACAATCTCACACTCTGGCTTCTCTTTAGTAAAGTGGCCAAATACACCGTCTTCTACGAGCAAATATCCTGGACCAGAAGTTGCTCCTGGCAAAAAGAACTTATCTGCTTTAACTGCAAATGAACTCATACGTACCTCAATCATTCTCAAAAGGACGCGCCATAGGCACGCCCTTCTTAGTAATTCCTATAGTGAGTGAATTGTAACACCCTTAACCACTCGATTAACCTGACCAGTTGGAGAAGGTGTATCCGGTTTGTTATTGACACGAACTGAGTTCAAGAGTGCCACCACTTGAGCAACCATTACAAAAGGCAGAGCCAAATAAGGTGCTGGTAGAGGCTCTGTAAATACTGGAAGACTAAACGTTCTTCCCGTAAAGTTTGTTGCCCCCTCTTGCTCAATACCAATAGTCAGAGCAGCAATCTGGTCTCCCTTAATCTCGTCAAGAATATCCAGATCATATTGACGCGTATAAGGATTATTGGAAACAAAATCAAACACCAGGGTGTGCTCGTCGACAAAAGACTTTGGTCCGTGGCGATATCCCATTGAGGAATCCCACGACGTTGCATTAATACCAGCTGCAAGCTCCAAAATCTTAAGCTGAGCCTCATGAGCAAGGCCCACAAAAGGACCAGAACCCAAATAGGTAATGCGGTTGAAATCGCTCTTGAGCCACTCAGCAATCTCTTCCTCGCGCTCAATTACCTGCCTACCTAGCTCAGCAGCATCAGAAATCCAAGCCTTCTTCTGTGAGTCATCAGCACTATCAAATACAAGAGTTGCAAGAAGTGTCATACAGCTATAAGAGCCGGTCATGGCAAATCCCTGGTCATTTGCGCCAGGAATAAGAAGCAGCAATGTGTCGTCTTTACCTGCGGATTCAACGGCAAGTTTTCCTTCAGGAGCACAGGTAATATTGATGAGCAAAAGATTTTTGACAATCTTGCGAGCAATATTTACTGCAGCAAGGCTCTCTGGACTATTACCAGAGCGCGCAAAAGATACCAGAACCGTTGGATCTTCTGGATCAAGGCTGCCATAAGGATCAGAAACAATATCAGTAGTTGCAACAGACGCAAACTCAAAAGAGCTCTTCTCGCCATGAGAACGAAGATACGGAGTAATGGTATCGCCTACATATGCCGAGGTACCTGCACCCGTAAAGACCACGCGGGTACGACGACCCTCGCCAAGATTGCGAGCACGCTTGACAAACTCTTTAATTGCAGAAAGGTTCTCCTGATAAATGCCAAAGGTAGATACCCAAAGCTCAGGCTGCTGCTTAATCTCGGCAGTTGTAATATGAGCGCCGAGTGCCTTTAGCTCTTCTTGGCTCTTCTTAAACATTGATATCCCTTCTCACAGCTATTTAACTGCGTGTATGTACAATTTTGTATCTAAACTGATCCGCACGAGCCACGCTTAGTGTGAACTCAACAATGATATTTCTGTCATTGTACGTGGTGCGTGTGAGACTCAAAACAGGCGAGCCTTCAGAAATTTGCAATAAAGTGGCGTCATCCGAGCGAGCAATTGAAGCCTTGAACTCCTCTTCTGCTACACCAATCTTTATGTTGTAGTCTTCTTCAAAAATTTGGTAGAGAGATTTTTGCTCAACATCATGAGCAGTAAGCGAGAAAAACTGTGAAACTGGAAGATACGTTACTTCCAGCATCATAGGCACGTCATCGGCACTTCTTAAACGCTTGATGCGGAAGAGTTTCTCGCCAAGAATAACGTGCATATGCTGGGCTAAGAACTTATTAGCCTCAATAGTGTCAAACTCCAGAATAGTTGTCTTAGGAACTCGACCTAACTGACGCTGCTGGTCAGTAAAGCTATAGCCTCCCATAAGGTCTGTTGCACGTTCAGAGACGTCTGCAACAAAGGTACCGCGGCCACGCTGGCGATAAATGAGCCCCATGTGTTCAAGCTCTTGCAGGGCAAGTCTTACCGTGGTGCGAGAAAGTCCGTAGGAATCGGAGAGTTCACGCTCAGAAGGAAGTGGATCATCTGGATCCATCTCGTTCTCAATACGATAGCGCAGCATATTTGCTAGCTGCTCGTAGAGTGGCTGTCTTCCCATAAACGTTGTCATCAAAACTCTCCTATAAAAGACGGGTGCCCACTAAGTGGACACCCGTCACACTTACTTAACCCCAAATATATGGGAGAACGCCAAAGCCAGAACCAAGAAGTGCAATTACCAGAAGCAGGCAGATGCACATAATTGGAGTCCAGTTACGCTTTGCCATGAGGTAGTACAGACAAAGGGTAAGAGCCAGTGGGATAAGCTTTGGGCAAACGCCGTCGAGGATCTTCTGGATGTCAATGGAGACAGGAGAAGTGACTTCCTCGCCAACAGTTACCAGGTTAACACCGTTGCCGACTGGAGCAATAGCAGTAGTGCCGTCCTTGCCATCAGCGGTCTTGCCGCCGATGAACTTAACGGACTCAGGATTCTTCTTATAGTCAGAATAAGAACCCTCGGCAAAGAGAGCCTTGTCATACTGACCAGAAGCAAGCTGCTCGTCAGAAAGAGTTACCTGAGAAAGAACAACACTGTGTGTCTCACCGTTAGGGATGTTTGCGCCAGCGCCAAGCTTGGTTCCGCCGTAGCAGACAACCAGGCAGCCAACAACAAAGACGCCCAGGATAGAAGCAGCACGAGTGAACTCTTTTGCGTTCTCGGTGAGCAGAGTAATTGCGTCAGTACCCATCTTGTAGGAAAGGTTCATCAACCAATAACGTACCGCAAACTGTGCGATGTTAAAGATGATGAGGAACAAGAATGGTGCAAAGACGTTGCCGGAGATTGCCATGTTAGAGGTAATACCAGCAGTAATTGGAACAAGGGTGAACCAGAACAGTGCGTCACCAATGCCGCCCAGAGGGCCCATTGCAGAAACGCGGACTGCACGAATGGTTGGGATATCCAGCTTGTTCTGCTCAAGGGAGAGAACAATACCCATAACAAAAGTGACCAAGAATGGGTGGGTATTGTAGAACTCAAGGTTGTGACTCATGGAAGCAGCAAGGTCATCCTTGTTGTCGCCGTGAATCTTCTCAAGACCTGGGAGGATACCGTAAAGCCAACCAGCTGCCTGCATTCTCTCGTAGTTGAAGGAAGCCTGCAGGAACAGGGAACGCCATACCATCTTGTTGAGTGTCTTCTGATCAAGTGGCTCAGCAGGAGTGGTGTTCTGATAGGTATCAGGAATATTAAATGCCATCTTCGAAGTCACCTCCAGCAACAACAGCAGGAGCAGCATTCTTCATCTTGGTCTGGAGCTGGTAATCCCAGAATGCGATACCAAAGCCGATGAGAGCAAGAAGCAGAAGTGCTGGACCAGAGAGCTCAGGAATGCTGATAAATACGATTGCAGCTGCAAAGCCCATGAGGAAGAAGCCCCAAAGCTCGCGAGAAACCATAACCTTCAGCAGGATTGCAAAGCCGACGAAGCGCATCATGCCACCAGCGACGGACAGTGCATTCATGAGCCACTTTGGAATTGCTGTGGTGATCTGAGTGCCAAATGCAGCACCACCCAGGAAGAACAGGGTAACAATGACACCAAAGAAAAGACCAAGGGCTGCCATTGCGCCGTAGTTAATACGAGCAATTCCCTTAGGATCGGCCTTCTCGGCGTATGCATCAGCAGTTGCCATTACAGGGGACATAATGGTAAAGATGATGGTTACTGCATACTGACCAAGCAGAGAGAATGGAATTGCTGCAGCTACAGCGGCCATTGGCTCAAGCTTAGTAGTGATTGCAAAGACTGCAGACATAATGCCGCCGATAACAGCGTTAGGTGGCTGAGCACCACCAACAGGCATGTTGCCGATGGTCATAAGCTGATAAGTACCACCAACAATGAGACCAGTCTGAACGTCACCAAGAATCAAACCAACCAAAAAACCAGTTACGATTGGCTGGTAAAGAGACTCGAGGAAACTAAACTGATCGATGCCAGCGATAAACGCAACGATGAAAATTAATAACACCTGAATAGGGCTAACATCCATCTTAACTCCTCCTTTCAAACACACCATAACTACCGATGACGATGATCGGCAGACTATCCGAATACCTTTGCCAACCTGCTAGAAACGTTGCACCATTGCAACTTTTTGTAATCTCTACCAGGAAGTTGCGCGCAAAACTTACTCGAATAGCTTTGAGATATCCTCGACCGGGGTCGTAGGAACACGCCTAATCTCTAGAGTCACCCCCAATTCCTGAAGCTCACGAAAGGCAGCGACGTCCTTATCGTCTACCGCCACACTTGTGGCGACCTGTCGCTTTCCCTCAGCCATGTGCATATTGCCGATGTTCACTTTTTTGATTGGAACACCGCCCTTAACCAGAGTGAGGACATCCTCTGGATTCTCGGCAACAAGGAAAATGTGCTGGCTTGCTGAAGCCTTGTGGATAACATCGATAGTTTTCTGGATCGTAAAGTACCTGGTTGCAACACCGTTTGGTGCAGCCATATCCATGAGGCCCTGACGCATCTTATTGCCTGCGACCTCGTCATTAGCAACAAGGATGAGATTTGTTCCAAGGGTACCGTTCCACTGAGTAGCAACCTGACCATGAATCAAACGATTATCGATTCGAGCAAGCTTGATATCTGGTTCTCCCATAACAAGTTCTCCTCTCTTTGCGCGCACACTTGTGCGTGCTATCTGCGATTTTCATCGCACTACTCGCAACTTGCGCTGCGTGTTTTACTGCAAATTTATTTATTGTTGGAAACGTTAATTAAAGCCCAACGATCCAGCGTGATAACCACATTTGGAGCAAACTCAACATCTACTGTTTCTTTTTTGACGTCTTTTACTACGCCATACATTCCGTTGTTGGTCTTAACCTTCTGACCAGCATGAAGATTCTTCAGAAACTCTGAAGTTGTTCCCGCCTTTTTAGAAGAGGCTCTCCAAACAAAGAAGGAATACACAAGACCCAAAATTACCAAGAACGCGAGAAGAACAATGGATGAAGCAAGAATGTTCTCTGCTAGATTTGCCATGTGCATCTCCTTAACTCAACAACAAAACGCTACTTAAATACCATCGTCTCCGAAGATGTCATCTTCTGACTCAACCTCAAGTTCAAGACGCTTATGAACAACTCCCTGGCTACCAGCTAAAACAGCAGTCTCAACCAGTTCTTCAAGAGAGGTATCTGCCATGCGGCTACCAAGTGTTTCAAGAAGCATAGGAAGGTTTGTGCCGGTAACAACTTCTACGTTTGAATAACTCTGAGCAATAATCATTGCCTGATTAAAAGGTGTTCCGCCAAGCAGATCGCAGAAAACCAGCACACCGTCAGTAGTGTCAAGAAGATCTGAAATTGTTGCAGAAAGAGTTTCTGGGTATGTTGCAGCACCGGCTTCAATAAAAGGAACGGGAACAAAAGCTTCTTGCTCACCAGCAATCATCTTTAAAGCATCAGCAAGTCCGTTTGCAAAAGTTCCATGACCAGTTAAAACGCAACCTACCATGTCAAACTCCTTTCAAAGAGCTGGAAACTATCTGGGGAGCTACGCGGAAAACTAGGGGTGTTGAAGTTTCTCTCTAAGTGGTAGATACCAGATAACAACCTAACATAAGTATAGTCTAGTGAGCATCTTGAGATGTGTACGTTAACAATCGACGGCTTAACGGTACTATTTTTACCGTAAACGGTACACACGTTGTTATTTTCGCAGGTAGATATATGGATAAATTGTGACGATGCACTAAAAAATTTAGAGCTATCCTTGAAAAATGAGAAGTTCTTATAACGCACCTTTATACGTAATAAATGTAGTAAACAACCCTAAAATCCTGCTCAAATATGATGAGAAAATAAAATTGGTATTAAGAAATTATGTACTGGTATCTTTTTTTAGAACATCTAAAGAATAGTTTCTTGATGGCGCTTTGGTTAAATTGATTCAACTCAATTTCATTTGCAGTGGCGCTGTTCCATAGTGTTTCTCGCCCCTGCTTTCCTCTGAGCACTTTGTGTGCACTGTCTTTTAGACGAGGTGATATGCGTGATTGTTACCGTAACACTCAATGCATCCATTGATAAAGCGTACTACCTGGACTCTCCTGTTGTAGATGGAACGGTACACAGAGTCTCGGTAGTAGATAACAGCGCGGGCGGCAAGGGTCTTAACGCCTCACGAGCCATTACCACCCTTAACTACCCCGTTTGTGCCACAGGATTTGTTGGCGGTAATAACGGAAGATACCTTGTTGAGCTGGCTCATAAAGATGGTATTACTAGTGATTTTATTTATACTGAGCAAGAAACTCGCTCATGCATTAATATCCTGGAGCCAAACGGGCAATCAACTGAATTCTTAGAGCCTGGACAGCCTGTACTTCCTGAAGAATTCCTTGCTTTCAAGGCAAAACTTGTCCAGCTTACCAACGAAGCCGAAGTTGTTACCTTTAATGGCAGTGTTCCCAAGGGCATTTCTGCCGAAAATTACAAAGAACTTATAGAAGAGACCATGGCTGCGGGCGTGCCTTGCATTGTAGACGCATCCGGTGCACTGCTCACCTCCTGTATTGATGCCCTTCCTACCATGATCAAACCAAACACCGATGAAATCGGTCAACTTCTAGGAAGAGAAGTAACTACAGAAGACGAGGTCATAAAGGCAGCTCAGGAGCTGCACAAACGCGGCATTAAAATTGTAGTTGTCTCGCTTGGTGCAAAAGGTGCGCTCATGGTTTCTGATGAAGGAACCTTTAGAGCAAATCCTCCAAAAATTGAAGCTATCAATCCTGTTGGTGCAGGAGATACCCTTGTTGGCTCATTTGCTGTTGCACTTGCTCAGCAAAAACCAACTTCAGAGTGTCTTACCTTTGCGCTTTCATGTGCTACCGCAAGTTGTTTATCTGCAGGTACCGGTCGCTTTGATCAAGATGTTGCAACTAAGATTCAGAAGCAGGTCACAATCAAAAAGATTGCTGAATAATATGCAGCAAGACGGTTTCTCGCCAAAGGTTACAAAGACAAAACTATTTCTAGAAAACTTACGTAACAGAGTAAGAGAAACGTTACAATTTTTTCAGTCAATCAAAGAGCCCTTTGGGGCGAAAGGAGCAATAGATGTTCGTTACTACTAAGCAGATGCTTCTTGACGCACAGGCTGGCCATTATGCTGTTGGCGCCTTTAACGTTGAGAACCTTGAGTTTGTAATGGCTGTTGTTAGGGCAGCAGAAGAGCGCCGCTCCCCTGTTATTCTTCAGACCACTCCTGGCACCATCAAGTACGCAAGCCTTGATTACTTTGCTGCCATGGTTCGTTGTGCTGCTGAAGAGGCAACTGTTCCTGTTGCTCTTCACCTAGATCACGGTGATGGCTTTGACCGCTGCATCCAGGCAGCTCGTGCCGGTTACACCTCCGTCATGATTGACGGCTCTCACGTTCCATTTGAGGACAACATTGCACTTACCGCATCCGTAACCAAGTTTGCTGGTCCTATCAACCTTCCTGTTGAGGCAGAGCTTGGCAAAGTTGGCGGCAAAGAGGACGATGGCCCAGCTGTTGAGGGCGAGAACCCCTACACTGATCCAGACCAGGCTGAGGAGTTTGTCGCTCGCACTAACTGCACTTCTCTCGCAGTTGGCGTTGGTACCGCTCACGGCGTTTACCACGGTACACCTCACATTGAGCAGGGTGTCCTCAAGGCTATCCGCCAGCGTCTTGATATTCCTCTGGTTCTTCACGGTACTTCTGGTGTTCCAGATGACCAGGTAGCAGAGGCAATTCAGAACGGTATTTGCAAGGTTAACTACGCAACCGAGCTCCGCCAGGTCTTTACCGCAGCCTTTATGAAGTACATGTCAGAAAACCCTGGCAACTTTGATCCAAAGAAGCCTTCCGTTCCTGGTATGGAAGCAATCACTCAGATTGTTGCAAGCCACATGGATAACCTGGGTTCTTCCCACAAGGCATAAGCGTCAAGGCATAGCCGTCACACGTATCCTGCTTTTGTAGATAAAAACAAGGCGAGAAGATCGATTGGTCTTCTCGCCTTTGTATTAAAAGCAAAGCGTTGTTGAAAACGCAAGCCTTAGCAAATCTTGCAAATCCAATCTGCTTCTGGAGCCTCAATCTCGCCAGACTGAATGCTGGTCAGCGTGTTGCGGAGCTTAGACATAACTGGTCCAACAGCCTCCATACCAGCGCCAAAGACAATCTCTTTCTGGCCGTCAACAACTTTGCCAACAGGAGAAATAACAGCAGCGGTACCGCACATGCCGCACTCAACAAACTGGTCAAGCTCGTCAAAGCGGACAGGACGCTCAACAACCTTCATACCAAGCAGGTCTTTAGCAACCGTTGCCAGAGAGCGACGGGTAATAGAAGGCAAAATGGAATCTGTGTAAGACTGTGGAATAACCAGGGTTCCCTCTTTATCAACAAAGAGGAAGTTTGCGCCACTGGACTCCTCAACATAGGTACGAGAGCCAGAGTCAAGATACATACTATCTGCAAAGCCCTGCTCATGTGCCCAGGTGGTTGGGTACAGAGACATAGCGTAGTTAAGGCCAGCCTTGATGTTACCGGTTCCGTGAGGAGCAGCGCGGTCATAAGGAGAAACGGTAAGTGCAACAGGAGCAACGCCGTTGGAATAATAAGCTCCAACTGGAGTGACCATAATGCGGAACTCATAGGTAGGAGATGGCTTAACACCAACAGTATTTCCGGTACCAATCATAAATGGACGAACATACAGCGTAGCGCCCGTACCAAATGGCGGAACCCATGCTGCGTTTGCAGAAACAACCTCTTTAACAGCAGCAACAAATCTATCCTCAGGAAATGGTGGCATGACAAGACGAGATGCAGAGTCAACCATACGCTGAGCGTTAAGGTTTGGACGGAAGCAGACAATATCGCCAGAGACTGTGGTGTAAGCTTTTAAACCCTCAAAAACTTCCTGGCAATAATGGAAGATGTTTGCGCATTCAGACAGCGTAATGCTGTGGTCGGTGGTAAGGCCACCCTCATCCCAAGCACCGTCTTTGTAGTGGGCAACGTAGCTGTAGTCACACTGCGTATATGCGAAGCCAAGCGCTGTCCAATCGATGTCTTTCTTCTCCACTGAGTTTGCCATGGCTTTCCTTTCTCCGTGGGTTTTAAAGAATGAACTTCATCATAAACATGCGGATATGAATACCTAGTCCTATTAAATAGTTTGTAACCGAATAGATATTTTGCGGTATAACGTACATGAGCTGAAGGGAACAAAAATGAATATCAAACTTAAGAGGACTTACGACGCACCAGAAGCTGACGATGGATATCGCGTGCTTGTTGATAGACTGTGGCCTCGTGGCATCAAAAAAGAGAGCCTACACGCCGATGAATGGGCTAAAACCATTGCTCCTACTACTGAGTGCAGAAAAGCATTCAACCACGATCCTGAGCGCTTTGATAGCTTTGTGTCTACCTATACAGCTGAACTTGACAGCAATCCTGACGCAGATGCCTTTGTCGAACAGCTTAAAAAGCTTGATCAGTCTACCGTGACACTGCTTTTCTCGGACAAAGACACTACGTACAACAACGCAGTAGTGCTCAAAAAGTGGCTTGAGACTAAGCTTAAGTAATACGCTTACCCAGCCACGCTTACATATCTTGCGAGAAGAACTCCTGGTAGAACTCCAATTCTTCAGGAGTATCTATGCTTGATGAGAATAAAATATCAGGCTTTACGGCGCTAGTGTTCTTGTCAGCAGCGGCATCTGCAGAAGCAAGCAAGTTTGCCTGTCCAAGCAAACGCTTAAGCTGATGAGCGGCGCCTGCCCCACCGTCAAAAAATTCTACGTCTCCTAAAACAGAGCTAATTTGCTTCTTGATAAAGGGGTAATGGGTACACCCAAGAACCACGGCATCTACCTGGCCAGCATAATCTCCCAAAAGCTCGGTCAGTCGTTTATGCATCTGTTCTGAATCTGCCTGACCAGATTCAATAAGCTCCACCAGGCCTTCTCCTGGAATAGAGATAACCTTTGCAGAAGGATGCAGGCGCGACTCAAGGTTGTGGTACTTCTGCAAAGAGAGCGTTGCTTTTGTAGCCAGAACAATCACTGTTCCATGGGGATATGCAGTTACGGCAGGCTTAAGAGCTGGCTCAACACCCACAATAGGTACATGAGGATAGGTTGCCCTCAGCTCGTCTGCAGCAGCAGCTGTAGCAGTATTGCAGGCTATAACCAGCGCTTTAGCGCCCTCATCAATAAACTTTTTAGCAATAGCACAAGAGCGCTGGGCAATCTGCGCTTTTGGTTTAGTGCCATAAGGAGCAAATGCAGAATCGCCAAAATAATGAAATCCCTCGTGAGGCATTTGGGCAACAAGGTGTTTAAGCACACTCATGCCACCAACGCCCGAGTCAAATACACCAATAAAATTATGAGCAGCTAAACGAGCTTCCATTACAAACCTTTCAAACTGAATGTAAAGTATTTTATACCTGTATCATTCAAAGGTTGATTTACGTCACTCTTGGGTAGAATGCCAAAGATATGTTTTTAACGATTGGAGTTTCATGAGCAACGAAGGTAAAAAGGTAAAGGTCCACTACGTAGGCACTCTTGATGACGGAACTAAGTTTGACTCCTCCCGTGATCGCAACGAGCCACTGGCATTTACCTGCATGGCCGGTCAGATGATCCCTGGTTTTGATGAGGCTGTCAAAGATATGACCGTTGGCCAGATTGTTGACGTCCACATTCCAGCAGCAGAGGCATATGGTGAACGTCATGAAGAGGCAGTACAGCCTGTTCCCGTAGCTCAGCTTCCAGGCTCTGAGAATCTTGTTGCAGGTCAGCAGGTTACTCTGGGCACCCCTGAGGGATACCCTGTTATGGCAACCGTTGTCTCTAACGACGGCACCACTATCGTCTTTGACACCAACCATCCAATGGCTGGTAAAGACCTTAACTTCAACATCGAACTTCTTGAGGTTGAAGAGTAATCCACTCCCCCTTTATAGGGCGAGAAGGGCGTAGGTGCTTCTGGCATCTGCGCCCTTCCTTTTTTCCGGCTTGAATTCTCATTGCTAGTGCAACAACAAAAGACAAGGTAGTGACCCATGGGTCTACAATGGCGCTTACGACAACGTTCATTGAAAGGATTTCCATGGGTCACTATAGCCATCTTAGCATTGAAGAGCGCGAAGACATTATGGTCTG
>JABZHH010000012.1:7509-35051 GCA_015258925.1 Atopobium sp. | reverse complement strand
GTCTCGACTGCCTTCTTCATCTCCTCCTGTGCGTGAGCCATGCCGCCCTTGATGGAGTGCATCTCGCATGGGGAGTAACCGATGATGAGGGATGGTCCTGGATAAGCCTCTGCCTCAGCAATTGCCTTGAGAGTCTGCTGGAGGTTTGCGCCCATGGAAACCTGAGCAACATAGACGTAACCATAGGTCATTGCAATCTCAGCAAGGTTCTTCTGCTTGATGTCCTTACCAGCTGCTGCGAACTGTGCAACCTGGCCAAGACGGGAAGCCTTAGAGGACTGACCACCAGTGTTGGAGTAAACCTCAGTATCGAAAACAAAGACGTTGATATCCTCGCCAGAAGCAAGAACGTGGTCAAGGCCACCGAAGCCGATGTCGTATGCCCAACCGTCGCCACCGAAGATCCAGAAGGACTTCTTGGTGAGGAAGCTCTTGTTAGCAAGGATTTCCTTAGCCGCTGCAAGATCAGACTTCTCAAGCTCAACTACAAAAGTCTTAGAAGCTTCCTTGGAGAGAGCTGCGTCGTTAACGGACTCAATCCATGCCTTAGCAGCATCCTTGAGGTCCTGAGATGCACCGTCCTCATCGACAAGCTGCTGAGCAAGCTCCAGGAGACGCTTCTGCTGTGCCTGGTGACCAAGCATCAGACCCATACCGTGCTCTGCGTTGTCCTCGAAGAGGGAGTTGTTCCATGCTGGACCGTGACCATTTGCATCGGTAGTAAATGGTGAGCAGGAAGCTGGGTTACCCCAAATGGAAGAGCAACCAGTTGCGTTGGAGATAAACATACGATCGCCGAAGAGCTGAGTAACCAGGCGGCCGTAGCTGGTCTCAGCGCAGCCCGCGCAGGAACCAGAGAACTCAAGGAGAGGCTTCTTGAACTGGGATGCCTTGACGTTGTTAGCAACAAGCTCGGTCTTCTCGGAGACGTGGTTGACTGCGTAGTCAAAGATCTCCTGCTTGGACTCCTGCTCCTCGATTGGCTTCATGGTCAGAGCATCTGCAGGGCAGATGTAGACGCAGTTGGAGCAGCCAGTACAGTCAAGCTGGGAAACTGCAATCTCAAACTTGTAGCCCTTAGCCTTAGGACCAACGGCATCCTTGAACTGAGACTGTGCTGGTGCAGCAGCGACCTCTTCGTCGGTAAGGACGAATGGACGGATGACTGCGTGTGGGCAGACATAAGCGCACTGGTTACACTGGATGCACTTCTCGACGTTCCACTCAGGAACAACAACAGCAATGCCACGCTTCTCATAAGCAGCAGCACCAAGCTCAAACTGTCCATCAACGTGGTTCTTAAATGCAGAAACAGGAAGTGCGTCACCCTCCATACGAGAGACTGGAGTCATGATGTCGCGAACCTGCTTGAGCAGAGCCTCGCGGCCCTCAAGGGTGATTGTGCTTGGAGCATCCTCTGCAGTAGCCCAATCAGCAGGAATCTCAATCTTAGTAAATGCAGTAGCACCAGCGTCGATTGCCTTGTGGTTCATATCGACGACGTTCTGGCCCTTCTTCAGGTAAGAATGAGTTGCAGCGTCCTTCATGTACTGAAGTGCGTCTGCCTCTGGGAGAACCTTTGCAAGAGCAAAGAATGCAGACTGAAGAATGGTGTTGGTGCGCTTGCCCATACCAATTTCCTTGGCAAGGTCAATTGCATTAATCAGATAAACGTTGATGTTGTTCTTAGCAATGTAGCGCTTTGCCTCTGCTGGCAGGTGATGTGCAAACTCCTCTGCATCCCACTGGCAGTTGACCAGGAAGGTACCGCCAGGCTTGACGTCGCGGACCATCTTGTAGCCCTTGATGATGTATGCAGGAACGTGGCATGCAACAAAGTCTGCCTTGGTGACATAGTAAGGAGAACGGATCTTGTGATCACCGAAGCGCAGGTGGCTGATGGTGATACCGCCGGTCTTCTTGGAGTCATACTGGAAGTATGCCTGAACATATTTATCGGTGTGGTCACCAATAATCTTAATGGAGTTCTTGTTAGCACCAACGGTACCGTCGCCGCCGATACCCCAGAACTTGCACTCAATGGTGCCCTCAGCTGCAGTGTTAGGAGCCTCAGGATCCTCTGCAAGAGACAGGTTGGTAACGTCATCGACAATACCAACGGTGAACTCACGCTGAGGAGCATCCTTCTTGAGCTCCTCGAAGATTGCGAATGCAGATGATGGTGGGGTGTCCTTGGAACCAAGGCCGTAACGACCGCCAACAACCTTAATGCCTGTACGACCAGCCTCATAGAGGGAAGAAACAACGTCTTCGTAGAGAGGCTCACCAACGGAACCTGGCTCCTTGGTGCGGTCGAGAACAGCAATCTTCTTGACGGACTCAGGAAGAACGTCAACAAAGTGCTTTACAGAGAATGGACGATAGAGGCGGACCTTAACCAGACCGACCTTCTCGCCATGAGCGTTCAGGTAATCGATAACCTCTTCGAGGGTATCGCAGAAGGAACCCATGCAGATAACAACGCGGTCAGCGTCTTCTGCACCGTAGTAGTTGAACAGACCGTAGTCAGTACCAAGCTTAGCGTTGATCTGGTTCATGTAGTCTTCAACAACTGCTGGCAGCTGGTTATAAACCTCGTTGCATGCCTCGCGGTGCTGGAAGAAGATATCGCCGTTCTCGTGGGAACCACGGCTTGATGGATGCTCTGGGTTCAGTGCATGATCGCGGAATGCCTGGACAGCGTCCATATCACACATCTCAGCCAGGTCAGCATAATCCCAAACAGCAACCTTCTGAATCTCGTGAGAAGTACGGAAGCCGTCGAAGAAGTTAACAAATGGAACCTTGCCCTTGATTGCTGCAAGGTGAGCAACAGGAGCCAGATCCATAACCTCCTGGACGTTGCCTTCTGCGAGAAGTGCAAAGCCAGTCTGGCGAGCGGACATAACGTCAGAGTGATCGCCAAAGATGTTCAGTGCATGGGTTGCAACGGTACGTGCGCTGACGTGGAAAACACCAGGGAGCTGCTCGCCGGCAATCTTGTACATGTTTGGAAGCATGAGCAAGAGGCCCTGAGAAGCGGTGTAAGTAGTGGTCAGAGCACCTGAACCAAGAGAACCGTGAACAGCACCAGCTGCGCCAGCTTCGGACTGCATCTCGACAACCTTGACGGTTGTACCAAAGATGTTCTTTACACCCTGGGCGGACCACTGGTCAACATAGTCTGCCATTGGACTTGATGGGGTAATTGGGTAAATGCCCGCTACCTCGGTAAACGCATACGACACGTAAGCCGCGGCGTTGTTACCATCCATGGACTTAAACTTTCTTGCCATTTCCTCTCCTTGCCTAATCTGTGATTTCTCACAGTATGCGTCTGTGCGATCCAAAATAAAGCTGTAGACCCTGGGTGACTACGGAAACATGTTTCATAGTTCGGCCGGCAGCGGTCGCATAATGCTTTTATTATTGCGCAAAAAAACAATGAAACAAATCAGAAATACAAGCTGACAAATACCTATTTTCAGGTAGGAATTTCTACCTGCGGAATTACAAAATAAACATAACACTAAAGTGCAAGTTTTTTGTAAATCGACAAAATATTCAAGTACACAAGAAGCCATCTGTCTGAAAAACAGACAGATTTTTACGTAGGCGCTCAACGTGCGACAGCTTCATCGTGCGTTGCGCACCCTTTGCTGGATGAGCCTTAAATATCGCACTTATCTGATTACTTGGCCGCTTTGATCTCGCAAAGTTTCTTGTAACCAAATAAGAAACGCTCTCCTATCTCACCTTGAGCATCAGAAGCACATACGATTCCATGTTCATCTGAAGTAAGGAAAGCTTCATCAAATTCGGCGGTTCCATCAAATACCTGGGCAATAACGTCTGGATTAAACTCTGTTGGCTCATGAAGAGTCTGTGCCAGGTCTAACACTAAACTTGTGACTCCCGATCGAACGCTTTCTTCCGAGACACCCGCAATAAGCTTTCCGTCTTTTACCAGCCAAAGTACCTCTGGTGCACAATGAGTTTGCTGCTCTTCTCGCTGTGAAATTCTTGCGCGTCCCGCAAGAGACAGAACAGAACGCTCTTCCAAAGACTGGTAAGGTCCAACAGTCATAGCAGCCTGTCCATTGCTCTCAAGCAAAATCATAAGAACGCCATCTGGAAACTCTTGTGACCCTTCTTTAAGCGTTCCCTCAATATGCTGCTTAGCCCAAGCAATCAAGTGCGGAGAAACCTCTTTTTGCGCAACAACTCGCTTGCTCAGCGCACGTAAGTGCCTGTTATCAAGAGGGAGGACACCTCCAGATAATCTCCAACGACAAACAAGTTCTGGATTATCAAGCTCAAACTTCTGAGCTGCTTCTAACTCTTCCTGGTCCACAGTGTCCTCCCCCAACTTTTTTAAAATGAACTGCTAGTCCCGAATTAGCAGATTAGTGCCTAAAGTGACGCTTACCTGTAAACACCATTGCAATGCCGTATTCATCGCAAGCAGCAATAGATTCATCATCTCTGACTGATCCGCCTGGCTGAATAATGGCTGTTACGCCATGGGCCGCCAAGGTGTCAACGTTATCTCGGAATGGGAAGAAGGCATCAGATGCTGCCACAAGATTCTTTGAATCAATTCCCATGCGCTCACAAGCTGCCTCTGCACGCCCACACGCGAGAAGAGCGGCGTCAACACGATTAGGCTGACCTGGTCCCATGCCAATTCCAGCCTGATCTTTTGCAACCAAAATGGCGTTTGACTTAACGGTCTTGCAAACTTTCCAAGCAAATACCAAATCGTTCAGCTCTTCTGGAGTTGGCTGGCGCTTAGTAACAACCTCAAAGCTATCTGCAGTTTCGTCTGCGTGGTCAAGGTCTTGTACTAAAAGACCTCCGTCAACAGTTCTCATCTCAAGCTCGCGGCTTCTATCGATTCCGCCCGTAGCCAATACGCGAAGATTTGTTCTCTTTGACAGGCGCTCAAGAGCCTCTTCTGTAAAGCTTGGTGCAATAAGAACCTCAACAAACTGCTTATTGATGTCTGCAAAGTGCTCAACAAACTCCAGAGGAACCTCTCTATTAACTGCAATAATTCCACCAAACGCAGAGACTGGATCGCAAGCAAATGCTCGATCGTATGCCTCAACAACATTTTCCGCCGTAGCAGATCCACAAGGATTCTGGTGCTTCAAAATAATGACTGATGGATCATCAAACTCACGAACAGCAGCCCAAGCTGCATCAGTATCAAGCAAATTGTTGTAAGACAAGGGCTTACCCTGAAGTTGCTGAGCGTTTGCCAGAGAGTGTGCAGGAGCTCCAGGCATCTTATAAAACGCTGCGGACTGCTGAGGATTCTCTCCGTAACGAAGATCTTGTTCTTTTATTGCCTTTACCAGCAAAGTCTCTGGGAATTTACTTTGCTCTGCTTCAACAATACCAGAAAGGTATGTGGCAATAGCGCCATCGTATGCAGCCGTTGTCTTAAATACCTTCAAAGCCAGCTGCTGGCGAGAAGCCCTTGTAGTTGCACCGTCATGGACACGCATCTCATCAAGAACACGACCATAATCTGCCGGATCAACAACAACCGTAACAAAATCATTATTCTTTGCAGCAGAGCGGAGCATTGAAGGTCCACCGATATCGATATGCTCAATTGCGTTTTCAAGAGTTACTGATGGATCAGCTACAGTCTTCTCAAACTCATAGAGATTAACGCAGACCAGGTCAATCATGCCAATGCCATTATTCTCTGCATCTGCGACATGACCGGGATTATCTCTACGGCATAAAAGACCACCATGAACACGAGGATGCAGCGTCTTAACGCGGCCGTCCATCATCTCTGGAAATCCGGTATAAGACTCAATAGGAACTACAGGCACACCAGCCTCTTCGAGGATTTTTGCGGTTCCGCCTGTTGAAATTACCTCAACGCCAAACTCTTTAGTAAGCGTTTGTGCAAATTCAACAATACCTGTTTTGTCTGTTACCGAAATTAGCGCACGTTTGATAGGGGCCTCAGCCATTGCCGCTCCTTTGTGTTTGACACTTGCTATCAGAAACACTTACAGCCTATCAGCTGCGAAACACTACGTACTAGATGTAAACAAACTTGAAACTATTCTATAATCTTCCGCTGTAAAACACCTGAAAGGAACTATTTCATATGTCTGCCGATACTCCAATCATAGTCCCCTTCGAAGATACTGACTTACCAGAACTTATCTCAATCGTTGAACGCGTCTGGTACTTGGATGGCGATGAATCAAAAGATGAAAGTCGCTCACTTGCAACTATTGATATCGCCTATTTTCTTGGCGTTTCTACTCATCGCTTTCTAGCAAAGCAAGATGGTCAAATACTTGGTCTTATTTTCTGCTCAAACGGAGAAACTCCAGCAGATTTTGAAAAATGGCAGAAGTTAGAAAACGAAACAACAGCAAAAGCTAAGAAACTATTGAGTGAAGCTCGCTTTAAGGACTACGAGATCTTTGGTGATGTCGAATCTCATCTTGTTCATGATTATTGGAACACAAACACTAACGATGCCAAATGGGAAATTACTCTGTTCTGCGTTAACCCCGCTATAAAGAGCCAAGGTATTGGAGGCATGCTCTTCTCCTACGTTCTGGACTTTATGAAAGAGCAAGGAGCTAAGCATTACTTCCTTGCAACTGATGACGATTGCGACTTTGGTTTCTATCAGCACAAAGGCCTCACCTGTAAAGATAAGGCAGCTATTAGGTCATCAACAAAAGACTATGGATTTGCCTATATCTATGCGGGAGATCTCTAAGAATGAGTTCTTGCATTGGAAGATTTGCGCCAACTCCTTCTGGAAGGATGCACCTAGGCAACGTTTTCTCAGCTCTTATGGCTTGGGCCAGCGTTCGCTCCCAAAATGGCAGCTTCATTCTTCGCATTGAAGACTTAGATATTCGTGCTCATAATCCTCAATACACCTCTCTTCTCCTGGATGATTTACAGTGGCTGGGACTAACTTGGGACAGAGGGCCGTTTTTCCAAAGCAAGCGTACGGAGCTCTATCAGGACGCTCTATTGAAATTGAAACAACAGGGACTTTTGTATCCTTGCTTTTGTTCCCGAGCAGACTTACACGCTGCACAAGCCCCTCATGTCAGCGATGGTGCATATGTCTATGCGGGAACCTGCCGCGACCTGAGCAAATCCGAGCGTGAAGAGCTTTCCAAACATAAAATTCCAGCAACTCGCATACGAGTTCCTAATAAGACCTACGCGTTTGAAGACAAGGTCTATGGTCAAACATCACAAAACCTTGCTGAATCATGCGGAGACTTTATTGTCCAGCGTGCAGATGGCGTCTTTGCCTATCAACTTGCTGTAGTAGTTGACGATGCTGACATGGGCGTAACTGAAGTAGTTAGAGGATCAGATCTTCTTTCATCTACTCCCAGACAGCTTTATTTGCAAGACGTGCTTGGTTTTTCTCATCCCATCTATGCTCACCTCCCCTTACTGGTTGCACCTGATGGCAGGAGACTTTCTAAACGCAATCACGATCTAGATCTTGGTGTTCTGAGAGACCAAGGAAAAACACCAGAAGAGATTCTTGGCTTTCTGGCTTATTGCATAGGTCTTGCAGAAAAAGAAGAGCCTCTTTCTGCAGTACAAGTTGCCAATCGCTTTTCATGGGATGTACTTCGCGCTCACCGAAAAAACGTGGTTGTTGAGCATTTTTCACATGTTTTGTAAAATGTCTTATTGTGAGTGACGCCAGTTCGGGGTATCATTCTCAAGCACCCATTTTGGAGAGCTGACCGAGAGGCCGAAGGTGCTCGCCTGCTAAGCGAGTATGGGCCCCAAGCCCATCTGGGGTTCGAATCCCCAGCTCTCCGCCAGAATTTTCTGCTCGTTGCATCTCTGCAACGAGCTTTTTTCTTACCAAGAAGAACTTTTTCTAAGATTAGTCTTGCATTTTCAACTGGAAAATGGCATTCTATCTACTTGCACGCGGCGTTACCTCAGCTGGATAGAGGACCTGACTACGAATCAGGGCGTCATAGGTTCGAATCCTATACGCCGCACCACTTGAACTTAGGAGCTCCTTCGGGAGCTCTTTTTTATTATCTACCTGGTCTTAAAGCTACTTCACCAGACGAATTTGCATACAAATACTGATAAGAAACACCGGCTTCATCAAGCTCATCCATTACCTCAGCCATGCATGTTTCTGCCATAATAACCTCCAGATACTCTTGTGGGCTTAAATCTTTTAAACCCACTCTACCTTGGTCTGAAATCCACTTTCTTAAAGTTGCAAGTTGCTCTGATGCAATATGGATCTCTGAATAAAACTCCTTGTGACCAAATCCAATTTTTGCCGCACTACCCTGAACAAACTGCCTTAATACAATTTCTTTCTGTACCTCTACCAGACCTTTCATAGCCACCTCTTTCTTCCTTTACTGATCTCAGTATAGCAAATTTATAGAACATATGTTCTATAAATCAGTAAAAGAAATGGTCTTCACAATTCACTAGAAGACCATTTCAGAGATTGAATCAATTTTGATTAAAAAGAGAAACTATTCTGGTCGAATAACCTCGATGCCACCCATGTAAGGACGGAGCACCTCGGGCACGGTAACGGAACCATCTGCGTTCTGATAATTCTCCATAATTGCAGCCATGGTACGGCCAACTGCCAGACCGGAGCCATTAAGCGTGTGAACTAGACGGGTGCCCTTGAACTCTGCTGGATCCTTATAACGGATATTTGCACGACGAGCCTGGAAATCCCAGCAGTTAGAGCAAGAAGAAATCTCCTTGTATGCGTTATAGCTTGGGAGCCAAACTTCAATGTCATAGCACTTGCATGCAGAGAAGCCAATGTCACCAGTGCAGAGAGTAACCACGTGATAAGGAAGACCCAGAAGCTGAAGGATCTTCTCGGCTTCCTGAACCATGGACTCAAGCTGATTCATGGAGTCTTCAGGCTTTGCAAACTTGACCATCTCTACCTTGTCAAACTGGTGGACGCGGATGATGCCACGGGTGTCTCGACCAGCTGAACCTGCCTCCTCGCGGAAGCATGGGGTGAATGCGGTATAGAGCAGAGGGAGCTGAGATGCGTCCAGAATCTCGTCACGATGGATGTTTGTAAGCTGGACCTCAGCAGTTGGAATGAGGTAGAGGTCAGGCTGTACGTGATAGAGGTCCTCTTCAAACTTAGGAAGCTGACCAGTACCAAACAGAGAATCCTGATTTGTGATAACTGGTGGCCACCACTCTTTGAAGCCTGCCTGGTTATGTGTATCAATCATGAAGTTGATAAGCGCACGCTCCATGCGAGCGCCCATGCCGCCAAGAAGATAGAAGCGAGTTCCTGCAAGCTTTACGCCACGGTCAAAGTCAATCATGCCCAGCTCAGGTCCAAGATCCCAGTGCGCCTTTGGCTCAAAGTCAAACTGAGTTGGCGCTCCCCATTTACGAACCTCTGGGTTATCGGAGTCATCTTTACCGTAAGGAACAGATGCATCCGGAATGTTTGGAATAGCTGCAACAAGGTCGGTGAGCTCTTCCTCAACCTCTCCGCGGCGCTGATCAAGCTCTGCGATGCGATCTTTGTTAGCTGCTACCTGCTCTTTAGCTGCCTCGGCCTCTTCCTTCTTGCCCTCACGCATAAGAAGGCCAATCTGCTTAGAAACAGCGTTACGCTCTGCCTGAAGAGACTCAACCTCGGCAATTACGCTTCTGCGCTCCTCGTCAAGCTCAAAGAATTTCTCGCGATCCCAATGGGCGTTTTGCCTGGACTCGCAAGCTTTATCCACGAGGTCAGGATTCTCGCGCACAAATTTGATATCAAGCATGCAGCTTCTCCTTGAATCAACACTTTTTTGGCAGTGCATTTTTTCTTATAGCTTACCAAGTATATACTTGTATTCAGATTCTTAACCCTTCACATGTTCTGGAGCTAGATTATGGACGCAATTAACTCATTTGTCGGCTGGCTTTTTGGCGATAAGACCGGTGTGTTGTTCCTCGTACTTGGTGGAATTTTGCTCTTTTTGGTTATTTCTTTTGTGTTAGAGCGCAAAACCAAAAAGATGTATTTTAACCACAAGAAGACTGAAGACGACTGGGACCTCTTTGGAGAAGACGAAGAAGGCTGGTCTGACTTTGATGCAGACAACAAATAAGTAACAAAAAAGCCCCGTAAAGGGGCTTTTTAAATGCAAATGGTGCGGGCGAAGGGACTTGAACCCCCATGAACTTGCGTTCATACGGACCTGAACCGTACGCGTCTGCCAATTCCGCCACACCCGCGTGCTAGGGAATAATACTACAACATTTTGTTTTCTTCTCATGGAAAAACAATAGATATATAAGAAAATTCTTTTCAGCGGTAGAATATAGACAGTCACGGCCGACAAACACACTTTAAACACAGGAGGTTGCCGTGAGTGACTCGCGGTCACAGACCACGCAAACTACATATCTACATTCACCTTCTGTTCAGCAGGCATCGCCTGCGGCTGAGCCAGAAATTTTGCTGGACCGATATCGCGTTCTTGCTCGCAGAGGTAACGGAGGCTTTGGCACCGTTTGTACCTGCTGGGATACTCGTTTGCAGAGGCGCGTAGCCATTAAACGTATGCCATTGTTGGGAGCTTCCGAAACTCCCGGCGTGCTTGCTTCAACTGTTGACGAGGCTCTTTCTGAAGCTCGAACTGCCTGCTTATTGGCTCATCCCAACATTGTGACCGTCCATGACTTTGAGATTGAAGGCGATTACGCTTACCTGGTCATGGAGTTTGTTGATGGCCTTAATTTATCGGAGCTCTTGGCTCGCGTTGAGGGTGGCTACCTCACCTATGCCGAAGCAGCTCACATGGTGTCTTCACTTGCAAAGGCGCTTCACTATGCCCATGAAAACGGCGTACTCCATCTGGACATCAAGCCGACTAATATCATGATTGACCGCCAGGGTACGGTAAAACTTGCCGACTTTGGTATGGCAACACTTGCCTCAGCTGCTGGTTATGGCGGCGCTCGCGGAGGTACGGTGGGCTACATGCCTCCAGAACAGGTTGAAGGCATGCTTGTTGACGAGCGCGCTGATATTTTCTCGCTTGCTGTTGTTCTGAGGCAGGCGCTAACGGGCGTCAATGTATTTGCGGGCAGAACGGCTAAAGAATCCCTTGATCACATTTACAAGGGCCCAAAAATTCCTCTGCTCAAAGAAGATCCCGAGGTTCCCTTTGCTGTAGACGCCGCCTTGACGCAGGCGCTTTCTCCCGAGCCATCCATGCGACAAGGCAGTGTGTCTGAATTTGCGCAAGAAATTGTGACTCCTCTTGGCAGTGAAAAACAGGGCGAGAAAAGCCTCAAATCCCTGGTGGAACAGTCAGAAGAAGAGGAAACCGAGACCTGGGACGTCAAGCATCTTCCGCTCTCAATCCGCTTCCCCTGGCTGCCCTCGGCTGCCGTGCGAGGCGTATCAGCCCTGGTCACCGGTGTTCTTCTCGCCCAGTTGTTCCAGCTTATTGCTCCAGAATCGCTCACGTTTATTGTGGTGGGCTCTCTTGTAGGAGCTGCGGCAGCTGCTCTTTGGACTCCATTGGGTTCTGCGCTTGTCATTGCATGCGCGGTATATGCTCTGGCAAGCATTAGCCCTACCAGCACTTCGTTTCCGTTTGCAACGCTTGTGACCTTGGTAAGCGTTATCTGGTGGGCCTTTGCAGGAAGGGTCTCAAAATTTAGCAGCATCAACTGCTTATTAGGAGCTTTATTACCTGCTCCTGTTTCAGCACCAGCTCTTGTCTCCGCTACTATGCGTCCACTACCTGCAGTTTTTACAGGAGCTTTTAGCTATCTTTTTGGAATACTGTTTGTAAGAGGTATATCTTTGGGCTTTGCGGCAACTCCTCTTGCCTACGACTACACCTCACTGGCCTCGGGCCTTCCGTTTTGGATTCGCTTTGGGGCATGCTCCCTATCTGCTCTTTTAGGCTCGCTTATGAGCCAGAAAAGACGTCGCGGATGGATGGTTTTTGGACAAATTGTCTGCGCCATATTGCTTTCAAGCGGCTTTATATGGGCAGCTTGGATGGAGAATCCCAATTTTTGGGTAGTTGAAAGTATAGTTTCTGTACTAATTACGTTATTCTTATGTGTACTTGTATGTATTGCAATTGTCCTGATAGGTCCACTTGACGCGGATCAGGAAGGCGAGGAATTAGATGAGCTTTCTTAGTGACTTTGAAAACCGTATTGGTTCGGTCTTTGGTGCCGCACCTCAGGGATACGCAGAGCCTTTCTCTTTTAAGAAGCTTGCCAAACGCGCAGCTAAAGAGATGGAACGTGAGACGTATGAGATTGATGGTGTAGACACTGCGCCTGCCCTGTATACCGTTTTAGTTGCTCCTCAAGACGATTCACTGATGCGTCCTCTTTATGCTGATCTAACTGCAGAGGTTTCTGACTTCGTGGCTGCTCAGGCTCAGCAAAAAGATTATGTATTTGTTGGTCAGCCGCTTGTTCGTTTTATGGTTGACCCATCTCTGAAGCCTGGAAAATTTGCTGTCTTTGCAGAAAACGTTGACGGCAATACGCTTGACCAGCTACGCAATGAAGAGCGTGCTTTCTTGGGTGGAAACTCCAGTGTTGGAGGAGCTGCAGCTCAAATGCCTCAGCAGCACAATTCCCGCGCTGCTGCTCAGCCAGAACCACAGCCAGAGCCAGATCCTCTGTCCGTAGTTAGACCCGTTTCTGCAGATAATGCAACGCCAGAGGTTTTGGGAGATCTTGCTGGTACAGACGCCGGTCTTGCGGTAATGCCACCAGACTTTGTTGAGGCTCAAGGCGCAATTCCTGTTGTTTCAGCAGCTGAGTCTACCCCTATGCCTGTTCTTCCAAGCTCAAACGGGCTTCCAGACCTGCCCGTAAACGGAGCTATCCCAACAGCAGCTCCTGTTCCTATGACTCAGCGTCGTATCACGCCTTCCCTTGATGCCCAATTAAACGGCGCGGGCGGTCGTTCTTCTCGCAATCTGCAAGGCACGCCACGCGCAAACATGGATGCTACCTGCATTTTAATTGATCGCCAGAGCGGTCGTTCATATCGCGTTGAGGCTCCTCGAGCCATTATTGGTCGCGAGCGCTCTCAGGCAGACGTTGTTCTGCGCGATCCTAACGTTTCAAGACGTCACGCCGAGATGACCTATGACGGTCACGATTGGCACATTGCTGATTTGCACTCCACTAATGGAACGCTTGTCAACGATATCGACGTAGATGAGGTAATTCTGCGCGACGGAGACCTCATTACCATTGGTCTTATGGACCTTCAGTTCCGGGAGAACTAATGATTGATTTGATTCTCTTTGCAGGACGTGTTCTGCTTGTTGTCCTGTTGTACATCTTCCTGTTCTCGGTCATGCGCACGGGCATTGGTCTTGTCCGCGGCCAGCGCAAAGACGGAGCTATTTGGTCCGTTGATGTCGAGAAGGGCGTCAAGTCCTTACGTGGTCTTCACGTAGACATCTTGGGTCCTGTTGTTATTGGACGTTCTCCTTCGTCTGACATTGTGATTGACGAACCTTACGTTTCTGCTTCACACGCCCGCTTTACTATCCAGGGCCCTGCTCTGGTACTTGAAGACCTTGGATCCACAAACGGAACCATGGTTAATGGTCACATCATCGAGCAGCCTGTTACCCTTCGCGACACAGACGAAGTCCAGGTCGGCGATGTGATTATGCGTGTTGGACGTCGATAAGAGGCTCATGGTTTCTTCTGATACAACACATATTTCTGATACACCTACACAAGAGCCCGTGAGTGCTCCTGGTCGTTGTGAGCTGCCACTTGATGGTCGCTGTGACGCAGAGGCAGTTTCTGGCTCTAACACCTTTATTTCTTGGGGCGCCCGCTCTGACGTGGGATTAGTTCGCGAGCATAACGAGGACTCGTTCCTTTTGCGCACTCCCCTTTTTGCCATCTGCGATGGTATGGGAGGTCACGCCGCCGGTGAGGTAGCAAGCTCCATTGCTGTTAAGGTTATTGCCGAACAGGCACCAAGTACCGCAGACGATGTCCGTCTTGGCGCTGCAATTGAGGCTGCTAACCAGGAAGTTATTGATGCTCCTGCAAAGGGTATTGGCAAACCTGGCATGGGCTCCACTGCCTCTGCTGTCCTCATTGAGGGCAATCAGATGGCCGTTGCTCATGTTGGTGACTCTCGCATTTACCTGCTCCATCATGGCACGCTGGTCCGCATTACTCATGACCACAGCTATGTTGAGGAGCTCATTGATTCTGGTCAGATTACCGCTGATGAGGCTCGCACGCACCCTTCTCGCTCGGTAGTTACGCGAGCTCTTGGCTCTGATCCAGACATGTATGCAGATCATTTCTCGCTTGAAGTATCTGATGGTGACCGCATCATCTTGTGCTCCGATGGTCTCTCTGGCATGGTGCCCGACGATGAGATTGAGTCCATTGCTGTCTCTAACGTCACGCCACAAAAGGCTGCCGATAACCTTGTTTCCGCAGCTCTTACCTATGGCGGCTCAGACAACATTACCGTTATTGTCATTGACGTCTTGGACGACGGCATAGCCGATCAAACCAGGAAACACCTTACTCGTGGTGTTATTGCCACGTTTGTCTCGTTCCTTGCGCTCTTTGCAGCCACTGTTGCCGTGTTCTTCCTGTTTGTAAGCAGCGAGTGGTACTTAGGAATTAACGGAACTACCGTTGGCGTTTATCGAGGTATTCCTACAACAATTGCCGGCATAAACATGTCTTCGCTTGTTGAAACTACGTCGATTGAAATAAAAGATTTGCCTGACGCAGTTCAAGACTCTCTTGCAGACGGAATTCGCGTTAAGAACGAGGATGAAGCACATAGCACCGTCGAGAATTACCGCAAACAAATTGACGACGCCAACACTAAAGCGGTCAAAAAGAAAGAAGACGCTCAGTCTGGCGGAACGCCCACAACAGAAACAACAACGTCAACAACAAGTTCGGGAGGTGAGTAGGAATGGAAAAAGCAGGTGGACTAAGGCGTAATACAGAGCTCTTCTTACTATTTGTAGGAGCAATCCCTGTATTTCTGCTGTACGCCATGTACATGATTACTGCTCGCTCAACGCTCAGCCTTGAGACAATGGCCGTTCCTATTGGTCTCTTTGCAGCATTTACCGTGGCTCACATTGCTATTAGGTTCCTTGCTCCCGCAGCAGACCCCGCCATTCTCCCCATTGTGTTTGTGCTCTCGGGAATTGGCATCACCATGGTCACCAGACTTGCGCCAAATCTTGCAGTCAACCAAACGATTTGGCTCTTTATCTCTGTTGTTGTCATGATTGTGGTACTAGCGGTCATTAGAAATCTTGACGCGTTAGCACGCTACAAATACTCCATTGGTATTCTCGGCGTCATACTGCTTCTTTTGCCAATTGTTATTGGCCAGGACCGCTATGGCGCAAAGCTCTGGATTTCTTTTGGCGCATTCACCTTCCAGCCTGGCGAAATTGCAAAGATTGCCATTACGCTCTTCCTGGCGTTTTATCTAGCACTGAATCGAGAAGCCCTATCGGTCTCCATGCGTTCTTTTGGACCTTTCCGCATTCCTCGCTTTAAAATGCTGCTTCCTCTGTTTGTCATGTGGGGCATCAGCCTGATTGTTGTTATTTTTGAACGCGACCTTGGTAGCGCTCTGCTCTTCTTCGTGTTCTTTGTCATCATGCTCTATGTAGCAACAGGTCGCGCAAGCTACGTTTTTGTCAGTATTGCGCTCTTGGCCATTGGCGGCGTGGTGCTTTATCACTTCTTTGGTCACGTTCAGACTCGTGTCAACATTTGGCTTAACCCCTTCAAAGATCCCGCTGGAGACGGCTACCAAATTGTCCAGTCCCTCTATTCCATCGCAGATGGAGGCCTTGCTGGCACCGGAATTGATAAGGGAATGCCTACGCTTATCCCTATTGTTGAGTCTGACTTTATTTTCTCGGCCATTGCTGAGGAGCTGGGACTCTTTGGCGGAGCGGCAATTATTACCCTTTTCCTGCTCCTTACTGTGCGCGGTCTTGCAACAGCTGCTCGTGCAAAGTCCGATTCATCTGCTTTTGCAGCTGCTGGTCTTACCAGTGTTTTGGCGTTCCAAACCTTCCTCATTGTTGCAGGCGTTACTAAGCTCATGCCTCTAACCGGCGTTACCCTGCCCTTTATGAGTCAGGGCGGTAGCTCTCTTCTTTCCAGCTTTATCATTGTTGCCCTGCTGCTCAGGGCAGGTGACGAGGGAACTGGTCGCGAAACAGAGCTTGAGCCAAGCAAGAAAACGCTTGACTCCCAGAGGCTCGAAATTTCTTCTGGTGGAGCTCACGCCTCTTCCGTTTTGCATGGCAGCCACATCCGTGGAGGCTTTGGTCTGCAGTCTGAGGAATCTGGTGTTCTGGGACGTGTTGCTCTCGGAAAACGTCTGACCAATTTGGTTACCGTATTTACCCTCTTCTTCACCGTTCTTCTCGGCAACTTGACCTTCTTGATGGTCATTGACGCACCTAGACTTCAGGCGCTCCCTACCAACAACCACACTATTGCTAAGAGCGCATATGTTCAGCGCGGCGCCATCATGACTTCTGACGGCGTCACCCTGGCAGAGAGTGTCAAGCAAGACGACGGCACCTACGTGCGTAACTATCCACACGACGGTATGGCTTCTCACACCGTTGGCTACATCTCTACCCAGTATGGAACTGCAGGTATCGAGTCCTCCATGAACGAGACGCTCACCGGACACGCAGATCATTCCGACTGGAGAAGCGCTCTGTACTCGATGGCAGGTGTTAATACCGCTGGTTCAAGCGTTGTTTTAACCATCAATTCCCAGATGCAGGCTGTAGCAGAAGCTGCACTCCAGGGATATTCCGGCTCCATTGTTGTTATGGATCCAGCAACCGGAGCCGTGCTTGCAAAGGCTTCAAGCCCTTCATACACCCACGCTGATCTGGGCACTGTTATCGAGTCCGGTACCGGCAGTCAACTGGTTGACAGAACTACCCAGGCGCTCTACTCCCCTGGTTCGTCGTTTAAGACCATTACGCTTTCTGCTGGAATTGACACACATACCACCACGCTGGACACCACCTATTCAGCTCCAGGAACTATGGAGCTTGGCGGTGGAACCATCCACAACTACGCCAACGAGGACATGGGCACTATTCCTCTGCGTGAGGCATTTGCTCGCTCTTCTAACACGGCGTTGGCGCAGCTTGGCGTAGCACTTGGCGCAGACAACCTGGTCAGCTATGCACGCGCCTTTGGTTATGGCACCGCACTTGGTCAGGACTTCTCCACTACACCATCGTTGATGCCAAATCCTGCCGAGATGACCACCTGGGAGCTTGGCTGGGCATCCTGCGGTCTTCCTGTTGGAGAGCATGCAAGTCCTGCAGGTCCTCAGACCACCGTCATGCAAAACGCTGTTGTTGCGGCTGCAATTGCTAACGGCGGCGTGGTCATGAACCCTTACATTGTTGATCGCGTTCTCTCGCCAGAGGGAGCTGTTGTTTCTACAACGTCACCAAAATCGCTTGGACAGGCAGTGTCTGCGGATACTGCCGCGCAGGTCCGAGAGGCAATGCTGGGCGTTGTTGAATCCGGCACTGGTATGGGAGCTCGCGTTCCGGGCGTCAAGATTGCAGGTAAAACAGGTACGGCAGACGTCGAGAACGGTAACTTTAACTCGTTCTTCATCGGTTTTGCGCCTTACGACCACCCAACTCTTGTTGTTTCTGTTGTCATCGAAGGCAACGGCGAGAACGTTTTAGGTTACGGTGCTCAAGTTGGCGGACGTGTTCTTGCGCAGTGCCTGAACATCCAGGCTTTGGGAGCTGCTTCGTAGCGCCTAAAACACCGCACGGTCTTCTCCCCAAGTAGTTGGGTGTGTTCTAAGATAGTAAGTGACGTGGCGAGAAAATCGCACGCTTGATAGGAGTTGAGTTATGCCAGGTAGAATGCTCAGTGGGCGTTACCAGGTTCAAGACAAAATTGGTACCGGTGGAATGGCCACCGTTTACCGCGGACAGGACCAGGTTCTTGGTCGTACTGTTGCCATCAAGATGATGCTGCCGCAGTACGCAAACGATCCTTCCTTTGCTGCCCGTTTTAAGCAGGAAGCTCAGGCTGCAGCAGCGCTCTCCAGTCCTTATATTGTCTCGGTCTATGACTGGGGTAAGGACGGCGAGTCCTACTACATTGTCATGGAGTATCTGCGCGGTACAGACCTTAAGAGTGGCATCCGCAAACATGGAGCCCTTGATTCCCGTAAGGTCGCTCAGATTGGCTCTCAGATTGCTCAGGCGCTCTCTGTAGCACATCGTCACGACATCATTCACCGTGACATCAAGCCACAGAACATCATGGTCCAGCCAGATGGCAACATCAAGGTCATGGACTTTGGCATTGCTCGTGCAAAGAACAGCAGTCTAACCACCGATAACTCTGTTCTTGGCACCGCCCATTACGTTTCTCCAGAGCAGAGTACGGGCAAGCCTTTGGGACCAACCACCGATATCTATTCCCTAGGCATTGTCATGTACGAGGCTGCAACTGGCCGCGTTCCCTTTGTTGGTGACGACGCTATCAGCGTTGCTATGAAGCAGGTCAACGAGGCTCCTCAGCCACCATCGCTGATCAACCCCAACGTTGACCCCGCACTCGAGGCAATCATTCTTCGCTGTATGGAGAAAAACCCAGCTGACCGCTATCAGAGTGCTGACGAGCTTGCTCGTGCGCTGCGCGATTTTATTGCTGGTCGCGCCACTATTCCAAGCAACACCACCGTGAGCCCCCGCATTGTGACGCCACCTCAGCCAACTTCCAGGTTGGATCGTCGCGGCATCGACGGCTCCAACACCTACATTACGCGCGGTGGCGACACTGGTCGCTTGAACCGCGTCCATTCTCGCGAAGAGGCTGATGAGCTGGACAAGCGCGAGAATAAGCGTCACAAGCGCAACGTTATTCTCGGCGTTTTAGGCGCTTTGGTTGTCCTGGCTCTTGCGGGCTTTGCTATTGCACAGATGCTCGGCAACTCTTCCCAGCAGTATCTGGTTCCACAGTTTGTTGGTCAGACAAAAGACCAGGCTACTCAGGCACTAAATGCTTCTGATAGCCACTTTAAGCTGGGAACTGTTACAGAAAGCTACAGTGATTCTGCTCCTGAAGGCCAGGTCATTGATCAGACACCAAGCGCTAACAGGCAGGCTCCTGAGGGAACAACGGTTAACCTTGTCATTTCTAAGGGAGCTAAACCTGCTGCCGCAGTTAAAGTACCTGATCTTACCAACAAGAGTCCATCAGAGGCTGAGTCTGCTCTTGCTGCTGTTGGCCTCAAAGCAAGAAATGGTGACTCGGTTGAGTCGGACGACGTAACCGTTGGTTATGTTGCAACACAGGAACCAGCCGCAGGTAGCGATGCTAAAGCTGGCGACACCATCACCTATCACCTGTCTACTGGCAAGGGTAAGGCAGATGTTCCAGACGTCACCGAGATGACTGCCGAGCGTGCGTCCGATGTTTTGAAAGATGCAGGCTTCAAGGTAGATACTCAGAAACAGCCTTCGTCGAGCGTTCCTGAGGGCCGTGTCATCTCCCAGTCTCCAGCTAACGGCAAGGCAGATAAGGGTTCCACGGTAACCATCGTTGTTTCTTCCGGTGCTCAGAGCGGATCTGTTCCAAGCGTTGTTGGCAAGGACTTTGAGACGGCTCAAACCACGCTCGAGAACGCCGGTTTCCAGGTCAATACCGTCTGGGTATACGACGACAACGTCGCAACCGGTAACGTAGTTGGACAGACGCCATCAAGCGCCGCACCTGGTGCTACTATCACCATCCGCGTTTCCAGTGGACCTCGCCCATCAGCGTAATCACTGCGGCGTGCAATGTGCTCAACCAGTACGTTCAAGCCCTGCAACCGTGTTTGGTTGCAGGGCTTTTTGCTGCCACAGAAATCGTTCGACAGCGGCACGTGGCGTCGCCGGAACCGGCGAAGCAAGCGCTTCAGCGCTGCGAGCGTTTTATTGCCGCGATTATCACGAGTGTCTCCAGCAACAAAACATCTTCGAATGACCAAGGCTTACTTGCATCATTTTTCGGAATACAGCCGATCGGATGCATTTGCTGATGGCCGAACACACCTATGTCGGATAATCTGTCAAAAAGACGTATACATGACGCTAAAAATAGCTAAAGCATGCAGATTATCTTCATTAGGTGTGTAATATGTCCGCAATTGAGCAGAATATCTGACATAGGTGTGTTCCTTAGGTGCGGAATTTACCTATAGTTAAATCTTTTATACGACGCTATTCATTTTCTAGCATATTAGGTTAAGTTTATGCATAGAAATGTATATCAAGTAGCGAGGCTTTCTAATTGTCAGACATTGAGTCCAGTCGTCCGATTATCTTGAGTAGAAACATGACAGTTCTTCAGCGAGGCGCGGCTAAGCTGCGCTATTTTGTACGCCAAACCTAAAAGCCGACGCTGACACGCCGTAACAAAGAAAAACCGGCAGCGCAAAGCTGCCGGTTTGAAATCAATGGTGCCCCCGGGCCGATTCGAACGGCCGACACCCGCTTTAGGAGAGCGGTGCTCTATCCCCTGAGCTACGAAGGCATGTGGGATATTCTACTCACGTAGGCTCGCGTACGCAAATCTTGCTAGCAAGCTAGCAACTGCGTGACGAGAAGTGCTGTGCGCTCGACATCGCTTGCGGCGCCGGCAGCAGCACGAAGCCGCTACTTACGACGAGCCTTGCGCTCGGCCCTCTTTCTGTCGTACTCGGCCTGACGCTCAAGGTAGAAATCGTTGAGCTTCTTGTCGGTCATGCCAGCAACCTTAGCTTCAATCTTCTTACGAAGAGGACGCATCTTAAAGAAGCTGTAGACGACCGAACCAAAGATGCAGAAGTAAGCAAAGACCAGCATGATGGCAGAAATCATACCAACGCCAGTGTTCAAATCCCTGGACTCAGGAACCATATACGAAAGCACCAGCGTAATGATGGTTGCTACAAAGCCAAGACCCAAGAAGACCCACCAAACGCGCTCGGCACGATGATAGTCTGGATCCGCGCGCAGCATAGCCTCAAATCCGCGACTACGAATATCCTCGCGCTCGCGCTGGCGAGCACGTGCAGCACGCTTCTCCTCTTTGCTCTTTGGAGCACTGGAGCCAGAGCCGGAGCCACTCACACGTACAGACGCAGCTGCCTCTCGCACTGGTTTAGCAGTAGCAGCAGATTTGCGACCAAAAGCGGAATACGAAGGACGCTCAGTCTCCTCAGAGGTTTCTTTCTTTGAAAGGCTTGCGGTAGCCTCACGCGCTTCTTTGGTTGCGCCTGTAATGGTGTCACGCAGTGACATTGGTCTCCTTCAGTGGTACAAACTCAGTTCCCGTAATAATCTGGAATGCCGTACGATAACGCTCGGACGTACCCTCAATAACCTCTTCTGGAAGATGAGGTGGCTCTCCTTGCATGTCCCAGTGGGCTTTCAGCCAATCGCGCACATACTGTTTGTCGTAGCTTGGCTGAACGTGTCCCTCAGAATAACCCTCAGCAGGCCAGAAACGACTCGAATCGGGTGTAAGGCACTCATCAATAAGTGTAAGTTTTCCGTCGATAAAACCAAACTCAAATTTGGTATCCGCAATAATAATTCCACGAGTTGCAGCATATTCTGCAGCAGCCTTATAAATTGCAAGCGAGGCTTCCTTCAGCTGAGTAGCAACATCCTCACCAACAATCTCGCAGCAACGCTCAAAAGAGATATTCTCGTCATGATCGCCAAGCTCAGCCTTAGTGGAAGGGGTGAAGATTGGCTCAGGAAGCTTAGATGCCTCAGTCAGGCCATCTGGCAGCTTAATGCCGCAGACGGTACCGTCCTGGTCATAGGTCTTTTTGCCAGAACCAGTAAGATAACCACGGACAATGCACTCGATTGGCACGGTCTGTGCTTTCTTTACTAGCATTGCGCGGCCAGCAAGATACTCAGTGTAATCTGCAAACTGCTCAGGAGTCTGATCTGGCAGAACAGAAATCATGTGGTTAGGCAGAAGGTCCTTGAAGCGATTAAACCAGAAAGCGCTGATACGTGTCAGAATTTCTCCCTTAAAAGGAATCTCGTCGGGGAGAATAAAATCAAAAGCACTAATGCGATCGCTCGCAACCATCAAAAGTTTGTCGCCACAATCGTAGATATCGCGAACCTTACCGTGCGAATCGGGACGAAGCTCAGCTCCAGCCACAATGACCTCACTTCTGCGCAAAGCGCGTTGTATTGCAGGACTTTTGATTGTACGGCAAAATGCCCAAAAATCGGCCTACAACAAAGTATCTGTTACAGAGATATTATTTTGGGCAAGCAGAGGAAGATGCAGCGAGAAGGTCGTGCCCTTTCCAAGCTCGGATTCTACCGAGATAGTGCCGTTATGACGGTCCATAATCTCTTTTGTAATTGCCAATCCAACGCCAAGACCGCCCGAAGCGCGCTCGCGGCTTTCTTCTGCACGCCAGAATCGCGATAAGGTCTGTGGAATGTCCTCAGGAGCAATTCCCATACCATCATCAGTCACGGAGATAACCGCATCGGTATCATCAATTGATACGGT
Source organism: Atopobium sp. (assembly GCA_015258925.1). Lineage (GTDB taxonomy): Bacteria > Actinomycetota > Coriobacteriia > Coriobacteriales > Atopobiaceae > Lancefieldella. Next base: position 12,413 of record JABZHH010000012.1, on the reverse strand, counting down.
TATAACAACATGACCCCCGTCGTCGGTATAGCGAATGGCATTGCTCAGCAAATTGGTCAGGGCTTCTCGAATCATGTCCGAATCAATATCAACAAAACAATTACCCTCGGGTGTCTTATCCACAAAGGTCAACGTGCGGTTATTCTCCTTAAAGAGTGTTTCTTGTACCGCAACGAGACTCGCCACCATAGCAACCACATTGACGCTTTCTGGGTTGAACTTTGTCTTTCCGTTCTCAAGCCTTGAGAGGTGGAGCATGGCGTCTACCAGGCGAGAAAGACGTCTACTCTCAGACACAATGTTTTCCAAGCGCTCTTCATCTGCAGGTAAAATACCATCTTGGATTGCTTCAACGGTGGCCATGATAGCCATGAGCGGAGTTCTGAGCTCATGTGCAACATCACTGGTCAGACGACGTTCAAGCTTAATGTCTCTTTCGAGTGAAGACGCCATGTCGTCGAAGGTTTCTCCCAGACGCCCCAGTTCATTCTCGCCACGGATGCCTGAACGAGCCGCAAGATTGCCGCTTCTGATCTGAACAGCTGTCTCGGTAATACGGCGTACGGGCTTGGTAAGTGAACGTGAGGCCAAAATACCAATTAACCCCGAAAGCGAAATTGCAATGGCTGCAGCAAGACTAATTGCCTGGTAAGAGCCATTACGGAACGCAATGTCTCGCTGGGTCAGGAACGGCTCAGAACCAAACGTCCAAATTCTAATGCTGCCCACAGGCTCACCTTGTAGGTTTTGGACAACTGCATAAACCACGGCGTCACCCGTCTGAGGGCCAGATAACGCACTATTTCCACCAGGTCGGCGAGCATTTGGTGCCGAGTCGTCATACAGAACCACGCCAGAAACATCTAAGACCTGGATACCAATATCGGCATTGGTTGCAGAGGCCTGACGTGCAATAGAGAGAACGTCGGCATTCCAGCCTTCTGCGCGCGCGTATGCCTGAGACATATTGAGCGCGGTAGTATCAACGGTGTTTTGTAGGTTCTCCCTGGTATAAGTAGTAAAACGGTTTTCCCAGACAATACCTAAAACAGAAATAAGCACCAATACCGTCATGACGGCAGTTAGCGCAAAGAAGGCTGCCATACGGGTGGTAAAGCTTTGAGTGCCAACGGGATCGGGCTTAATAGTTTTATAAGAACCCTCAGTTTCCGGAGGGTTCTTAAGAGAATTTGAGTGATGTTTCTTGAAGAACGCCAAAGCTCTAAAGCTTAGGACTCATGGCTAGCGTTGCCAGCCTCAAAGCGATAGCCAACACCGTGAACGGTGAACAGCCAGCGAGGATTACGAGGATCATCGCCGAGCTTTGCGCGCAAGTTCTTGACATGCGAATCAATAGTGCGCTCATAGCCCTCAAAATCATAACCCAGGACCTTCTCGACAAGCTCCATGCGTGTGTACACGCGGCCAGGATAGCGAGCAAGGGTGGTGAGCAGCTTAAACTCTGAAGCGGTCAGGTCAACTTCCTCGTTGTTGATGAGAATCTTATGACCAGAAATATCAATAGTAAGGGTGCCGTAATCAAGCACGTCAACAGCAGTATCTGGCTCAGAATACGTACGGCGGAACAGCGCGCGGACGCGTGCCACCAGCTCGCGTGGCGAGAAAGGCTTAACAAGGTAGTCATCAGCACCAAGCTCAAGACCAATAATTCTGTCTTCTACCTCACCTTTTGCGGTAAGCATAATGATGGGCACATTAGAGGTATCTCTAATTGCACGGCAAACGCGCTCTCCAGAAAGCTTTGGCAGCATAAGATCGAGAATCACCAGGTCAAATGCGTGCTTTTCAAACTCTTCAACTGCACTTTGACCGTCGCCAACGCCCTTAACAACGTAATTTTCGCGCTCAAGATATGCTGAGACGGCGTCACGGATGACTTTCTCATCTTCGACAATCAGAATTTTCTTCTCGTCGGAAGCCATTGTCTCCCCTTTTCTTTTGCCCTGCATGTATGTGCGTATGGCACATTACGATTATTCATTAATTATTTGTATTCATTCTATCTCTATACCTACAAATAATCTACAAAGAAAAAACACGAACTGTCACGGAAGCCGGATATCCACTGGTAGGATCCTTAACAGTTGAGTAGGTTACAAAAGAATCACAGTTGCCTTCTCGAGCGGGAAACTCTCCGTAATCAACGCTTCTATCCATTGAATAGAGCCAGTTTGCCGTTTGATTTTGCGTATCAACAAGCACGTAAGAGGCGCGGCTCTTAACTATGTAAAGGCTACCTTTACCTGCCGATATTGCATAAGGTTCACGCTCTATGACGTAAGGGTTTTCGCCTGAAGCAGGCAGGATATATGTTCCCATCTTGCCCAACAGACCGCCTGAGTCATAACTTGCTTCAACTGACACAATGAACTTATCGTCTACGCGACTTGCTGCAAAAGGTTTGACAGATTGAGGCATAACAAGCTGGTCAACCTTGGTTTTAAGGTTGTCTCCCAGCAGGTATGCTGTAACGCCATAGTAGGTGCCTTCGGAGGCGCGAACTCGAGGAGTAAGGGTAACTACACCCTTTGAGATAGACGGTGCAGTAGCAAATCTACCTGGAGATTCAACGGCATCCGTTCCCTCAGCATCCCCCACACGCCACACGTAGCAATGCGAAGATTCACGGGTTTTCTCGCCAGAAGAAGCTGGTTGGACTAGCCAAACCACCTTATCGTCTCCGCAGGCAAACGGAGCCGGATCCCAGTTTTTATCAGCTTTGTAGAGGACCTTTGCATCTCCAGTAAGCTTGCCGTCGGAAAATGGTGCGGCAAGAAGCTCCCAGTCAAAGGTTGTGGTGTCCACCTCAACCCATGCATACACAGAGTCAGAGCAGCGAACGTCGTAAATAACGGCGGTGGTATTGTTCATCTGAGCCGCAGGAACAACGTCAACAACCTGGCCAGACGTCAGCGAAAGAACAGAGCCCTTTACCATTGGCGTAGCAGATGCGCCAGCCGTGGTGACGGGAATCCAATTTCCATCGGCTGGATGCAGCACGCTTCCCAGAGGGAGCGTCCAGGTCTGGCTTGGCTGAGCAGCATATTCCGTAGAGCTATAGGAGTCCAGCACATTTGTGCCAGAGGACTCGTCAAGTACCAGCGGTTTTCCTGCATCTCCCGAGCCTTCTTGATGAGAGCAGCCTGCCGCGATGCTAATTGCACCCGCAACTACGACACCAGCCGCTCCCGTCTTAAAGAAGTTTCGGCGAGAAATGTTCCCAAACAGTGACACGATTTAGTCCAATTCAAGATGCTCAAGACGGTCAAACAAAACGTTTGAACGGGTAAGGAATGCGCGAGGATCAAAGATTTTATCAAGCTCCTCATGGCTCAGCGTACAGGCTGGGTCTGCCTCAAGAAGCTCCTGGTAGGATGGTCCTTCCTTGCACTGCTGAATATCTGCCCAGACCTTCATAGCGTTGGACTGAACAATCTTGTATGCCTCTTCGCGAGTAATACCAGTGTTGACCAGGGCAAGAAGAACCTTTGACGAGAAGAGCATGCCACGGGTCTTATTGAGGTTGGCCATCATCTGCTCTGGATACAGGACCATGCCATCAAGCAGGAACTCAAGCTTTGACAGCATGTGGTCAAGAGCAATAAAGCTGTCTGCCTGGGCAACGCGCTCAGCGGAAGAGTGGCTGATATCGCGCTCGTGCCAAAGAGCAACGTTATCAAAAGCAACCTGTGCGTTTGCCTTAACTACGCGGGACAAACCACAGATCTTCTCGGCAGTAATGGGGTTGCGCTTGTGAGGCATAGCGGAAGAGCCCTTCTGGCCCTTGCGGAATGGCTCCTCAGCCTCGAGGGTATCGGTCTTCTGCAGCGCACGCATCTCAGTTGCAATACGCTCGCAGGTAGCAGCAACGGTTGCCAGAACGCCAGCAAGGTACGCGTGGTGGTCGCGAGAAATTACCTGGGTTGAAAGTGGATCGTGGACAAGACCGAGTTTCTCGCAAACATACTCCTCTACAAAAGGATCAATGGAAGAGTAAGTTCCAACAGCACCAGAAATAGCACCATAGGCAACGTTTTTACGAGCATCCTTCAAGCGGTCAAGGTCGCGCTTAAACTCCCATGCCCAGCTACCAAATTTCATGCCAAAGGTCATAGGCTCAGCATGAATGCCATGAGTACGACCAACGCACAGAGTATCGCGCTCCTCAAAAGCGCGACGCTTGCAGATAGCAGCGCAGCGACGAACCGCAGCAATAAGCAGGTCACATGCCTGGGTGAGTTGATAGCAAAGGGCGGTATCGCCCAGGTCCGTTGAGGTCATACCGTAGTGAACCCAGCGACTTGGCTTAAGTTCACCCTCTGGAACCTTGGCATCGATGTAGGAGCCCATATTGGTCAGAAAGGCAATGACGTCGTGGTTGGTAACGGCCTCAATCTCGTCTACCTCAGCGCGATTAAACACAGCGTACTCTCGAATCCAAGCTGCCTCTTCGCGAGAAATGCCAATAACACCAAGCTCAGCCTGTGCTTCGCACGCAAGGACTTCAATCTCCTGCCAAACGGCGTACTTGTTCTCCAAAGAAAAGATGTGGCCCATTTCTTTGCCGGTGTAGCGATCTACCACGATGAGACTCCTTCTGCTCGTAAAAGAAAAGGTCGAGTACCACTATGGTACCCGACCTTTGAATTACCTGGTGGGCCGTTAGGGGTTCGAACCCTAGACCTTGGGATTAAAAGTCCCCTGCTCTACCAACTGAGCTAACGGCCCATTATCGGGCGTGGCAATTTTACCACGCAACTAGGATAGTGTAGCAGTTTACTCCCATGCCCATTGTCCATTTACGAAAATTGGTGTTTCTTTTCCATCGGCAGAAATTCCCCAAATGTTCAAATCGTCTGCACCAATCATAAAATCAACGTGTG
>JABZHH010000012.1:0-7413 GCA_015258925.1 Atopobium sp. | reverse complement strand
CACTTGCATGAGCAACGTCCAAAATTGCAATCCAAAGCCTGTAGATTGCCTCAGCCTCAGAAAGCTCTGGGAAAATTACCTTTGCCCATTCAGCTGCAGGAACACCAGCAATACACCAAACGTTTTTACCAAAGTCCATACCGTTTCTAAAGACATCGCACTCTAAGTTTCTTGCGCGAGAAACAGCAGCTGGCTTTTCTGGATCAATTCCCTTTAGACCATTTGGATCATCAGACGAGAGGAACAAAAATGCTGCACCCTGCTCTGCAAGGGAGTTAAGCTGTTCAATCTTCCAGCTTGGTGTCTTAGAGAGACGCGCCAGGTCAACGTTTTCGTACATAATTCTTGAGGACTCTTGATCGCCCCAAATAACTGTGACAAATTCTGCGCCAGCCGCATAAGCTGCTCGCTGAACCCTACGGGCAAAATCAGCAATCTCAATTGAAGCGTTAATTACCAGCTGACTTCCCTCAGAAATTGCACACCCCTTCTTCACAAGAAGCTCTGCATATTTATCAATCTGATCTGACAGCGCATCAAGAGCAATCTTTACCTCTTGATCTGTCATAGGAATTTGTGCCATGTTGTTCCCTTCAACCATCAATCCGCGTAATTCGAGTACTTAAGCACGCTCTATCAAAGATATATCCAAAATATTTCCGCTCAACTTCTACCCGAACAACCTTCTTCACAACGCCAAATTTCAATCTTGTCCATAAAAAGAGCCCCGAAGGGCTCTTGTATGTCTTTGGAGCGGGCAACGGGATTCGAACCCGCGGATGATGGCTTGGGAAGCCATTGCCTTACCACTTGGCGATACCCGCAATTGTGTAGATTTTATCACAGTATTTTTTGCCTTTTAATCGCTTGCTCGGCAACTAGATAAAAGTTTGATGAGTTGTTTTCTGCCTAGCTGCGCGTATACAACAAATATGCGCCTACACAAATTTTCCCTGACAGAAACTGGACAAACGCTGGTCAGAATAGGCGCAAAGTCACTCTTTAGCATGCTCTCCAACGAAAGGAGCGCTATGCAAAAGTACTTCTGGCGAGAGACCCCCGCACACCACTATCCCGCCTCTTATAGGCGCCTGCTCTCCACCCGACAACTCCGCCTTCCTCGGGCAAAGCTGCTTGGCGGAGACCCCGTCATGCCAAGCAGCTTCCCTTCTGTAGGACATGCGGGTCTGCGGGCACGTCTAGCAGACAGGTTTTCTCGCAAACCTGAGGCTCCGCCATAAAGAAAAAGACCGGTGAAGCACCGGTCTTAAAGAAAGCTGTTTTGTTGCAACACATTAGTTAACGCTGTGATTGAGCGCTGGGTTCTTAGCTAGGCACTCGTTACAAATACCCGTAAAGCACAGAGCGTAAGAGTCAATCTCGCCGCAAGAATCCTTGGTGAGGCTGGTAAGGTCCCTCAGAACTGGTCCATCAACATCAAAGACACGGCCACACTCATGACACTGGAAGTGTGCATGCTCGGTTGTTGTCGGATCAAAACGAGAGATATTATCGCCGGTATTAACAACCTGGAGCTCGCCTGCGTCAACAAGCTGCATAAGGTTACGGTAAACAGTTCCAAGAGAGATGTTTGGTAACTCCTCTCTTACTGCTGCATACACACTATCTGCTGTTGGATGGTCATGGCGACCTTCCATATAAGTACGAATTGCCTCACGTTGCTTGCTGTAACGCACGATAACCTCATTAATTAGTAAGTGTTACTGATTACTGAATACGTTAACACTAATTGTCTATATGTTGCAACAAAAGCTCACATTTATGCATTACCAAATATCTCTATATACGCAATCTACCTCTGATTCTTCAGTTTGGAGGCACGCATGTTTATCACAAAATCCTCAAAACCTAAGAGGGAAACAGCTGCACGAAGACAAACCTCTTCTTCTGTCTTTCACTTCTGGTTTATTCCTCTGTTACTTGGAGCCCTTCTCCTCAGCCATTTTTTCCTAAAGCCTGCTCATAGACTTGCTTTTGCACAAGAACCCTCATTTACCGTTGCACAAAGAGAAGATTTTCCTGGTGGACAGCAAATTCCCATGTGGACTGCTAGCGACGGTACCTATCTCTACTGTGGAGACGAATTTAACCACTATGGTGCATGGCCAGGAGCAACGGGAAGCGTAATTGACCCGCAGTCTTATACAAAACTCACCTCAGCCAACGGCACTCGCGGTGGAACGTATACAAATGAACAGCTTCGAGCTATTGATTACATCATCTATCACGGAGCTACTGCATCCCGAGAAAAGGATGTGTATGGATATACGGGCTGGAAGGCGCGAGCCATCACGCAGTTTGCGCTTTGGGCGGTTATGCGCGGAGAAGCTCATGCTCTTGCGGTAAGTGTTCCTCAGGCAGAACTTCATCAGCCTATTGAGCAGTTCTATTCCGATGCTATGAACTATGCTCAAACCAACGGCGGCAGTCCAGAAAACGGAGTTGCCAGGCTTTTTGTACCCACAGGAGACAAACAGGTTCTGTTTTTCTTTGGACAGCAATCTGGCTCACTCAAAATTACCAAAAGTTCCTTATTGCCTGATGTCACCTCTAATAACGAGCACTACGCCCTAGAAGGCGCTATCTACGGAGTATATTCCGACGAAAGTTGTACCAATCTTCTTGGCAGTCTCACCCTTGATAAATCTGGGTCTGCAACACTCAATGAGCTTCCAGTTGGAACGGTGTATGTAAAAGAAACCGCTGCACCAAAGGGCTTTCTTCTTGACCAATCGGTTCATGCTGTAAAAATAACAAACCAGGAAGAGAGCACTCTCACGGTTACCGATACTCCTATTGGAGAATTTGATCTACGCATTTCAAAACAAGACTTTGACCACAGCACTAGCCTCGACGAAGACGCTCTTTCTGAGCAGCAAAGCGCTTCTCCCCAAGGAAATGCAACGCTACAGGGTGCGCTTTTTAAAGTGACCTATAGCGGCTCTGCTGAAACAACACTAAGAACATGGGTTTTCTCGACCGACGAACAGGGTTTTGCCTCGTTTGACGCAGACCATAAAGTTTCTGGAGATGACCTCTTTACTCTTGGCGAGAAACCCTGGCTTCCTCTGGGGTATTACCAAATCGAAGAAATTCAAGCACCTGAAGGCTATAAACTTCCAGAACATTCACTTCAAACCTGGAAGCTTTCAAACCAAGACGGCAATCTTATCTGGACAAATCTTTCTAGCGGAAAAGAGAATTCCTCGTCTAAGCACTCCTTTACCTTCAAAGACGAGGTAATAAGAGGAAATCTTAAAGTTAAGAAAATTGGACACACTTCCCTAAGTTCACCCGATGGTTATTCTGAGGCAGAAGAAATGCCAAGTCTGAAGGGCGCCAAAATTGAGCTAACTAATAGCTCTGCTCAACCTATCTTCTACCAGGGAAAATGGGTTGCTCCTCACGAAGTTGTCACCACAGTAGAAACAGACGAATCTGGAGAGGCGGCGGTTAAAGACCTTCCCTTTGGCTCCTATTCGCTTAAAGAGGTTACGGCTCCAGCAGGATACTCTCTCAACAAAGAATGGAACCCAACGGTCACTCTTACTTCTGAAGAGACTGTAGAAGCACCTGAACTCATTGATGAAAGAATTTCTTTACAAACAATGCTTGTGGATGCTGAAGGGTCAAAAAATCCTGAATATGCCGAGAAACTCAATCTTGTTGATCACATTAAATACGAGGGTCTTACCCCAGGAGAAGAGTACGAAATTACCGGAGAGCTCTATGAAACAAAGCAGCTCCAAGAAGGTACGGCAGAACCTGTTGCTCGCGGAACTGTCCGCTTCAAAGCTCCTACCTCATCGGGAGAAGCTGCGGTTCCTTTTTCTGTAAGGACTGCCTCACTTGAAGGTAAAGAAGTTACCGCCTACGAAACCATCTCAAAAGATGGTGAGAAAGTTGCTTCGCACACCGATAGTCACTCTAAAGCACAAACTATTCGTGTGACGCCTAGGCCCCATCTTCCGGGCACGGCAGACAATGCCTACGCAGTTCCCCTTTTACTCGCCTTGGCAGGATCGGTACTTATTGGATGTGTCCACTTATTTGCAGCAAAAATAAGACGCTCCTTTTAGTTGAGCAACCTTGTCTTAGCGCAAAAAAGAAAGGGCAGAAATCTCTGCCCTTTCTTAAAAATTTGTACTAGTTTCTTGTTCGTTTATGAGCGTCTAATAAGCTCAGTAACAAGAGCTGCAGCGTCAGCACACTGACCAGCATTAACGTTCTCGCGAACATCAGCGGCGGTACGGCTAAGTGCAGGAAGCCCATCCTCATTCAAGCCCATCAAGGTAACAGAACGAACTGAATTCTGCATTGCAGGAGTTGCATCAGTGGTTCCCCAATCAAATGCGCTCTGCTCAACATCGATATGAAGATCAGTTGCAATAGTAGAAAGGAGTCGAGTCATTCTACGATCAGCGCGGCGAACGTTGCCAATTCCCTCATTCTTAAGGATGGAGAGTGAACCAGCACCAACACAATCAAGGTTAATGAGAAAAGCGCCGCGAATATCAGTTCTGTGCTTTGCGAGGAACTCCCTCATGCCTGCGTGGTCAAAATCAGACGCTCCAAGCGCAACAAACCAAATATCGTGTGCAATGAGCTCGTCATCAGAAAGTGAAAGAACAGCATTACGAAGATCATCCTCAGAAATAGCGGCTGCATCTTCAGAGTCGGTCTCTTCACGATTCTCAGCAGATGGTGCTGCTCCGCCCTTCCAATCATCTGATGGTCCGTCGTTACGACCGAAGAGTCTAAAGGAACGGCGCTTTGCCTCAGGAGTCTTTGCGTCCTGTGCCTCTGTGAGACCCTCATCAGCCGAAATGGTGTCGAATGGGCTCTCTTCGTCTTCTACCTCTGGAGAAGGTGCAGATGTTGGAGCTGGAACATAGTGAGGAGCTGGCTCAGAAGATGGAGCCAGTGGATCGACGGCATCGCCAGAAGGATCAGGGAGATCAAAGAGGGATGCACGACGAGCAAAATCGTTCTTAGCATGGAGCTCATGTGTTGCTTCAGGCTGTACCTGCGTTGCATCTGCATCAGCAGACTCGTGAACCTGCTTCATAGTTGCATTGAGCTCATCGTCAACAGAATCATACGCAACGGTATTGTCAGCAGAGGCATCCTCAGTCTGTTCTTCTTCTGTTGTTGCATTTACAGCCTCTGCAACATCCTCGAGAGATGCAGTCTGGCTTGCGCCAGTAGTGTCATAAGCAACGTAGCTTACTTCGCAATCCTCAGGAAGAATGCCCAGCGAATTAAGAACTTCCTCGCCGTGGCGGACGCCTTCCACCTCATCAGGCTCTGGGATAAGTGCAGCTGCATCTCCTGCAAAATGATGAACAACCTCGGGGCGATGACCAGTAGGACGGACATTCTCGAGAATACCAAGAAGCGCTGCAACTGAAGACTTGTTGTTGTTTGCGCCAATAGTGCAAGGTGCAAAACGCTCTGCAATAGTTGCGACAGAAAGAGCAACAAGTGGAAGAGCTGCAAGAATACCAACAATCCAGAAAAGGACACGAACTGGATCAGGAAGGAAACGAAGAATCTGAACAAACGTAGCAACAAACACGGCAACTACACACCAACGCGCATACCTCTGTACAAGTGGTACATACTTTGCTACAGGAGACTCAACAAGGAAGTTTGTATGTGGGGAGTCATAGTGAGCAACGATGACGATTGGACGGTTACCCTTTGCGACAAGCTCACCAGTGGCCTCGTGCTTAGCAACAACGTTCTGGCTTCTGATGGAAGATCCAAATGAACCCAGAATGTCATTACCAAAATACTTGAGACACGTAAGTGCGCCAAAACCAGCGACAAGCAGAACGCCAAAAGCAATGAGTGCTGCATTACCAGTGCCTGCAAAAATAACGCCAATGAAGAGGAGGATTAGATAGATTGAGTAGCCAAGACTCTTAATAGACTTAGCGTCAAATTCTTCAATGGTTGCCTCAAGCCCGTGAAGTTTCATTTCTTCAGCAATGGTTTGAGCAGCCTGAAGCTCCTCTTGGCTACCGGCAGGAGCAATATCAATCTGCTCGTCTAGATAGTCAACATAGTCATGTGTAATGGCCATACTGCGTCCTTCGTTGGCATGTCTTCTGACAGGTTTCATATATACGTCATTAGTATACGTCTTATATCGAAATATAGCGGTTAAAGTGTATTTTTACGTCCAAATTTAGAAATTCTGCACTAAATATCAAAAACTTTCGTATATGTTTAGAGAGATTTGAGTTCAACTAGCAAAAAGCGGGAGGTGGATATGGCTCCAAACAATCAAACTCTAGGTAATAATGAACTTGGTGCCTGGAGGATTTTCTCGCTATTTATGCTGCTAATTCAAAAGGGACCTCTACCCTCGGCAGAAATATATGCAGCGATTTACTCAGATTTATCTACCGATTCTGCTTTAAGAACTTTTTCAAGAGATCGCACTGTTTTGAAACAGCTTGGATTTGCAATTACAGAGGTAAAAACGGGAAAAGAAAAGTCATTCTATCTTTCGGACTCGAATTTCTTTAATTCCTCGTACGACTTAAGCCCTGAAGATGCCAATCAGCTGCTTGTAATCTGCAGTGCAATTCTCACTGACGCAACGTTTGTATACCAAGAGGAATTGAGAAACGCGCTCTCTAAAATTGTGGGTAACTTTTATTCCTTGGACTCAGGTAAGTCAGACAGCCAAAAACTCAGCGCTTCTTCCCAAAACAAAGTCTTTCCTGTTCTATACGAATCACTCAGCTCTAAACAACTGGTAAACATCACCTACACAAACTCACAGGACCTAGTTAAGCAAAAACATCTGGGCGTGCTGGACTTCTTTGTTTCACAGGGACTTCTATACTTTGTGGCCCAAGATTTTTCATCCGGTACTGAGAGCGCTTCCATCAAAACTTTTCGCGTTGACCGTGTTTTAGATGCCGCGATTCTTAAAAATGAGTCCTTCTCCATACCAGAAGAGTTTGATTCAAAAGACTATAAACTCCTTGATTTCCAGCTCGGATTGCAAGCAGACACGCTTACCGCGTTTGTCCCCAAAAATATACTCGCTGCTTTTGAACATTTCTCGCAAGGTCAAGGGGATGTTGAGCTCCTCTCTAATGGCGCTTTGTGGACCGTTACTTACGCTCATGAAGACACCGCTTTATCTTGGATTCTTGCTCATGGATTAATTCCAAGGTCTCCAGAGTCTCTTCTCGCAAAGTGGAAAGAGTCTTTAAGCGAGGTTGCCAATGGCTGTTAAAAACACCTCTTTTGGAAGAAAAAACATATCGTCAGCTGTCTATAAGCTCATACTGCTTGCTTCTGCATTGAGGGAGTCTTTTGACGCAGTTGAGCTAAGCGCGGTTCAGTCGCGATTTGGCATCTCCTCTGAAG
>JABZHH010000124.1:0-502 GCA_015258925.1 Atopobium sp. | reverse complement strand
TAGTGGGAGCGCCCGCGCACGACGGCGGCCAGACGCGCGCGAGGCACGTCGGCGACCTGGCGCACGCCACCGCCGATAGCGACGTGAGTAGCCCGAGCCTCGGAGTCGTCGACGGCGGTGAAGCGCGCTGTCACACGAGGCTGACCTGCGGTGATGGCGATGTCCCAGGATTCGAGTCGGGTGACGGCACGCGCTGCCTGCTCGACTTCTTCGGGTCGGCACCCGGGTGCCAGCGTCGTGACCGTGAGGATGCTCCGATAGGACGGCATGGCCTCTCCCCTGCTGACGTTTTGCGCGACAGTGCTGCCGCTGATGGTCGGGGTGACAGGATTTGAACCTGCGACCCTCTGCTCCCAAAGCAGATGCGCTACCAAGCTGCGCTACACCCCGAGGACTCGTGTCCGATGCACCATCATACGGGAGGGGCGTGTAAATGTCGCGCACGTGAACAATACCCGCTAGGATCTTCGTGTCCCCTTCGGGGGTACGCGGATGTAGCTCA
>JABZHH010000123.1:0-502 GCA_015258925.1 Atopobium sp. | reverse complement strand
CCTATCACTATCTTCCGGCATCAAGATACATAGAGCTTGATAAGGAGCCAATTTCTGTCATAGAAGAAACCTTCAAAAAAGACGGACTCCCTTATGAGACGTGCACCACCTGGTCTACTGACGGTTTCTTCCGTGAGACAAAGGATATGGTTGAGTATCGCCTGCAAGAAGGATGCTCAGTTGTAGAGATGGAATGCTCGGCACTAGCCACTTGCTGCAGAAAACGAGGGGCGCAGTTTGGACAGTTCCTCTTTACAGCAGACTCTTTGGCAAACGTTCACGAATATGACGAGAGGGACTTTGGCAAAGATTCACATGAAAAGGCACTGCTTCTTGGCCTGGAGATAGTAAAGAACTTTACCTAAGCCATTACCGGGCATCCACCCTCTCTGCGCTTCGTAAAATTTAAGCGTACAATTGTTGATGTGCACTACTTAGCTTTTCATCAGGGCATTTCTACAAACAGTGAGGCTCATATGAAAGTACAGCAGCTCATCAAAGA
>JABZHH010000122.1:0-506 GCA_015258925.1 Atopobium sp. | reverse complement strand
GAATCAGACAAGGTATTTGGGCTAATTTCTTTCATGTGAGCAGAGAGTTGTTGAACTGGATTGGTATAGTGGCCTATTAAAAAATAAGCTACACAGCTTCCCGCAGCGATCACAACAAGCAAGATACCCAGCGCGTCAAACAAAATAGAGCGTTCGATAGCATCTACATCCAAAACGATAGAAAGAGCTCCCTGATTGATGGCGTTGGCTGCAGCTAGTTCCAGCAGCTCAGAAGTCGAGCGATACACAAGCCAAGTCAAAACAACGCAACAGCACACCAATAAGCCCACCATAAGAAGGGTGAGTTGGGCACGTATCGAGCGCATTGGCTTTGGGATTATCTCACTTATCTTAGTCATCGCTGTCCCTCTTAAAGCAATAACCCTCTCCTACTTTGTTGGAAATTGGGTCATATCCAAGAGCTTCTCGTAACTTTTTTCTTACCGAAAAAATGTGAACACGCACAGAATTGCTGAATAAGTCCACGTTGCTATCCCACGCATGAG
>JABZHH010000121.1:0-508 GCA_015258925.1 Atopobium sp. | reverse complement strand
TCTGTTTCTTCCAGGAGCGTGTGAATAGCCTTGCGTGTGAAGTCCGACACGCGTCTATTGCCAAAAGGTACCAGCGTATTGTCCATGTCAGATAAAACAAGCTTAATCACAAACGTCCCCCGTTGCTGTACGCTGCGCAGGTTGGTGTGGACGCATGGTACGTCGCAGCTTCAAGTTGACGTAAGCAATGTGACTTAAAGCTGACACAGCTCCAAGCTGCATCTTTGTACTTCTACATATTTGAACTGTGCGCCAAAACGTCAAAGCGATCAATCTTGAGCAACACTTGGTCTAGTCCAATCATACCCGAGAGACGCACCTTTGACGCATTCGAAGTCAAAATTAGAAGATCTCTAAACCCGGAGCCCCGACGGCCGCCAACCCACTCCATACGCTTAATGTCCTGGTAGTTGATGGAAATTTCAGAGCCTACAAAGGGCACTACAACCATCTCGTCATCAAAAAGCGAGACCTTATAACGACTCAAGATGTACCACGCCATAAACAT
>JABZHH010000120.1:0-523 GCA_015258925.1 Atopobium sp. | reverse complement strand
ATTGATGAGCGTCCTGAAGAGGTTACCGATATGGCACGCACAGTAAATGCTGAGGTCATTGCTTCAACATTTGATGAGCCTGCAGAACGCCACGTTAAGATTGCCGGTATCGTTTTGGAGAAGGCAAAACGCATGGTTGAATGTGGTCATGATGTAGTTATCTTCCTTGACTCAATCACTCGTTTGGCACGTGCTTACAACACCGTAGCACCAGCATCTGGTAAGGTATTGACTGGTGGTGTGGATGCCAATGCATTGCAGAAGCCAAAGCGTTTCTTCGGTGCCGCGCGTAATATTGAGGGTGGTGGTTCTTTGACTATCATAGCAACAGCCTTGATTGATACTGGTTCTAAGATGGATGAGGTTATCTTCGAGGAGTTCAAGGGAACAGGTAACATGGAGTTGCAGCTTGACCGCAGCTTGAGTAACAAGCGTATCTTCCCAGCTGTTAACTTGGTTGCTTCAAGTACACGTCGTGATGACCTCCTCCAGGATCGTACAACACTTGATCGTATGTGGATTC
>JABZHH010000011.1:0-36502 GCA_015258925.1 Atopobium sp. | reverse complement strand
CAAGTCGTAGCCGTCGAGCACCGTCCACCGGCCCGCCCGACAGCAAGTCGCCGATCGTCGCAAGCACGCAACGCCGCACGCACGTAAGCCCGCAAGACCGCGAGAAACCCAAAGGATTTGTAATGCACATGCCTTCTGCAAAACCAGAACATCCAACAGGCAACGTGTACCTGGACTTTGCCGCAGCTACACCTATGGATCCACGTGTAGTTGATGCAATGATTCCGTACTTCACGGAGAGGTTTTACAACCCTTCAGCACCGTATGCTCTGTCTCGCCAGGTTCGTGACGAGGTAGAACGTGCCCGCGCTGTCTTGGCGCATGCCATTGGTGCTCGTCCAGGAAACGTGGTGCTCACAGCAGGTGCTACAGAGGCCAACAACCTGGCGTTTGCAACGGTCTCTGAAGATGCGCACGTCATCGTTGATGCTATTGAGCATGAGAGCGTCCTTGCGTGTGCAGGGATTTTCTCGCACAAGACACTACGCGTAGAAGCAGACGGTCGTGTGGATCCAGAGCGCGTTGCAAAAGCGCTCAAACCAGAGACCGAGCTGGTATCCATTGAGCTTGCAAACGGGGAGATTGGCACTATTCAGCCTATCCGAGAGATTTCGCAGGTGCTTGTCAAGGAGCGCTCGCGCAGGCTTGCGGCAGGGGAGACTCGTCCGCTGCATTTGCACGTAGACGCCTCTCAAGCTGCTGCATACCTGAGCGTGAACGTGTCGTCTTTGGGCGTGGACATGTTGACGCTTTCTGCAGCAAAGCTTTCCGGTCCAAAGCAGGTAGGTCTCTTGTGGGCCTCCGATGATGTGCGCTTAAGGCCGCTGGTGCTCGGCGGCGGACAAGAAGGCGGTGTCCGCTCGGGTACGGAGAACGTCGCGGGCGTCATTGGCTTTGCGTGTGCTTTAGCGCTTGCTGATGAGACTCGCACTGACGAGGCAAAACGGGTTTCTCGCCTCAGAGATCAGCTACAGGAGCTGCTTTGCACAGAGTTTCCGCAGATGATTGTCTCGGGGCCAAAGAACGCCAAGCTGAGGCTTCCTAACCTGCTACACGTTTCTTTCCCGGGACTTGAGGCTCGCCGTTTGGTCATTCTGCTGGAGCGCCTGGGTGTGTCGGTAGGAACAGGCTCTGCCTGCGCTGCATCAAAAATGCAAATATCTCACGTGCTTGAGGCAATTGGCGCCCCGCGAGAAGTGGCCGCAGGAAGCCTCAGGTTAACACTTGGAAGAACTACCACAGAAGACGACATCTTGTACGCAGCTTGGGCAATCGCTGAGGCTGTTAAGCAGGAGTCCGCTCGTGTAGGAGTGACATGGGAGAACTAGTTTACCTTGGCATGAGTGGCGGCGTTGATTCGGCGCTGTCCGCGGCCTTGCTTCTTGAGGCGGGCTACAACGTCAAGGCTATCTATATGCGCAACTGGTCAAAGGACTTGCCAGGCTTTAAGTGCCCTTGGGCAGATGACCTGGCTGATGCTGAACGCGTGTGCGTAACGCTGGGCATTGATTTGGACGTGTGGGACTGTGAGGCCGAGTATAAGGCTACCGTTGTGGATTACCTGCTTGATGCCTATGAGCACGGCCGTACGCCTAATCCAGACGTTATGTGCAACCAGACGGTCAAGTTTGGCACCTTTGCAGAGCGTGCTTTTGCTGAGGGCGCTGATTTTGTTGCAACGGGTCACTATGCACAGAACGTCCCAGGCACCAAAAAACTTTTGCGTGCCGCAGATGCTCACAAGGATCAGACCTATTTCCTATGGCGTGTACCAGGTCATTTGTTTGAACGCACGCTTTTTCCTATTGGACACATTGCCACCAAGGCAGAGGTGCGCGCCCTGTGTGCAGAGCGAGGTCTGGGCATAGAAACTAAGCCAGACTCCGACGGTATTTGTTTTATTGGCCCCGTTGGCTTGCGCACGTTTTTGCTGGACACATTTCAGAAAAAGCAGGGCGACGTCATTGAGTGGGAGACAGGCAAGGTTCTTGGCACCCACGACGGAGCGTTTCTCTTTACCGTTGGTCAGAGAAAAGGCCTGAACATCGGCGGAGGACCTGCTCGCTATGTAGTAGCAACCGACACGCTTAAGAATGTGGTCTACGTAACCTCTGACCTCAACTGTCCTGCACTCTGGACTCGTCGCATTGAGCTCTCGGACATGCACTGGATTTCCGGAGAACCTGCAGCTAATGGCAGGTATGTGGTCAGAACTCGTCACACAGGTGCGCTGGTTCCCGTAACGTTTACGCTCACAGATAATCAATGTGGATTTATTGAATTTGACCAGCCGGTAAAAACTGTTGCAGCAGGTCAATCGGCAGTTTTGTACGATGGCCAGGAAGTTTGTGGCGGTGGCATTATTGAGGCCGACAAGAGTATACTTGAGCGGTTCATGTAAAATGAAAAGCAGGTAGGTGGCGAGAAACCCTTTGAGGTTGCATCGTTTATCTGCAAAGAGTGTTGTTTCTGTACACGTATTGTGATCCAGAGTCCAAGGAGGTGCCCATGGATCGCCCAGATGGCGCGTCTGAAACCGAGCACCCCTCATCTACACCGAAGGTAACGGTGAAGATTGGATCTACAACCGTTAAGGGTGTTTCAACCAAAAAGCCTAAGATTAGTGTTGCTCCAACTTCTTCATCTGAGCAGGTAGAAGAGGCAAAAGAGAGCTTTGGTCAAGTTAGAAAGAGCATTCTCTTCCTCTTTGCGGTTGTAATACTGTACGCACTCTATATCGTTTTTTCTGGTCAATTTGATGAGTTTGTTGTTGCTCTAGCAGACGTAGATACAGGCTGGCTTATTGCTGGCGCTCTTTGCTATTTTGTCTACTATTTCCTGGGTATTCTCGCCTATGTAATTTCAGTTATTACAGACCCCGAGAGTCCTGTTGGTGTCCGTGACCTGATGAGTGTTGAGGCGTCGGGCATCTTCTTCATGAACCTTACGCCAAACGGTGCTGGTGCTGCTCCTGCTCAGATTTATCGCCTCACTCGTGCAGGTATTTCCGTTGGTCAGGCAGGAGCTCTGCAGTTCACCCGCTTTGTTATGTACGAGGCGGGCGAGGGCATCTTTGCAGCTCTGATGCTTATCTTTAGGGCCAATTATTTCTACGAGCAATTTGGCGATGTAACCGTTATTGGCGTTATTTTGTTTGGCGCAAAGATAGTGATGGTTGCAGTTATCTTGGCCATTTGTCTGCTTCCTAAAATGGTTAAGACCGTGGGCAACTGGGGCTTAAGGCTGCTTTCACGTCTTCGTATCGTAAAGCAGTACGACCACTGGCATGGCATCATTAACACGCAGGTAGATGAGTTCTCAAACGGCTTTAAGACTGCCGCAAAGAACATTCCAGAGATGTGTGTTGTCTTGCTGGTTACCTTGGTTCAGCTTGGCTGCCTCTATGCACTTCCATACTTTGTTTTGCGTGCACTCGGCCAACCCGCAGACCTTCTGACCTGCCTTGCATCTGGTTCAATGCTTGAGCTCTTGACCTCGGCCATTCCACTTCCTGGTGGTACTGGTGGTGCAGAGGGTGGCTTTGCCTTCCTGTTTGGCCACATGTTTGGCGAGGAAATTGCCGCAGGCTTTGTACTTTGGCGCGCTATCGAGTATCTGCTTCCAACTCTGGTGGCAAGCATGCTTTTGGGTCTCAGATCTCACGACCACGAGTCTATCTACCACAAGTGGAATCGTTTCCGTCAGCGTTTCTCCGCCTTTGTAAATGGCGAGAAACCCGCTGTTGCTTCTACATCGCCTCGTCCAGATACTTCTGGCATTCAAATTAAGGTTAAACGTAAGAAGTAGGGAAGAGATAAGAAAGAAAAGCCAGAATGTGGCTTGATACGTATCTTTGCTCTATTGGACCGCTGCGTGTGCAGTACTTGTAAAAGAAAGCATCCTTATGCGTAAACCACCAAATCCTATTTTGATTATTCTGGCACCTATTCTTATTGCCGTTGCCGTTGGTCTTGTCTATGATCTGCAGAATTTCTTACAGGACATTCCAGAAATACGTGATAATCCAATGCTCTTAGCAGGCGTGGCTGTGTTTATACCAATGCTTGTGGCTTTGGTTAAGGACACGCTTGACGCGCACGGACTCTAGATGAAGGCTATTTTTGTTGTGTTGGCTTTGAGAAAAAGAACAGGTATATTCCAAATCCAAGTTTAATTGCTGCATCAATGTAGGCTGTTATTGTCAGTGGAATATTTGGAAAAATATAACCTATACCAATATTGATGGCACAGAGTATTGCCAGATAAATCATCGATTTTCCGTGTACAAAGTAATAGAGGAAAAAGTGCAGCGCCGTGGCCATTAACGCGCCCAACCAAATAAGTCTCCAGTTTTCAGTTGCAAAAAATGGTCCACCTAATAAAAACATCAAAATGAATAAGAAAATCACCGCGTATAGAGACATTTTGTTCTGGAACTTACTTGAAGGACCATCGGAAAACTTATTGAGAACTTTCTTATTTGTATTTATAGATAAGAAGGCTGCAACATATCCAAAGCTAAATACGGACATATTGATAATCTGCTTTCCACCTATTACGGTAGCTGCAAAAATGATGAGAGCTACAACAATTAACCAGAGACCACATGATTTCTTATAATTAAAGTGAAGCTTCTCGTCTTTGTTATATTCCAGAAAGTTCATAAGTTTCTCCCTCAATCGAACGACTTGCCATAATACTTCTGACTGTATGCTTTTACAACTCAGTTGCCTATCTTTTAATAATTGAAATGAAGAAGACATACAGGTTTAAAAGGCGATCATTCATTTGATAGCCCGCGGTATTTAAATAGCCATCAATGTTACGACGAACCGATCTTTTGCAAATTTCTAAAAAAGTTGAGTTTGACGGTTGCAAGAGGGGCGGGTTTCTCGTAATATATCCCTTGCTGCATCCCCAGCAGCAAACATATTCGGGCGTTTAGCTCAGGGGGACGAGCGCTTCCCTGACACGGAAGAGGTCATAAGTTCAAATCTTATAACGCCCACCAACTGTTCACAGGTCAGAGTAATCTGGCCTGTTTTTTTGTGGATATAAATAGTAATCATTATTGTTATTGACAAAAGAGTTAAAGATAGTAAACTTCTAACTAGTACGTTTTATAAGTTGTTTTTCTTACAGAAAGGAACTGACTATGTCTCTTATTGGTAAGCAAATTGGTGATTTTAAGGTAAACGCATTCCACAACGGTGACATCACTGAGGTAAGCAAGGAGTCCACACTGGGTAAGTGGAGCCTGTTCTTCTTCTATCCAGCTGACTTTACCTTTGTCTGCCCAACTGAGCTTGAGGATCTTGCTAACAACTATGACAAGTTCCAGGCTGCTGGCGCAGAGGTCTACTCTGTCTCTTGCGACACTGAGTTTGTCCACAAGGCATGGCACGAGGAGTCCGAGCGTATCTCTAAGGTAACCTACCCAATGCTCGCTGACCCAGCTCACGTTCTTGCAAGGAACTTTGAGGTCCTTATTGAGGATGCTGGCCTTGCTGAGCGTGGCGCCTTCATTGTTGACCCTGAGGGTGTCATCCAGGTTGAGCTTGTCACCGCTGGTGGCATTGGCCGTAACGCTGAGGAGCTTCTCCGCCTTCTCCAGGCTGCACAGTTTGTTGCAGAGCACGGCGATCAGGTCTGCCCAGCTAAGTGGCAGCCAGGTGCTGAGACTCTGAAGCCAAGCCTTGACCTTGTTGGTCAGCTCTAAGATTTAGGAGCTTACAATGACCGACGTCAAAGACCTCTACGACGCGGTGATTATCGGCGGTGGGCCAGCTGGGCTCACCGCCGCCCTCTATCTGGCCCGCGCTCGCTACCGTGTTCTAGTTGTCGAGAAGGACCATTTTGGCGGACAGATCACTATCACTAATGAGGTCGTTAATTACCCGGGAGTTTTCTCTACTAGTGGCTCTGAACTCTCAGAAACCATGCGTAAGCAGGCTGAGGCCTTTGGCGCAGAGTTTTTGCTGGCAGAAGTTACTGACCTGGACATGTCCGGAGATGTCAAGGTAGTTCACACCACCAAAGGTGAGCGTCCCTGCCTTTCCGTTCTCCTGGCCTCTGGAGCACATCCTCGCCATATTGGCTTTGTGGGAGAAGAGGACTATCAGGGCCACGGAGTTGCTTACTGCGCCACCTGCGACGGCGAGTTCTTTACCGGCAAGGAAGTCTTTGTTATTGGTGGAGGTTTTGCAGCTGCAGAAGAAAGCGTATTTCTAACTAAGTACGCAAAGCACGTCACGGTTCTTGTGCGCGAGGAAGCATTTACCTGCGCCCCTGCGTCGTCCGAGGCTGCTCGCACAAATCCAAACATTACGGTTCTCTATAACACGCAGGTTGAATCCGTTGCCGGAGATTCCGCACTTAGGTCTATTACGTACAAGAATCTTAAGACGGGCGAGAAGACCACCTTTGCTCCAGAAGATGGAGATTCCATTGGCGTCTTTGTCTTCGCGGGCTATGCGCCTGAGACTGACCTGGTAAAAGAGCTGGCTCAGACTGATGATTACGGCTATCTGATCACCAACGAGCATCAAGAAACAACCTGTGAGGGCCTCTTTGGTGCAGGTGACGTATGTCAAAAGCCACTACGTCAGGTTGCAACGGCTATTGGTCAGGCGGCAACTACCGCCACCGAGATGGAGCGCTACATTAAGCGCGCTCAAGAAAAGACCGGCCTGGTTCCACAGATGAACGTCACGCGCATCTCGTCCAAGAAGGAAGCTCCTGAGGCTCCAGCGGCCAAGACTGTCTCTGACTCCGGAGAGCTTTTCACCGATGACATGAAGGCACAGCTCAACGCTGTCTTTGAGCGCATGGCACGTCCGCTTGTGCTTCAGCTTGAGCTTGATCAGAGGCCTGTCTCTGAGGAACTCGTAGCTTACATGGAAGAGCTTTCTTCCATGACCGATAAGCTGAGCGTTCAGACGGTTTCAGGCACGGGCGAGAAGAACCTTCCTGTTGTTCGTGTGTGCGCACAGGATGGCACTCCAACAGGTCTTGCGTTCCATGGTGTTCCTGGCGGTCACGAGTTCACTTCGTTTGTACTTGGACTCTACAACGCCGCAGGTCCTGGCCAGCCAATTAGTGATGAGGATAAGGCATCCATTGCCGCCATCGAGTCAAAGACACATCTGCAGGTCTTGGTGGGACTCTCTTGCACCATGTGCCCAGATGTTGTTGTGGCTGCTCAGCGCATTGCTGCAGATAATCCTCAGGTCACCTGCGACGTCTACGACATTAATCACTTCAAGGAACTCAAAGACACCTACGATGTCATGAGCGTTCCATGCTTGGTTATCAACGACGGTCAGAAGGTAGACTTTGGCAAGAAGAATCTCTCTCAGATTCTGTCGCTGATTCCTTAAAATTCATTCGCGTCCAGGAGAGGGTGGCGCTCATGAATATGCCGAGAAGATCAACGGTCTTCTCGGCATTTTTTGTGACTTTTAATGTGAGCACGTAAAGCTGGCTTGGAAGTGCAAGGCTACCTTTTTACAGAGCTTTTTGCTGGTAGAGTCCTGCATCGGTAAAGCCCTGTGCGCGATAGTAGGCTCGCGTTCCAATTGAGCTAATAACGTTAAGACTGGTATAACCCGCCTCAGCTGCGATAGATGATGCTTTGGCGAGAAGCTTTTGGCCCAAGCCCTGGTGTTGAGCAGACATTCCTTCTGAGCCCAGCGAAAGCGCCTGTCCGTACACGTGGAGCTCTCTAATCATGGCTTGATCTGGCTGTACCAGCAGTTCATCGGCAGAAACATCACATGCGCCAGACGTCAGCTTGTCCCAGTGGGGAAGTGAAAGCCTACAGAAACCTGCGATTTTATTGTCAGCAGTTACCCACTGCAGGAAGTGCTCGTCACTGACTGCGGTAGTGTAAGCAAAGTCTTGAAGGGTAAGTTCTGCGGCGCGTACCTGCTGCTGGTTAATCTCTCTGAAGCGAATCTCCTGCACGTGGCTTGCAACATCTTCAGAGGTAAGTTCCTGCTCAACCATCTGACGAAGGTTGGTATGTTTGTTTCCCACCAGAATATCGGTGGCACTAATGTCTCTAATCATACGAGAAATACGCACGTATGGAGGCGTTGCAAGTACGTCTTGAACAAGCACGTCTACCAGCTCATCTTTGGCGTATGGCTGCCATGTACCCTCACGGTATTTCTGGACCAATTGCGTTCCAGATACCAGTGCACAGGGGTAGAGTTTAATCTCGTCAGGGAGAAATCCTGGATCTGTGACAAACGTTTTAAAGTCCTGTTTGTCCGCCTCAGGTGTTGCGCCCAACAGGTTAACCATCAGGTGAGAGTGGATTTTAAATCCGTACAAACGAATCAGCGAGAATGCCCGCTTTATCTGCGCGGCCGACATCTGACGCTTGTTTGCGTCAAGGATTTCTTGGCGTGTGCTCTGAATGCCAATTTGAATTTTGGTGCACCCAAGCTGCCTAAACATGTGTAGGTTATCGGGAGTAATAGTGTCAGGTCTGGTTTCTATTACAAGGCCAACCACACGGGCATCAGCTGTTTCATTAACGTGCTGTTGTTCTACCAGCTGGTCATAGGTACTCTGCATCTGTAACCAGGCGCTTTGGTGAGGCTGACTAGTGTCGTAGAGTTTATGAAAAGCCTGGTTATACGTGGTGTTGTCATCAAAGACTGCTGCCTGCTGTTCAGCAACAAAGGAAGAGAGAGCCTCATCAGAGTTCTGCAAGCCAAACGAGGTGTACCAATTCAGGCGCTCCTGGATGTGATTAGGAGAGCTTGGCCACTCGTTGAGTGCACGGAAAAGCTCCTTGATAAACCAGTATTGATAGCTCTCTGGATAATCGCTCCAGGTACCACCAAGTACAATGAGTTCTACTTTGTCGGTTGAGTGGCCCATCTGATGGAGCGCCTGAAGACGAGCAGCAACTTGTACGTATGGATCAAAAAACGTTAGTTCTGCGCGCTGACAGGCAGGCTCGTTAGCAAGGTAGCTCTTAGGCATACGCAGATCACACGGGCAATAAATGCAATTACTTGAGCAGGTATGCGGCCTGGTAATCACGGTAATGGTTGCTACGCCAGAAGCGGTGCGACGAGGCTTCATGCGCACGGAGCGAATAAATCTTTCTTCCAGCTCAGAGGTCACATTCCACGATTGCCAGAGCACATCGTTTTTCTGCTTGACCTGCAAAAAATAGGGGAGAATTGCTCGTTTAGGAATGAGTTTCTCGCGCTCTGTACTGTGGGTGCTAGAGTCAATTCCGCTGTTGTGCGCGTTGATGAGCATCTCAAGCTGATGCGTATCAAGAGCTCCTTGCGAGCCATCTCTGAGCTGCTGCAATATGTCCAAAATGAGTTCATCCATACAAACAGTATAGGCAATAAGGCGAGCTTCTAACCTTTGGGAGCAAGGCGATGACGTAAAATCTCTGTATGGAAACTTCTTCAAACAGAACATATGCGCAATCTATCAGCGCATCTACCGCTGAGCAGCTGAGTCGCATTACCTCTGAGTTTTATGCTCAGCAGGTTCAGAGTTTCTCGGCCACACGACAGATGCCTTGGCAGGGGTGGCAGCAGTGCCTAGATGTCATGCCTCAGCTTATATCTGGCGAGAAACCCTCTGTGCTTGACGTGGGTTGCGGCAACCTGCGCTTTGCTCACTTTTTACGCGATAAGGCGGGGATTGTCCCTGCAAAGTATTTTGCTGTAGACAATTGCAAGCCACTGGTAGAGAGTGGTGAGGCAAACACTCATGTCTCTGATCTGGCATTTATTGAGTTGGATGTGATAAAGAGTTTGCTTGATAACACGCTTTCTTCGCGTCTGACTGTTCCGGCCTGCGATTTAGTGGTTGCGTTTGGCTTTTTGCATCATGTGCCAGGTGCACAAAAGAGACTTCAGCTTCTGCGCACTCTGTTAGATAAGACTAAACCTGGCGGCTTTGTGTACGTTTCTTTCTGGCAGTTTATGAACAGCCAAAAACTTGCTGCTAAAGCTCAAGAAACCACTGTTCAAGGGCTGCGTGCGCTGGGTATAGATGCATCAGAACTTGAGGAGCATGACTATCTGATTGGCTGGCAAGATAAGGCCAATACCTGGCGCTATTGTCATCATTTCTCGCAAGAGGAGCTTGATGAGCTTCTTGGAAGTCTTGGCTCTGACGTGCAAGTTTGTGCGCAATTTAGCGCAGATGGCAAAGACAACAATCTTAATCGCTATGTGATTCTGCAACGCGTGTAGCTGCCTGCAAGAACATCTTGCTAAAGATTTCCCGTACAAGAAAATCCCCCGCACAGAAATTGAACTGCCCCCCATTTCTTGGACACGAGAAATTAGAGTCAGTTCAAAACACACTTAAGTCAGATAATCTGTCAAAAAGACGTATACATTACGCTGAAAATACCTCAATCATGCAGATTATCTTCATTAGGTGTGTAAAATGCCCGCATCTGAGCAGAATATCTGACTTAGGTGTGTTCCGTAGATACAGAATTTATCGATAGTTAAATTTCTTATATAAGTCTATTCATGTTTAAGCATATTAGATGAAGTTTATGCATAGAGATGCATATCAGGTAGTGCGACCACCTAGCTTCCTGGCTATCTTGATTAGGAACATGTCGATTCTTCAGCAGAACCTACCAAAGCTGCGCTATTTTGTGCGCCAGGCCTAAAAGCCAACGCTAACACGCTATAGAATCATAATCCCCCGCACAGAAAATGCACGGGGGATTTGCGTTCAATAGGCAAAGTGGACGTATAAGCCGGGTTCTGTCGCGGACAACCATTTATCTACTACCAGCATTGCTGCTGGTCTCTAGCGCGCAACCCGAGCGCAGTGCGGGCCACACCATAGCGCTCCTATTTGCGTTTGCTCCGGATGGGGTTTACCAAGCCACGCTGTTGCCAGCATGCTGGTAGTCTCTTACACTACCGTTTCAGCTTTTCTCTTTACGCGAATGCGCAGGTGAGAGTCTTCTTTTCTGCGGCACTTTCCGTCGGGTCACCCCGCCTGGCCGTTAGCCAGCATCCTGCCCTGTGGAGCCCGGACTTTCCTCATAGCACCCTTCCACTTAGCTGGACGGGCACTCCGCGGTTGTCTGGTCCACTTTGCATGGGCGATTGTATCACGTTCATAAGGCTAGAAGCTCCGAAGTCAAACAATCTCCAAGCAAATGAGATGTTGCAAGGGCGCGGGTTTCTCGCCGTATGTTCAGCAAGGCGAGGCGGATAAGGGCGGAGAAGTGCGCAATTTGGCATGTTGTGTTCATGAAAAGCAACAGTTGCCTCTTTGAATGCTGCTATGATGGACAGGCTTACATACGAAAGGACTACCATGGGACTCTTTGATCTTTTCAAGAAATCTTCCGAGGCACCTGCGCCAGAGGCTCTTGTTGTTTCTGATTACACTGCTAAAACAATTTATGCACCAGCAAGCGGAAAAGTTGTTGCGCTAGAGAACGTTCCTGATCCTGTTTTTGCAGGTGGCATGCTTGGTCAGGGTCTGGGTATCTGGCCTTCTGAGGGCGTTGTATACGCGCCAGTTTCGGGCACTATTACCGCAACTACTCCAACTGTTCACGCATTTGGCATCACGGCCGATTCTGGAGAAGAGGTCTTGATTCACGTGGGCGTTGATACCGTTGAGATGAAGGGTGACGGCTTCACTGCTCTTGTCGAGCAGGATCAGCGCGTTGAGGTTGGTCAGCCGCTCATGACGTTTGACCTGGATAAGGTTAAGGACGCGGGTCATCCTGAGGTAGTCATTCTTGCTATCACTAACTCTAGCGAGTACAACAATGTCGAGATTCTTGCCTCTGCAGACCAGCTGGTTTCTGCTGGCGAGAAGGTCTGTGTACTCGCATAACTGCGGCATTGCAGCTGCTCCATGTCTGACACATCCTACAAGACACTCAAGCTGAACTTTGTTGCGGAAGGTCTTTTTGAAGACAGAAAAAGCCGCTTCATAGCCCAGCTTTGTCATGTAGAGACAGAGACAGAAGCGCAAGAGTTTCTCGCTAGGGTAAGAGCGAAGCACTACAACGCTCGCCATAACGTTCCTGCATGGATCTTGGAGGACGGCACAGAGCGTGCCTCCGACGACGGAGAGCCTTCCAGAACGGCGGGGATGCCGGTGCTGGAGGTATTGCGCGGAGCAGGGCTTAAGAACGTCTGCTGCGTTGTCACGCGCTACTTTGGCGGAACGCTTTTAGGGCCTGGTGGACTTGTTCGTGCGTATACGGCGGCAACTCAGGAGGCTTTGGCTGCTGCTGAGGAAGCATCTGCTGTTCAGGAAATGCTGCAGGTTGTAAGGGTGGAGTTGTCGGCCCCGTATAACCTGTATGAGCAGATTCAGCGCCTGGTTTCAGATACCGGTGGCAAGGTTATAACAGCAGAGTTTGGAGCGGACGTTTTTCTCGCCATAGACTTTAGGTGCGGAGAAGAAGCGTCGTTTACGGACGCGCTAACAGAGCTCAGCGCTGGCAAGATTACAGCCGAGGTCTGCGCGGCACGCTTTGATCTGTTCTAGTGGGTTTGATAAACCTAGCTTCGATAAACCAAAAAATACCAAATAAGAGAATGGTAAGGATTGTGCGGCCGTTTTCTGGAAGCATGTCTCTGGAATCGCAATACCAAATTAATAAAAAGAGCACCAAGATAGTGGCTCGTAAAATGACACGCTCTTTTGAAATTGCTCTCATGAGAGCCTCCAGAAAGTAAGCTTGAACTTCTCTTTTTTTCAGTATAGACCAATATGGCCAGCACAGAAAATTCTGTACCGGCCATAGGTGCTTTTATGTGCGTGCTTAGTAGGCTGTGGTTGCGCGTACCTTACTTGCGGTTACGGCCACCAAGGGAGTAGCCAAGGTTCTCCCAGAAATCAATCTGGACATCTTCGCCCTCGTCCCAAACCTTGAGCAGGTCCTCTGGAACGTACTGACGACGAACATCAGCCTCGCCGCCGTAGAGGCGGAACCAGTCTGCGCTCATGATGAGATAGCCGTCCTTACCGGAGTCCTTACCCCAGCTGTTCTCAATGCGCCATTGCTTAGCCTTGCCGTCCTTATCAAGCTCAACGCCCTGGAAGGTCATTGCGTGGGTAAGGGAAGTCTCATAGTTCTCAATCATTGAGGCGCGATCCATGTCAAAATCAACGCCAAAGAGGCCGTTGTAATCCATGGTGTCGGTTGAGAGAACGTAGTTGAAGTCCTCATTGTGGCGAGGGAACTCCTGCATAACGTCGCAGGCCATGCAGACAGGATTGCCGTCCTTCAAAGAAGCAATGGTAGCTGCCTCAAGAACCTCTGGCTCAACGTTTAAGAAGCGAGTCTTGATGCCGCCCAAAACGGTATCGATGAAGGTTGGGTGATACACCTTGCCGTAAGGATACTTCTTGCTTGGAACAGAAATGAGCTGGACATAGCCACGAGGATCAACGCCACAATAACGCTCAGCAAACTCAAGAGGAGTAATGCCAAAGTCGCGAAGAATCTGGGTACCTTCCTCGTCCTTCTCGCCATCCTTCTTGTCTTTGTTGTCAGAAGCCTTACTTGGCTCAACAGGGGAGAGCTTTGCCTTATCTACCTGTGCGTTTTTGCCAACCTTGCACTCAAAATCAAAGGTCAGAGGTGGCTCGCCAAGGCAGACGGAAAGAATCTGGTGGAAGCCCTTGAGCTGCTCCTGCTTAAGCGCACGAAGCTCGTCTTGAGACTTACCAGCTGCGTATGCTGCGCGAAGCTCACCAGCGCTCTTCCTGAACAGGCGGTCAATGCGCTCATCCATCTGAGTGGAGTTCTTGGAGCAAGCAGTCTCTGGCATGGCATCCTTAGGAACCAGGCCGTACTTCTCAACTAAGCTCATAGCAAATGAATAGTAGCCGCCGTCGCCAATGCCCTCAGTCAGAAGTGTGTGGACAATACGAGAATCGGTTGGCTGGTCAGCGGTCTGAATGATGTACTCAAGTGCGGAGTTAGCCTTCTCTAGCTTGTCGTAGAACATGCCATATGCCTGGCTGAACTCAAAGGTATCAATGTCAAGCTTCTTGATTGCCTCCTGGCGAAGTACATTGAAAGAAGAGAACATCCAGCAGCGACCACTCTGACGCTGGTTGGTGACGTCGCCCGTCTTTGCAACGGCAACACCGTAGGTGTCAGCGTAAGTGCGCATGGTGGTGATGTCGCGAGCAGCTGCGGAAACGCCCATAGAAGTTACGGAGTTGCGGGCAACGCGGTTAGCGCGGTCTGCGCTAAAAGCAGCAGTTTCCTCGTTTGCCCACTGTGGATTTACAGTCTGATCAGCCATTACGGCTCCTTTTGTTTGTAGCGTTTAGAAAAAACCTGGCGAGAAGATCGATCTTCTCGCCAGATGGTTTGTACCTTAGCGAAGTGTTGCGAGAGAGCCCATTGGGTCCCATGGCTCGAGGACAGTTGCTTCCTCGGTCTCAAAGGTCTTGAGCTGCTCAGGAGTGAGGTACTTCTTGTCAACAACAATCTGGTAGACGTACTCGTCAAACCAAGGGTCAGAGATGGTATCAAAGCCATCGCGGCCGTGGTCTTTACCCCAGCTGTTCTCAACCTTCCAAAGGGTAGTGTTGCCCTCTGCGTCAAAGTTAACACCCTCAAGAACCATAGCGTGAGTCATCAGAGACTCGCCGTAGTCAAGGCGCTCAGCACGGTCAAGTGCGCCCTCAACAGGGAAGCCAAAGAGGCCGTCAACGTCAAGTGCACGGGTGTCCATGATGCCCTCTTCACGAAGGTAGGACTGAGCAACGTCGCAACCAAACCAGACGGGCAGGTTGTCCTTAAGCTGAGCCACAGCAAGGCGCTTGAGCTCAGGAATCTCAAGGTTGAGGTAACGAACGCCGCCACCCTCAACAACGTTGCCCAAGCGGGAAACGGTATAGGTGTGGTTGAAAGGCTTATCTGCGGTTGGTGCAGAGATGATTGAGATGTAATCATCAAGATTCATGTCAACAGTCTCAGCGAAGAACTCCTGAGGAGTAAAAGTGCCAGAAAGAACGAGGTTATCGTCCTTATCGCGCAGGCGTGCCTCAAAAGATACAGGAGGCTGACCCAAGCAAGTTACCAGCAGGGTATAGACGTCCTCCATCATCTCTTTCTTCATCTCGCGCAGAGACTCAAGGGACTCACCAGCTGTTGCAGTCTCACGAAGACGCTTTGCAGCACTACGAAGATAACGTGTGAGATACGCGTCCATCTCGTGGGTGTTGCAAGAGTTAGCAGTCTCTGGCATAGCGCTCTTTGGCACAACGCCGTACTTCTTAACAAGGCTCTTGAACATATCCCACTGGCCACCGTCGCCAATTGGATCGGTGAGCAGGAAGGATACAAGACGGCCATTCAGAGGCTCATCAAGGGTATCCAGAATGTTCTCAAGGAACCAGTTGGACTTCTCCATTTTGTCCCAGAACAGTGGATATGCCTGAGAAAGCTCAAAAGTGGAGAGGTTGTACTTCTTGATGATGCGATATCTAAACGTATTAAGTGATGCAAACATCCAGCAACGACCAGAGCGCTTCTGATTAGTGCGGTCACCCTGCTTTACCTCAACATCGAAGGTAAGAGGATTAAGGGCAACACCTTCTGGTACACGAGCTGCTTTTCTAACACCAGCGCTGGTAGCAGCATTCTTAGCTACTGTGTGAGCGCGGTCGGACTCAAAGTTCTTCTGAGCCGCTGTAATGTCGTCAAAGGAAATGCTTTTCATCTGATCCATGTGATCTCCTTAACTGGAATAGGTAATATAAAAACTATATTCCCAATTAAGGTGTCCCTAGTCTAAGAGTTACCAGTTTGAAACTTTTATTTCGAGAAATTTTTGAACGGACGGTTCACGCCAACTAAGAGAGATTTTGTGACGTTATGAAATTGGCGAGAAAATATTTTCATCCAATTTACCAGCGGCAATAGAAGTATTAGCACATAGAACATATGTTTGTATTAGTAGTTATTGCCCGGCGAATCGGCTACACTATACAAAGAAATTAAGAGCCCTTGGTAAAAGAACAAATTTTGAAGCACAAAGAGAAGAGCGTAGAAAAAGATGGCATTTGTTCACCTCCACAACCACTCAGATTTTTCCATTCTTGATGGAGCTAGCCGTGTCCCAGATATGGTTAGTAAAGCTGTAGAGTTTGGTATGCCAGCACTTGCTCTTACTGACCATGGGTATCTCTTTGGAATTCCAGATTTTGACCTTGCATGCCGCAAGTACAATGAGGCGCTTAAAGACTTTGGCCAGTGGTGTCATGATGTGGAATGTTTTGAAAAGGGTTGGGATCTAGAAGAGCCTCCTGCAGATGATCCCAATGCTGGTGAGCATGATAAGGTTCATGCTCAGTGGGCTTCTGACGTTCAAATTTGGAATCAAACACATAATATTGAGGCTGTAAAAGCCAATAAACCTTCTCCACTTATTAAGCCAATTTTTGGCTGTGAAGCTTATTTCATTCTTGATGATTGTATTGAGAAGGGCACTAAGCAGGTTCGTTATCACCTTATCCTGCTTGCTAAAAATGAGACCGGCTATGTCAATCTGATGAAGATGATGTCAGAGGCGGGTTCAAAAGATATGTTCTATTACAAGCCACGCACTACGCTTGAGATGCTCAAGCGTTATCACGAGGGCATTATCTGCACTTCAGCTTGTGTTTCTGGCATCATTCCCCGTATGTTGTTTGAAGGTCGTCCAGAAGAAGCAGAGCGTTGGGCAAAAATCTACCAAGATATCTTTGGGGATGACTTCTACCTAGAGATTCAAGATCACGGCTTGTCTGATCCAAGTTGGGGCGGATATACCGATAGAACCCTTGCTGAGCGTATTGTAAAGATGGGCCATGACCTTGGTATTAAGGTAGTTGCTACCAACGATAACCACTATCTCACTAAAGAGGATGCAAGCGTTCAAGATATTGCTTCCTGCATTGGTTCAGGCGCTCGCGTTGATGATGAGAACCGCAAACGCATGACAGGCAGCGAGTTCTACCTTAAGAGTGAGCAAGAAATGCGCCAGATCTTCTCGTGGTGTCCAGAAGCTATCGAGAACACCATTGAGGTTGCAAATAAGTGCAACTATGAGCTGGATTGGACCCATATGTACCTGCCAAAGTTCCCAGACTTGGCAGAGGGGGAGACCTCAGAGGAGCGCTTTAGAAAAGAGTGTGAACTTGGCCTTGCAAGACGTTATGGAGATGATTGGCAAAACGTTGTCATCAATGAGATTAACGTTAAAGATCGTTTTGAGTATGAGTACGACATTATCTGCAAAAAGGGTTTTGCTGATTACTTCTTAATTGTTCAGGAGTATGTTCGTTGGGCAAAAGAGAATGGCATTGGTGTAGGTCCTGGTCGTGGATCTGCAGCGGGCGCTATTGTTGCATATGCCATGGATATTACCTCGTTTGACCCTCTTGAGAATGGCCTCATGTTTGAGAGGTTCTTGTCTCCTCAACGTTCAGAGATGCCAGATATTGATATGGACTTCGACGATGAGCGTCGTCTTGAGGTTGTTGAGCACGTCCGTCAGATTTATGGATCTGAGCGTGTTTCTCACGTTATTACGTACTCGACCATCAAGGCAAAACAGGCAATAAATGACGCGTGCCGCGTTCTGGGTTACCCCGTTTATATGGGTCAGCGCCTCTCTAAGATGATTCCAGGAGATCCTAACGCTCACCTTAAGTTTGTTCTTCATAAGGCTCAAGAAGGCCAAAAAGGCGCTGATCAGTATTCTGCTGATTTTGAAGATGCGTACGAGAATGACCCTGATGCTAGAAGAATCATTGATGCAGCTCTGTCTATTGAGGGCTTGCATCGTGGTGAGGGTGTGCATGCTTGTGCGGTCTTGATTGCTCCTACGCCTGTAAATGACCACGTTCCCACCAAGGTAGATACCAAGGGCGGCGTAGAAATTACGCAGTACGAGGGCCACTCTGTCGCAGACATGGGCCTTCTTAAGATGGACTTCTTGGGACTGAGAACCCTAACGGTTATTTCTCGTGCAATCAAAAACGTGAAGGATAACTACGGTATTGATATCGATGTAGATAACATTCCGTTTACTGATCCAGAAATTTATAGACTTCTTAGAGAAGGCAGAACTGCTGGTGTTTTCCAGGTTGAGTCTGCAGGTATGACTGCAACCATTAAGGGCATGAGACCAACAGAATATAAGCACATCGTCGCACTTATCGCTCTTTATCGTCCTGGTCCTCTTAACGCAGGTATGGTTACCAGCTATATCAACCGTATGAACGGTAGAGAAGAAGTCAAAGATTACGATCCACGTCTTCACGATATCTTGGAAGAAACCTACGGAACCATGGTCTACCAAGAGCAGGTTATGCAGATTTCTATGAAGATGTCTGGTTTTACCGCAGGCGAGTCTGACAAGGTCAGAAAAGCAGTAGCAAAAAAGAAGATCAAACTCATGCAGGAAGTTGTCCAGCACTGGGATGACGGTACTGATGAGACCATGGAGGCTCACTGGAAAAACGGCGCAGTTCGTAATGGATTTGATCGTTCGGTTGCAGAAAGCATTTGGGACGATGTTCTTGAGTTCGCATCTTATGCATTCAACAAGTCTCACTCTGCTGGCTATGCAATTCTTGTTATGCAGACCGCATGGATTAAAGCGCATTATCCACATGAGTTTATGGCAGCAGTTCTTACCTCGTACATGGGCAAGACGGATAAGATTGTTCACTACGTAAGCGCTTGCCGTCATGAGGGCATCAAGATTCTTCCACCAGATATCAACGAGTCCGGTAAAGACTTTACGGCTACTAAAGAGGGTATTCGTTTTGGCTTTGCGGGAATCCGCGGCGTAGGAGCTGGTGTTGGTGAAGCCATTATGCTTGAGCGCCAAAAAGGTGGTCCTTTTGCCAACATTCATGATTTTGTCGATCGTGTTGATGTAAGTCAGGCAAAGCGCAATGTTGTTGAAGCTCTTATCAAAGCAGGAGCTTTTGACTCAACAGGCTATACCCGTATGCAGATGATGAGTTTTGTGGATAAGAACAACCCACAAAACATTATTGATGCTGCTACTAAGCGTCAAAAAGATAAGGCTGTTGGCCAGTTCTCTATGTTTGATATGTTTGCAGAAGTAGAGGGTTCCGGTTTTAGTGATAGTGTCCCAGAGCCAGATGGTGTTGAGTGGGATAGGCGATTCAAGCTTACTAAAGAGTACGAAGTCTTAGGTATTTATGTCTCTGATCATCCGCTTCGTCCATACGAGTATGCCCTCGCTAAGAGCAGAGATTATGCCCTTGCAGAAATTGAAGAGAATATAGAGGTTCAGCTTCCTAACGGTGCTATGTCTCAGCAGTTTAAAGTTCCAGAAGGCAAACCTATTCGCTTTGCGGGCATGGTTACTAATGTTATGAAGCGCACTACTAAAAACGGCGACCCAATGGCAATTGTTACGCTTGAAGACATGGAGGGTAGCATCACTATTGTCATGTTCCCTAAGCTCTACAAGAAGGCTGCAAGACTTCTTGCTGGAGATGTTGACCCAGAGACTGGTGAGAGCCAGAGCGACATCTTCATTTCTGTTCTTGGAAAGCTTGAGCGCTCTGATAGAGGAGACCAGGTTATTGCTCAAGAAGTTAATCCTATTGAGCTTAACAGTGCTAACAACACACCAAAGACACTCGTTATTCATATGCCAGCTTCTCAACTTCAAAGACAGGCTATCGAGACACTTGGACAGATCTTCTCGCGCTATCCCGGCATGGACTGTATTGAGATTAGGGTAGAAACAGACATGGGCGATGTTATGCGCATGGAAATTCCTACCAGGATTGATGGACGTAGCATGGTTCTTTTGACCGAGCTTAAAGATTTTATTGGTCAAAGCGGATACGCACAGATTGTTTAGATTCTGTCGATTCTAAATTTGCAGGTTACTCTTAAGTAATAACTGTTACTATTTAAGTAGCACTTGCTAAGAAATTCTGACATCTTCGGATGTCGTGAGAGGAGAAAAAATGATCGACGCAAAGTTTTATCGTAACAAGGAGACAGGCGCTGTTGTTTACGGTGTCGCAGGCAACGTAGAGGCAGCAGACCTTGAGCTTCTCCAGGCTGGCGTTACTGACGGTGCAGCTGAGAAGCACGTTCCATTTGTTACTCGTGAGGGCAACACCGTTACCGTTCGTGTTGGTGAGGTTGCTCATCCAATGCTCGAAGAGCACTACATTGAGTTCATCGCTCTTGTTTCTGAGAACGGCGCTCAGTTTGCACAGCTTAAGCCTGGCCAGGAGCCAGTTGCTACCTTCACTCTTGAGGAGGGTGTTGAGGCAGAGGCTTATGAGTACTGCAACCTTCACGGTCTTTGGAAGGCTTCTCTCTAAGACTGGTTGCTTATTCAACAAGCAAGACTAATCTGTGAATTGAAACGGAGCTGCTACCTGCGGCTCCGTTTTTTCTTACTACACCTGTTTGTTTTTGGGTAAAAACAAATTAAGCACTTTATGATAGGAATGGTATGCGCATAGCAGTTGCACAAATGAATACTCAGGCCGGAGACTTCGAGTTTACCGCTCAGACCATGCTGGAATATGCTCAGAGAGCTCAACAGCAAGGTGCTGAGCTAGTCATTTATCCTGCGCCAACTCTTACAGGGCTGCTAAGCGTGCCAGAGGCTGACATAGAAGGACTTTTTGCGGACCTCTCGGAGATTATCAACTCGCTTTCAGAAAAGCTTCCAATTGCGGCCCTTATTCCTGTTGTAACAGAGTTTGATGGAAGTGCAGCGAGCGAGGCTCTTCTCGTTAGAAACGGAGCCGTAACCCCGCTAAAATTGACTGCCCAGATAGCGCACATGAGCGCTCTTGCTCGCTCTGCTAGCTCTGCACAAACATCTGGCGAGAATACCTTTGAGCTCGCAAAATTTGAAGCAGGCGGCCTTACGTTTGGCGTTGCTTTTACCTACGACGATCTTGACGCGTGGCAAGATGTCGACGACTCGTTAGATGCTGTCATTTACCTGCCGTATTTTGGTTTTGCTGTTGATGATTCGTCGTCCGCAATGGGCATGGCGGTGGCAGAAAGCCGCTATCTGGGAGATGTTGAGGAGTTTGATAGCTGGCTCATTGCTGCAAATGCTGTTGGTGCCTATGGCAACCAGGTGTTTTGTGGCTCAAGCTTCTTCTTGTCTCCTTCAGGAGATTTAGTCAAACAAGCAGCCTCATTCTCAGAAGATATGGTTGTCTGCGAGGTTGACCAAGATACTATCGAAAACTTTGATAGAGAAGATACTGCGGGTGTCTATAACAGCGCGCTTACTACCTGGGGCGTATTGGCTACAGGAGTGCGAGACTACACGGTAAAGTCTGGCTTTGACGGCGTGTTTATTGCAGTTGATGGCTCGCTCAATTCTCTTGTCACCGTTTCGCTTGCTTCAGACGCTTTAGGTCCTATGCGCGTCCACGTACTGTTGCTTCCAAACAAAGATTCTCGAGCAACAAGCGCTGCGGAGTTGCTTACCGCAAGACTTCGGGTTAATAAAGTTACTGTGGACAGCACGGTTTTTTCGACATTTACCGATGCAAAATTGGTGAGTGCATATGGCTATGCATACGCTGACCAGCACAATTACTTGACGCTTGAGACTGCCGATAAGACCATCCTTGCGCTCAAAGGAACAGAGATTTCTAGTGCGCATTCTCTGTGGCCTTTGGGAGATATGTATCATGCAGACATTGTTGACCTTGCTAGGGTAAGAAATACCTTCTCGCCAGCTATTGACCATGCAGTTCTCGAGAATATCTCTGAGGTTGTAACTGATGGGTTGGAGAATGTTGCGCCAACGCCTCAAGAACGCATTGAGTTTGTTGATTACGTGCTTACCAGCTACCTTGAGTGGAATAAGAGCATTTCTGCCATTGTGGAAGAAATGGGAAAGGTTGACGAGGTCAAAGCAATTATTTCTATGCTTCACGCTCGCCAAAAAGACCGCAGAAATACCACTGAGGTTCTGGAAATGTCTTCAAAGAGCCTTATAAATGCCCAAATTCCACACGCATCAGTCTGGCAAGACAGAATTAGAGATACAAAGGCTTCCGAATCTGACCTGGTAGAGTCCTTACGAAATTCTTTGCGAGAAATTCAAGGAGCTTCTATGCATCTGCCTGAGTTGTCAGTCGATCCAACAGAGGCTCAGGAGGGCTTTAAGGATATGCTGGAGCTTTTAAAAGAGCTGGCACAAGAATCTGATGCACAAATTGGCATGGTTGACCCTAAAATGTGGAGAGGCCCTTTCTCAGAAAATTAGTTGCATCGTTTGCGCATACTCTGTGATAATATAGAACGAACGTTCTATATTAGGAGGTGCAATGGTAATTCTTGGAATAGACCCTGGTCTTGCTCACACTGGATGGGGAATTGTAGAGACAAGGGGTTCTGAATGCCGTGCACGCGCCTATGGATGCATAACTACAACCGCAGATGAACCAATAGATATGCGCTTGGGAAGAATCTATAACCAGATTGTTGAGGTTATAGATAAGTTTTCACCAGAAGCTCTTTCTATTGAGAGCATTTACTTTGGACAAAACGTTAAATCTGCTATTCCTACTGCACATGCTCGCGGTGCTGCTATTGTCGCTTGTTCTAAAGCAGGTCTTACGGTTGGAGAATATACTCCAATGCAGATAAAGCAAGCTGTTGTCGGTACAGGAGCTGCTGATAAACAGCAGGTTATGTATATGGTTCAAAACATATTGTGCTTGGACCATCAGCCTCATCCAGATCACGCGGCTGACGCTTTAGCTGCCGCAGTTTGTCACGCTAATCTTGTAAGAACCACCTCGCTTGGAAAGGGAAGAATACAACTATGATTGTCCAACTTACGGGCACACTTGTATCCGTTACTCCTTCAGTTGCTGTTCTCGACGTTAATGGCGTTGGGTACGAGCTTGGCATATCAGCTTCAACAGCTGCTGCGCTTCCACAAGCGGGTGAAGCAGGCGTTACCGTTTTAACTCGTATGGTGGTCAGAGAAGATTCAATGGAACTCTTTGGTTTTGCTTCGCGAGAAGAGCGTGCGCTCTTTGATCGCTTGCGTGCAATTTCTGGAGTAGGTCCTAAACTGGCTCTTTCTGTGCTTTCTACGTTTACACCACAGCAACTTGCGGTAATTGTTGCTACCAATGACGGAAATCGTCTTAAGAGTGTCTCTGGCCTTGGTAAAAAGAAGGCAGAGCGTTTAGTAATTGAACTTTCTGATGTGTTCGCAAAAGATGCAGAACTTAAGCAGCTTGTTGGTCTTACGTCTCCTGCAGACTTTGCTGCTATTCCAAAACCTGCTGTAACCTCTGTAGAATCAGAGGCTATTGAGGCTCTTCTTGGAATGGGCTTTACTTCTCAGGAAGCAACGCTTGCTCTTGAGGGGTATGAAGAGGCTGGTGCTATTACAATTGAAGCTGCTATTGGATATGCACTAAGGCGTTTGGGAAGTGGTAATTAATGTGGGAAGCAGATGCAGATAACTTATTTGAGTCGTCGTCTACTCCAGCTCCATTTCCAGGGCACACTTCTCAACGTGTAGTTTCTAGTGGACTTCAGGCAGAAGATCTGGAGCAAGATAGAAACTTGCGACCAAAAACTCTTGATGAGTATCTTGGTCAGGAGCGTGTTAAATCAAATCTCCGTGTTCTTATTGAGGCAGCAAAAAGTCGTAATGAGCCGCTTGATCACGTTATTTTTTCTGGCCCTCCAGGCCTTGGCAAAACAACGCTTGCAGGTGTTTTAGCGGGAGAAATGGGCTCAAAACTTCATACAACCTCTGGCCCCGCAATTGAGCGAGCAGGAGATTTAGCAGCAATTCTCACCAATCTTGAAGAGGGAGATATCCTCTTTGTTGATGAGATTCACAGACTTAATCACCAGGTTGAAGAAATTTTGTATCCAGCAATGGAAGACTTCTTCTTAGATATTGTTATTGGCAAAGGCCCTGCGGCAAGGTCAATCAGGCTTGATATTCCACGCTTTACTCTTGTAGCTGCAACAACAAGAACAGGACTTCTAACTGGCCCTTTGCGTGATCGTTTTGGTATCTCATATCGTCTTGATTACTATACTGTTCCTGAGCTTCAGACTATTGTCATGCGCTCGGCAAACATCCTTGATGTAGAAGTTGATGAGCAGGGAGCTGCTGAAATTGCTTCTCGATCAAGAGGCACACCACGCTTGGCAAATCGTCTGTTAAAACGCGTACGAGATTACGCACAAGTTAAAGCTGAAGGTACTATTACCTGGCAGGTAGCCTCAGAAGCGCTTTCATTCTTTGAGATTGATGAGCTTGGTCTAGATGTAATGGACGTACGTGTTTTACGTGCGCTTTGTGAGACGTTCAGAGGTCGTCCGGTTGGTCTCACAACCATTGCAAGTGCAGTCTCAGAGGATCCGTCTACACTTGAAGATGTTTATGAGCCATATCTTTTGCAGCAAGGGCTTATTATTAGAACACCTCAAGGTAGACAGGCAACGCATGCTGCATTTGATCACTTACGTATTCCTGTTCCTACTAACTAGTAGATTGGAACAAAATGCTTCAACGAGATTACATTTTGGAAGTAATCGATGACTTTACTTCAACGGTCACAGCAGGTTTGGGAAATGCTTTAGAGACTCAAACTGAAGAGTCACTCGATGGGGTAGAGGCAGCTGTTGCAGAGCTCATTGATTTGAGCCCAGAGACTGCTCTTGCGCTTTCGCCAGACTCTCTTGTAACGATGATGTTGCTCTCCGGCGTAGCTGATTCAGTTGCAGAGTATGTGGTGTATGCCCTCGACAGGCTCTCTCACGTTTATGAGCAACTAGGAGACGAGGATAAGGCTGGTCTCAGAAGACAGCAGGCAGTAGCGGTTGCACAGTCCTTCTCGGTAGATCAAAACGCTACTCCAGAGCAATTTAAGGATTTTGAAGCAAAGTATTTTGCGTAACCACATTTTATAAGCTAACAAATAAACCCCAGCTCAATATGAGTTGGGGTTTATTGCTATAGAGCGATGTAACTAGTTGGATTACCAAATGACAATCTTAGTTCCATAAGGGATGTTGTCATAAACCCACTTAGCATTTTCTGTTGCAAGACGTACGCAACCGTGGGAACCGTTGTATCCAAGCCTACCATCACGGACGGTATAACCGTCAGAGTTATAGAGAATGGAGTGAATAAGATACTCACCAGAAATGGTCGTGTAATACCAGCATCTAAAGCCAGAGCCAAAGTAGAGACCCTTGTTACCTACGGTAAATTGACCATGAGGGGTCCACATGCCTGGTGCTCCTGTAGTGCACTGCCATTCGTACCAAACAACCCAGTTGCCGTGTGAACCCCTGTATACAGCAAAGCGATTGCCAGTAGTATCAATCTGAATGAGCCAGTTAGTGGCGCTATAGTAGTTTTGAGCGTAACGGTACATATCAGGGTAGTAGCAAGGCTGCTCCTCCATGGCGCCATCAGCAGCTGACCAATACAGTTTTCCACCCCAGGTTACATAACCAGTTTGCATGGAACCATTATTACTGAGATAGTAGTCCTTGCCGTTATCTTTAATCCATCCGGTTTTCATCTTGCCGTCGGAATCAAGGAAGTACCAACTGCCCTTTGAATTAATCCAACCAGTTTGTTTTTCTCCATTGGAACTAAAATAGTACCAAGTTCCATGAATATTAAGCCATCCATCTGCTGGTGCACCATTAGAAAGATAGTAAAAATCTTTATTGTTTTCTTTTATCCAACCTGTCTTAATTTTATGGTCAGCTCCAACATTAATGGTCAATCCTGGAAGATGTACCGTTCCTGTTGGCTGTGAACCGTCATCTGTAGAGAAGACTCCTTCGGGAGAAATGAATCCAGTCAGTACTCCGTCTGGACCTGCCCAACGTTTTACACCATTTGAAAGAGTAACCCATTCATTTTTTGCTAGACCATAGCTTTTATCAAAGTAGTAATTCTTTCCATCAATTGAATGCTCACCAATATAAGCAGCGTGATCAATGGAGTTCGGATTAAAATACCAGGTCTTATTGCCAGGAGTAGTAAACCATCCAGAGACAAGCGCGCCGCTAGATTGAGCCCAGGACAAATTTCCGTCTGGTAGGGACACCCAATTACTTGAAGTCATACCAGCATTTTCATCAACGTAATATGAACCGCTAGGAAGTTGGAAAAGTCCAGTTTTCATGCGATGAATTGAGTCTTCTGGATCGAAGTAAAACCATTTACCATTTGGGAAATGTTTCCAACCTGAATAGAATGAGCCATAAGAATCTACCCAAGACCATGAACCATCATCATTGTGAATCCAACTATTTCTAAGGATTCCATAGTTTTCATCGAAATGATAATATGTGCCGTCAATTTCGACGTTGCCAATAAGCGCTGGATGCTGTGGAACAGATGGATCAAAGTACCAAGTTCTACCATTTGGTGTGTTAAACCAACCAGAGGCAAGAGCGCCATTTTTTTGAGCCCAAGCCCACTCACGAGTT
This sequence comes from Atopobium sp., assembly GCA_015258925.1. Lineage (GTDB taxonomy): Bacteria > Actinomycetota > Coriobacteriia > Coriobacteriales > Atopobiaceae > Lancefieldella. The sequence goes on along the minus strand of JABZHH010000011.1, from coordinate 9,981 downwards.
GGTAGTTGAATCCAACTGTTAGAAATCATACCTGCATATTCATCAATGTAATATGAGGTACCAGAAACCTGAATTGTTCCAATTAACATACGATGACGAGGTTCTTCTGGATCAAAATAGAACCACTTGCCGTTAGGCATATGCTTCCATCCAGAATAGTAAGTACCATCTTCAGTTGCCCATGACCAAGAACTTGCTGAACGATATACCCATCCTTTTGTTACAAGTCCGCCTGTTGAATCAAAGTAGTAAAACTTACCATCAATTTCAACTTCACCGAAGATTGCCGTATGCAGCGGGTCAGTTGGATCAAAATACCAAGTTTTACCATTAGGCGTTGTGTACAAACCCTTGGCTGCATTACCGCTAGCATCTACATAGTGCCAGCCAGAATCATCTTTAATCCACTGGCTTGTGACAAGTGTTCCATCTTCTTTGTAATAGTGGAATTGGCCGTTTTCTTGTCTCCATCCAGAAGACTGAGGGGTTGGCGAAGTATTTTCTGTTGGAACAGCAGGTGTCTGGTCTGTTGTTGGAGTTGTTGTTGGCGCTGCAGGTGAGGTAGGCTGAGAGTTTTCAGGTGCTGTAGGAGAAGTATTTTCAGATGTTGCAGTAGTTTCAGTTGTTACAGCAGGAGCATTTACTGCCGATGTATCAGTAGTCTCTGCAAGAGCAGGAGCAGCGTGGAGTCCGCAAAGTAGAGCTGCACTCAACGAAGCAACCGCAATAAGCTTTTGTGTAGAAGGTCTGTAGGAAAAACGCATCTTCTTCTCCATTGTTTTAACTCCAATAAATCCAGGTAATAAAGAGCAACTCAAACTGATTTAGCGCTTATATTCAGTAAGTACACCGTCTAGTCCAGCCCAGCGTCTTACGCCATCGGAACGGGTAATCCACTGATTGCGAGCAAGACCATATCCTGCGTCAAAGTAATAGTCTTTACCATCAATAGTGTGTTCTCCAGTATAAGCAGGATGGCTTGGCTTTGCTGGATCAAAATACCAAGTTTTTCCATTTGGTGTGGTATACCAACCTGAAGCAAATGCACCACTTGGCTGAGCCCATGCCCAACCGCCTTCTGGGAGCTGTACCCAACTGTTAGCGGTCATACCAGCGGATTCGTCAATGTAGTAAGTTCCGCTAGGAATTTGAATGACACCTACAAGCATACGGTGATAAGGGTCTTTTGGATCAAAGTAGAACCACTTGCCATTAGGCATATGCTTCCAACCTGATTGAAGCGCCCCACTCTCTCCAGCCCAAGACCAAGAACCATCAGCTCTATGAACCCATCCATTTTTCAGAAGACCATAACCTGAATCAAAATAATATGATTGACCGTTAATTTCAGTCTCACCAATCATTGCAGGATGCTGTGGATCTGATGGATCAAAATACCAAGTTTTGCCGTTTGGCGTGGTGTACCAACCAGAAGCAAATGCACCACTTGACTGCGCCCAAGCCCAGCCGCCATTAGGGAGCTGCACCCAATCGTTAGAAGTCATTCCATTATTTACGTCAACGTAATAAGTTCCGCTGGAAATAGTGAAGACACCTTTCTTAAGCACAGGGAAGCTGTAAGTAGTGTAGACAAAATCCTTATTAATCATAGGGAATTCTGTTTCTTCAAAATAGAACCACTTACCATTTGGCATGTGTTTCCAGCCAGAATAAACAGAGCCTACTGTTTCAATCCAAGCCCATTCACCGTCACCACCATCGATCCAACCATGGGTGACAAGGCCATTACTGTGATCAAAGAAATAATATTTATCATCAATATCTATTCCGCCCATTACCACCCTATTGTAATGTTCTGGGTCGGCATACCAAGTTTTGCCATCTGGAGTTTTAAACCAGCCAGAGATAGCAGCGCCATCTTGACCAGCCCAGTACCAAGCTTCTACACCGTGGCCCATATTTACCCAAGAATTTCGTAAAAGTCCCGTAGAAGTATCAAAGAAGTACACCTTTCCATCGACCGGAACTGATTTAGCAATAACCGGAGGACCCGACCTAAAATCTCTAGTTAAATACCAGGTTTTACCATCAGGATCAGTAAACCATCCTTCAATAAAACGCCCATCAGCTCCGGCCCAGCTCCAACCTTTATCTGTTTTAACCCAATTGTTTTTTATCAAGCCGTTATCTTTATCTACGTAGTAGTAAACATATTGATTATCAGGCGTTTTTTGGTCAAAATAAATTAATCCGTATCGAGCGTATGGAAAAAAATCTGAATTAAAATACCAGGTTTTGCCATCAGGTGTGGTATAGAAACCAGATACTGCTGCACCTGTTTCATCTACATAATATTGATCTTTGCCATAAGTAATCCACTGACTTTTTAGAATAGTTCCATCTTCAGTATAAAAATATACCTTTCCATCAACTTCTTTCAATTTTGGATAATTGGATTTAGAAGTTGATTCTGGAGCACTTACTGTGGAAGTATCAGTAGTCTCTGCAAGAGCAGGAGCAGCGTGGAGTCCACAAAGTAGAGCTGCACTCAACGAAGCAACTGCAATAAGCTTTTGCATTGAAGGCCTGCTGGACAAACATGTCTCCTTTTTCATTTGCATATCCTTTTTTGAAGGGATAACTTTCTATATAAATAATAGTTTGATATGTCTGTTATTGTTCTCGTAAATTAATCCTATACAAATTCTCTATCTTCTATGAAAAAATGCTCAACTAATGAGATAAAAATCGTTTAATAGCAGACATATCCATAAATAAATGCTGGAAAACAGCTTGATTACCTGTGGCTCTTCCGGTAGATGGTGTAAAAACCTCCATGAGTGGTTTCTCGCCACATAAGTTGTTGATTAAGGTTATTATATTCCACGTGGCGAAACGTCACGGTATCGCGCTCCACAGGCGCAGTTTTGCCCTGCGGGGCTAAGAAAGAAAGGCACGAAATGGCTCAGGGTACTGTAAAGTGGTTTAATCCAGACAAGGGTTACGGCTTCATCTCTCGTGAGGATGGCGACGATCTGTTCGTACACTTCTCCGAGATTCAGATGGACGGTTTCAAGACTCTCGATGAGGGTCAGCCTGTCGAGTTTGAGATTACCACCGGCCAGAACGGTAAGCTCCAGGCTTCTAGCGTCCACAAGATCTAGTACTTGCGAACACTACCATCAAAAGGAGACCTTCGGGTCTCCTTTTTTGTTACATCGCTATTTTTACAGTTGCAGTTACCAAGAGCTTTAATACCAATGCTTGATGGTAAAGTTAGCAAGTTCAGAGAGTTTCTCGATATCTTGATGCTCATCATCACAATTAACAGCACAGGTGATAAGGCCAACAGAATTTCCTGTTTGAAGAGCTAGCGGGATGTCTTCAAATAGTATTGTTTTCTCGGCTGGAGCATTAAGGCGTTTAAGCACCTCAAGATACAGATGAGGCTCATCTTTTGCAGATCCAACATCTGCTGCAAACACCTGAGTATCAAACAGAGTGGATAGATGTAAACGAGGCTCAAGAAGAGCAAGAAGCTCCGGCTCGTTGACAGTTGCCAATGCAGTAGGGATGTCTTTTTCTTGTAGCTTGCCAATAAAATCAACAACACCAGGTCTAAGCTGCACGGAGTTTACAAAGAAGCTTTTACTAAGCTCTTTCCACTCGGCAACAATTTCTTCTGGATCTTCCTTTAGCCCATAGGTGGCAATTGCCCATTCGGCTCCCCTTTCAAATCCAAGAGGGGAGAGAATCTTGCCAATTTCTGGAGTGTAAGGGATTCCTCGCGACTCAAAAAACTTCTGGTCAACAAGCTTCCAAATATGGTGCGTATGAGCAATAGTGCCATCAAAATCAAAGATTGCTGCTTCAAAATCGGTTGCAAGAATATCTTCGAGTGTCGAGAAAATCACAGAGTTCCAATCAAGTTGCGGTGAGCTTGTGTTTTTTATTGTTGACGTGCCAGTCTAGTGTAAACTTTTAGCAAGTATGAAGAGGAGTAAACCAATACTTTTCGGAGGACCGCATGAAACGCAGCTTATTTAATACTCGCGGTAAATTGCTTGCTGTTTTGTTCTTTATTGTCGCAGCATTGTTTGCAACAACAGTTCAAAACGCATATGCAACTACCTACACAACTATGGATGCCCAAGGAAACATTATCCAGAGTGAATCACTAAAAGATGCCGTAGCACTTGCTCGTGCAACTGGCAGACCTATTGCGCTTGACCCAGGTCACAGTGATGGCCTTGAAGGCAGAGATCCAGGTGCTACCTACTTTGGACTCAAAGAGGGAGATCTGGCTTGGGCAACTGCCATGTATGCCAAGAAGTATCTGGAAAAATGGGGTGTACAGGTTGTTGTTGTTCGTGGAGAACACGAGGATCCATCGATCAAGACACGCGTACAGCGTGCTGTTGACGCAAACGCTTGTGCTATCATCTCGCTTCACTACAATGCCGGCCCTGCATCTGCAACGGGCTCAGAGGTACTTGTTCCTCATAAGGTAAGCTACAACTATGATCTTTATTTCTCCGGTCAAATTTTTGCCAGTAAAGTTAACTATTACCTCAGAAATAAAGTTGGTATTGTTACCCGCGGTGACGGCGCAACAGAACGTGGCTACAACGACCAATACGGAACAGACTATTACGAGAATGGCGATGAGTCCGATTATTACGGTATTGTTCGCTATGCTCGTCAAAAGGGAATTCTTGGCGTAATTATTGAGCATCAATTCATTTCTAATCCAGCACATGCTGCTGAGTTTAAAGACCTTGGTGATAATTCCAAGGTTGACTACATTGGCTGGGCAGATGCATGGGCAATTTGGGAAATGTACAGCTCTGATACTTGGTGGAGCATGAGTAGTGTTTCAGTAGCTCAAAAGGATAGTGACATTACTCTAAAGCCAGTTCTTACTGGCGTAGTTACTGACGCAACATTTACTTACAGCTATGTTGGTCCAGATGGAACAAAGGTAACGGTTGCATCTAACACTACGGCAACTTCATCTACCTTTACACTTCCTGCTAGCGGCCGTTACACCCTGTATATCACAGCAAGATCTTCTGACGGTCAAGAAGTAACCCGACAGACAAACTATGACGCTAAGATTAAAGAATCTTATGGCTGGCGCAGAGCTGCTGAAGGATGGATGTATTCCGACGACAACGGCACTGCTTACGTAAGCAGATGGCTTAAAGACGATGATGGCTGGCATTATTTTGATGCCAGGGGAATTGCTGTTTCTGGCTGGTTTACTACGCCAAATGGTAAAGTTTGGTACTTTGACGCAGCTGCACCTCATAACGCTGCCGCTCTTGGCCAGAGGACCATTTCAGGTAAGTCTTATTACTTTGATGAAGTGAATGGCCTTGTAAAGAATAATTGGATTCACTGGCCTGACGATTCTTGGTCATGGGCAACAGAAGACGGCTCATTGCAAGCCGGTTGGAAACGTATTCCTAACGGTAAATGGTTCTACTTTGATAGTAATAACAACTATCGCGCCACCTTTGGCTTAATGTCCGATGGCTATCAGAAATACTATATTGATGTTGATCATGGTCTTATTTCTGGCGGCTGGATTAGCCTTGCTGATGGCAATTGGGCATGGGCAAATTCAGATGGCTCTCTTTATGTTGGCTGGAAGCATATGCCCAATGGTAAGTGGTTCTATTTTGATGAGAATGCAACTTACCCACTTATGAAGACCGGCATTTTTGCTACTTCTAGTGGCTCGTATTATGTTGATGTAAACAATGGTATGACCTCTAATGGTTGGGTTGCGTTGCCTAACAATATTTGGGCTTGGGCTCAATCAAGTGGCGCCTTAGCCTCTGGTTGGTTTAATACTCCAAATGGCAAGACCTGGTACTTTGACCCAACTACTACTGAGCACGGCGCCCTCTTCGGCCTGCAATCAATCAATGGCTCATATTATTACTTTGACCAGAGTAATGGATTGTTGCGCTCTCAAAATGTCACTCTTCCTGATGGTCGTGTTGCTTACGCAGATGCAAATGGTGTTCTTAACATCAAGTCTGCAGATAACAACAACGGTGGTAACGGTGGAGATAATAGAGACGCTAACAACACTCCAGCTGATGACAGTTCTCCAATCGAGCCAACTCGCGGTAATTTCTCTGATCGCACCAGCGTTCTTGGAGCACCTCTTGTCACGAAAGAGGATCTTCAGCGAGATTTCAACAAGCGCGTAGGTTCTGCTTATCCAGCCGTCTATGCCGAGAAGGGCGCTGCAACAGGGACCGATTTTGTAAACCAGCTATGGCAGGCTGCAATTGATGAGGGAGTTCGTCCAGAGCTCCTCTATGCGCAGGTCATGATTGAGACAGGTAACCTTCGCTTTGGTGGCGATGTCCTTCCTGAGCAGTGCAACTTTGGTGGTATGGGTGCAACAGGAAATGGTGAGCGTGGACTCTCGTTTGATACCGTTCTTAAGGGACTCCGCGCGCAGGCCTTGCACCTTCGTGCATACGCAGGTTATGAGCCACTGACCGTTGATCCAAGCAAAGCTCAAGAGGTTGACAAGCGCTACGGAGCATGGATTCTTGCTAAGAAAGCCAACATTATTCGTAAGCTTGCTGGTACGTGGGCAATGGATAAGAACTATGCTGTAAAGCTTGTTCGCGTAATGAATGAGCTGTAAAAGTCACAGCACATTGTGCAAAAGGAGTTCCGAGAAATCGGAACTCCTTTTTTATGCCAATTCTTTGTGAGTTTGAGTTGAGTTATCTCATCTATCAGGCTCTCCTTCAATGGAGTTGAGCATGTCAAAGTAGACATCATCTTTAGTCATAATTCCTAGGTTCATCATGAAGTTCTTAGCAACACTAAAAAGCTCTGCATCAAGCGAGGCTCGCGTACCATCCAAGAAAATAGTAGAGACCTCATCTGTCGGAGCAACAGGAATTTGATTTTCTATGAGCGTGGCGTAAATCTCATCATCGTTCATATCTTCGCAGCTAAACTCAGGCTCTGTTTGCGCAAGAATAGCCGTCTCGGTACCAATAATAAACGTAGCACCTGGTAAGAACTTCAAGGCAAACTGATAACAGGCTTGGGCGGCTTTCAGATGCCTGAGTCTCCATTGGAAGAACGCCATGCGGTAATAACCAAACCCAATACTCTCGGGGTCATGGGCAAGCAGCAGGAGCTTCTTGAGTTCATCTGCCGCAGCTGTAATATCTAGCGACTCTTCAAGACAGTGGGAGAGATGTAGCCTTGCACTCATGCTAAGAGGAGCAATCTCAACAGCCCTTCTCGCGTGCTGGAGAGCATTTTGAGTTTGTCCTTGGAGCGTCTGAGCAATAGATATCAGAAGGTGCGCCTCAAAGTAAGACATAGGAGCTAGACGAGTGTTTTTCTCGGGATTAGAGAGAATTCTGTTGTAAAGTACGCGATCAACGTAGTTCATAAATACACGCCACTGAGTAGTGCTTGAGTCCGTGTAGGTGTTATTGCCATCAACGGAGTCCAGCGCTTCACGTAGGAGCAGTTCTGCGTCTTGATAGTTTTTCTCGCCAATAAGGCGCTGGGCCTTGGTAACCGCCAAGGAAAGAACGCCTCCGTCAACAAACTCTTCTGAAATAGCCTCAAAGTCATCTTCTGCAAGCGTGCCCTTAATAAAGCGAGAAACCACGCGTTCTCCCGCTGCTCGCACCGTAGGATCGGTAGAGTTTGCGGTATACGACAAGATGGTGCGGACGTTTTCTTCTGTAGAAGAAGAGAGGTTACGCAAAATTTTGGTGATAATTTCTTCTCGCGCCTGACCTTCATCAATAGAAAGCCCCGACACTTCATCGGTACCAAGTGCGTGAGCTGCGACGCTATCAAGGCGTTTTTGAGAAGACTCAACAAAATCGTACCTGCTTGGTGGACAGAAAATCTCATCATCTAAGGTAAAGAGTGGATGAACTGAGCGTAGGATGCCATCTGCCTCGTCGATTTGCGCGTTCCAGAGCTGATAGACAGAAAGCGGATTAGTCTCTTCTGTAATGTTTGTATCTTCAAATTGCTTGCGAGTAATGTGGAACGAGAAAAGACAGGCATGCAGCTTGTTTGTATTGCATATGCCAGAGAGCCATACCTCGTTAATCCTCTTCGAGCTTCTAAAAGCACTTGCGGTGATGAGCATACCAAGGTGTAAGTTGTAAGCGGTTGCCGCACGGCTGAGGTCATCAAAGGTTGCTTCTTTGATACTTCCATCTGCGCCAAGAAAGCTTCTTGGGAACTGCTCTGGAAGGGCCAGGTGTACCCTAAAGGCGGCAATTCCCTTGTGTACGTTGGTCCTAAACTCAGTGACAAGACGCTGAGATAGACGCAGGCTTTCAATGTGTAGAGAGATGGCTTTGCGGACAACCCACTCGCCGTCTTCTTGGGTGCTTTGAGTAGTGGCACAACGGGGGCGAGATTGCTTCATCATGGTAGAGACAATCTTTTGCTCAAAAGCAAGTAAGTCAAGTTCAGATGCCATATTTGCATCAAGAAAGTATCGCTCTGCAAAGAGGGCAGTGTTCAGTGCGCTCTCAATAGTAAGGAGCTGAATCTTCTGTTCATAGGAAAGTGTTTTTTGATTAGCGCGCAGATAAAAGAGGCCATTGGTACGCAGGCGCACCACGCGGCAGGGGATAGTAATGTCTTGCGCATCGAGAACACCGGCATCTTTTAGTCGCTGGGCTAGATGCAGTTCAAAATCACTTGGCGGGATGGCAACAGATCCACCTTTTCGGTGAGAATCTTTCTCACGCAAAAATGCTGTAGTTACAAAATGTTTAAGCACTTCAAGAGGGGTGGTGGACTCTGTAAGCGTAAGAGAAAGCGCTTCAATATTGAGCTTTGTATGCCAACCAGTCTGATCAATAGAACCAACATGTTGATTATTTTGAGCAGCGTCTAAAGACTCATCAGGCAGAACGTCTGTATTGACGAGAGACGGATAGAGTTTTCCAAGCCTGTTTCTTCCAGGTTGCTTAGCTTCTGGATTATTTTCCTGACGAGTCATCATACACCTCCCAGGTTAGGCATACTGATTCATCTATAGTTAACTATATACCTTTGCTGGTGTACGACATTTCAGCTGTCAATAGTTAATTCGGCAGACGAGAAGAAAATGTCATTGACTGGTTAGTTTTGCGTCATGAACGGTATACTCACATACGTAGATGATTGGATTGACATGGCAATAATGCAAAACGTAACTGATACAAATAAAACACTGGTAGCTTCTGAGGTAGTTTCAGATCTGCAGAATCGTTCGCTTATTATTTTTGATTTTGATGGGACTATGGCAGACACGTTGCCCACCATTGTTTCTACCGCAAAGATGGCAATGACAGACTGCGGCCATACAGACTTTATAGAATCAGACCTTAAAAAGCTTGTAGGACCGCCGTTTCCTTATGCGTTTGAGCTGGTCTTTGGCTTAAGCCATGAGGATGCTGTTACGGTTACTAAACGTTACCGTGAGCTTTATGTAACTACAGGAAAATGGCCACTCTTTGAGGGTATGAGAGACCTCATCGATGACCTTCATGCCGCAGGTAAAAAGGTTGCGGTGGCAAGCTCAAAGAATCAGCCTATGCTTGAAATGGGCCTTAGGGATAACAACCTTATTGGTGTTCTTGATACCTATGCTGGAAGAATAGATGAGGCAGCAACTGATAAAATCACTGCTATTGCTCACGTTATGCGCCAGCTTGGCTTTGAAGCTTCTGAAAGCGTCATGATTGGCGACCGTCGTTTTGATATGGAAGCAGCATTCCCAAATAAGATTCCGTGCATTGGCGTTCTGTATGGCAAAACTACCAATAAACAGGAGCTTATTGATGCGGGAGCGGTTGCAATTGTAGATACGGTAGAAGATCTACATCACGTTCTTCTCGCCTAAGAATCGTTACATACACAAAAAACGGCCATCTACAAGAATGAACTGCCTCCCATTTCTTGGACACGAGAAATAGGAGGCAGTTCAAAACACACCTAAGTCAGATAATC
>JABZHH010000119.1:0-535 GCA_015258925.1 Atopobium sp. | reverse complement strand
CGGGAGATTAAAAGAAACGGTTGGACAATCATTGGAGTGGCGCATCTTTGTTATAGGGCCTCGACTGCCCAGAGAAAGACCGATGTTCGACGCCAGGCTTGCAAGAAACGCACCCTACTCGATGATCCAAGCCTTCGTGCACGTATTGTCTTTCTCATCTGTAGTCGCCACTTCTCACCTGAGCAGATTGCAGGCAGACTACACTTAGAACTTTCCTACGCTCCTGTCAGCTGTAGCACTATATATAGAGCCATACACTCAGGGAAACTAGACTGTGAACTTCCAGGTGTACAGTCTGTACGTAGAAGACTTAGACACCGAGGTAAACGACGGCATACAAAACACCTCATAGAGCGCAGAGGAAAAATACGGATAACTCATGAACTTGTCGAAAGACCAAAAGAGGTTGCAGATCGCCAACGCATTGGAGACTGGGGAGAGATACCGTCATCGGTAAGGCCAAAGGGCCACGCCTGGTCACACAAGTTGACCGTATGAGCGGCTACCTTGTTGGTGGCAAAGCTGCATCAGGGTC
>JABZHH010000118.1:0-539 GCA_015258925.1 Atopobium sp. | reverse complement strand
TCACTTACGATGAGACTTTTGTAAGCCTCTATGACATTTTGCGCTACTACTTTAGGGTTATTGATCCCCTCTCAGTCAATAAGCAAGGCAACGACGTTGGTAGACAGTATCGCACGGGCATCTATTACACAAATGATGCTGACTTGCCTGTTATTGAGCGCATTATGGCTGAGCAAGAGTCTCTTTTTGGTCAGAAGCTTGCCGTTGAGGTAGAGCCACTGGATAACTACGTTCTTGCCGAGGAATATCATCAGGACTACCTGAAGAAGAATCCTGGTGGCTATTGCCACATCAATGTTGATGATGCATATAAGCCACTTGCGTAAGTAGTTTGTCAAACGCTCTCCAAAGCAGTTCAGTTCATGTTTACAAGAAAAGGCGCTCGCTTGTGAACTGCCTCCCATTTCTTGGACACGAGAAATGAGAGGCAGTTCAAAACACACCTAAGTCAGATAATCTGTCAAAAAGACGTATACATGACGCAGAAATTACCACAAACATGCAGATTATCGTCATTAGGTGTGTAATATGCCCCCATC
>JABZHH010000117.1:0-549 GCA_015258925.1 Atopobium sp. | reverse complement strand
CTTCCTCAGGGGGAGGGGGTTCACCGCGTCTTTCGCGTAGTGGTAAATCTTGATCTGCTTGACCCCAGCAACCTCACAACCTCCGCCGCGGAATAGATGTCCTGCACTGTGTAGAAGTCTTTCTGAGGTATATGCGGTCTGTCGTATTCTGCCCTTGTCATCGCCATGTCACCTCCTTGGCCATCGCGGTTTTCTTTTTTTGCAACATGCATCAGGGGAGCAGGTCAACGGAAAACAGAATAGGTTCTATGGGAACTTTCAGTTTCAGTAGGCATACCGATGTGGGGTTTATCGTCTCCCCACTCTTTGACATTCGTTCGGCGTCGCCTAGAATGAACAATACTGAATTAATATTCAGCATTGAGAGGATTTGAGGAGAAAATCATGCAGGTTCTCAAGGAAGAGGTGCGCGAGCGCATACTTGCCGCCGCCGTCCAGGTGTTCTACGAGAAGGACTTCCGTAGCGCGAAGTTGCAGGACATCGCGAGACTTGCAGACGTGTCGGTAAGCCTGCTGTACTCGTACTTCAAAAACAAGGAAAAGCTATTC
>JABZHH010000116.1:262-557 GCA_015258925.1 Atopobium sp. | reverse complement strand
CTCCACACACTGATTTCGAATCAGAAGTTTACGTATTATCAAAAGATGAAGGTGGTCGTCACCCTCCATTCTTCAAAGGTTACCGTCCACAGTTCTATTTCCGTACAACTGACGTAACTGGTACAATCGAATTACCAGAAGGCGTGGAAATGGTAATGCCTGGTGATAACATCAAAATGACAGTAAGCTTAATCCACCCAATCGCGATGGACCAAGGTTTACGTTTCGCAATCCGTGAAGGTGGCCGTACAGTAGGTGCTGGCGTTGTTGCGAAAATCATCAAATAATTGATGTA
>JABZHH010000116.1:0-252 GCA_015258925.1 Atopobium sp. | reverse complement strand
CCTTTTTGTTTTTTATCAATGAATGTTATTTTTATGATAGAAAGTGCGGTCAAAAATTGTGTTGTTTTGGTATGATACAGACTCATTTTTTATACGGGTATTTTTATGCAACAACTACCATTTAAAGCCGTTGTCTCTGATCTTGATGGCACGCTACTTAATACCAATCATGTAATTGGTGAGTTTACTATTGATATATTGAATAAATTAGAACAAAAAGGTGTAGATATTATTTTAGCAACGGGTCGTAAT
>JABZHH010000115.1:305-560 GCA_015258925.1 Atopobium sp. | reverse complement strand
GCTCAGGGCAAAGCAGTTATTGCTGCTATGAAACATACCTTTGAAGCTACTGATAGCGAGTTAGTACGTACAGGCTTTGAGCACCTCTATGAAGTGTATGAAAAGATAGACCCAAAAGGAGCACATCTTCTAGAAGAGTCAGAGCCATATGTACTAACTTACCTAGACTTTCCAAAAGAACACGCTCATTGGATACGTACAAACAATCTCTGTGAAAGACTCAACAAAGAGATAAAGAAGCGTACACGTGTTGTT
>JABZHH010000115.1:0-295 GCA_015258925.1 Atopobium sp. | reverse complement strand
GTATGTATCAATCAAAACGAAGAGTGGTTTGTAGCAACGCATTTCATGGACAAACACTCTCTTCTCTTTGAAGAACACTCTAAGAGAGAATCATGTACACAAGAGACTATCGACCATCTCTTACAAGTAATTGATAGTGACTTTAAAGTTTGTAAAGAGGTGGCATAATGTAGGCTAGAAGGCAGTAAGGAAATAGCCTTACACCACTTTTTGGGACGTGACTCATTCTGCCATCTGGCAAGATTCGTCATAGCGGTGGTAAAAGTATTTATGATGATTTAAGGCATATTAATTC
>JABZHH010000114.1:0-561 GCA_015258925.1 Atopobium sp. | reverse complement strand
CTCTTCTCTTTGAAGAAACCCCAAAGAAAGGGTCATGTACACAAGAGACCATCAACCATCTCTTACAAGTAATTGATAGTGACTTTAAGGTTTGTAAAGAGGTGGCATAATGTAGGCTAGAAGGTAGTAAGGAAATAGCCTTACACCACTTTTTGAGACGTAATTTTTTTACCTTCTATTAATGCCATTTTTTTATAATTTTTATCTGCAAACCAAAATTCTTTCATTTTAGATATTAAAAATTTACCATTTTCTATATCTTGTTTTTTTATAGTGTATATTGGCTTGTTTAATGATAAAAAATAATTAAGTTCATATTTGCACCACATTGAATTCATAGAAGAGTCCGATTCAACAAATATTAAGCTATCTGATTGTTCTAATCTACTCTCCAATACGCTTAATGTTGCCTCACATAGTAGGTGTCTTTTTAAGTAATCATCATCATTAATCCAATCACAATAGATGTTTTTGTTATTACTATTTTCGTATTTTATTAGTTTCTGAACAGATATGCTGTCCTTACTACTATGTGATATAAAAAAGTCGTATGACTTTATT
>JABZHH010000113.1:0-564 GCA_015258925.1 Atopobium sp. | reverse complement strand
CTTGCCGCGGATACCATTGTCTGGACAGATGACGGCCAAGTTTTTGGCAAGCCAATAAATGTTGAAGACGCAAAACACATGCTTTCTAAGCTTTCTGGTCAGACTCACCACGTATCCACCGGTGTTGCTCTGCGACGCTTTAAGGCTTTCAAGTCCCCTTCTCCTGACGGAGCACCATCTGTTGTTGCCGTAACGTTTGTGGAGACTACTGACGTCACGTTCTTTGAACTCTCCGAAGACGAGATTGCTGCCTACGTTGCCTCGGGCGAGCCAATGGATAAGGCTGGAGCTTACGGCATTCAGGGAAATGGTCGCTATCTAGTTCAGAGCATTCAGGGAGATTACGAGAATGTCGTGGGGCTCCCCGTCTCTTTGCTTTCTCGCGAGCTGGTTAAATTTACCGGCAATCATGACTATCTAGAGCACGCTCTTGCGGGTCGTAAGCACTAAAGCGCCTCTATAAATGAAAACCCTCGTATCGCCATGGATGAACTGCCTCCCATTTCTTGGACACGAGAAATAGGAGGCAGTTCAAAACACACCTAAGTCAGATAATCTGTTAAA
>JABZHH010000112.1:0-584 GCA_015258925.1 Atopobium sp. | reverse complement strand
CATCTGGATGTAGATTGACGCCATCGCACGAGGTCATACGCACGTAAGCTGGTCGTGGATGCTTTGCAAGCTCCATAAGCGTGGCCGCAAGCTGGGCGTTATCGACTGGACTGAATACAGAAAGCCCCGGAATGGTCCTGGTTACTGCAATGTCCTCCACAGCCATGTGAGATGGCCCTGTAGCTGCGGATTCACAACCAGCGGCAACACCCACAAGCACCACGGGCGACTTCATCATGCCAAGGTTGACGCGAATCTGATCGAGCGTTCGAGAGGTCACAAACGTGGCGTAGCACGGCGCAAAAACGTGGAAGCCCTCATTTGCGCAGGCAGATGCCACTTCAATAAGGTTTTGCTCCGCAATTCCGCACTGAATATAGCCGTCTGGTCTAAGCTCACGGAAGCGATCCAGATTCAAACGACGACCATAGTCGGCTACAGCAACGGTTAACAACTCGTCATCTTCAGCGAGCTTACCCATTACCCAACCAAATACCTCTTTTGTATTCATACCCGCAAGCATCTGCGACTCTTCAGCCGAAATGCACGCTGGCTGCAAAGATGTGCCTAGCATGAGCATGCCT
>JABZHH010000111.1:0-585 GCA_015258925.1 Atopobium sp. | reverse complement strand
ATTTGGCAACTGGGTCGGTTGGACTAGCACGCCAATCGCATTCCCCTACGCTACCTATGACCTGCAATCTTAGAAGTCAGCGTTACCTACCGTACGAGGGTGAGGAATAACGTCACGAATGTTATCCACACCGGTGAGGTACATAACAAGGCGCTCAAAGCCAAGACCAAAGCCAGAATGTGTGCAAGAGCCGTAACGACGAAGATCCAAGTAATACTTGTAGTCGTCGGGGTTCATGCCAAGCTCAACAATGCGCTTCTCCAGAAGCTCAAGACGATCTTCTCGCTGTGAGCCACCAATAATCTCGCCAATGCCTGGGACAAGGCAGTCAGCTGCGGCAACAGTCTTGCCGTCATCATTAAGACGCATGTAGAAGGCCTTGATTTCTGCTGGATAATCAGTAACAAAGATTGGCTTTCCAAAGTGCTGCTCGGTGAGATAGCGCTCGTGCTCAGTCTGAAGGTCAATGCCCCACTCAACGGGGTACTCAAACTTCTGACCAGCCTTTACTGCCTCTTGCAGAATCTCAATAGCCTCGGTGTAAGAAACGCGAGAGAACTGAGAAGTTGCAACGTGGTTCAGACG
>JABZHH010000110.1:0-591 GCA_015258925.1 Atopobium sp. | reverse complement strand
CGAGAAGACCGATCCGCTCGTAGACGCAGAGTATGATGCATCCTCTTCTGTCGCAGTAGATCCCACTGTTTTGCAACAAATGCCGGCCGACAACGCTGACCCAGACACTACCAGCGCGTTTGCCTCGGTAAGTCGCAGGCCAGCTCCTCGCTTTGAGTCTGCAATCCCTTCCGAGCCTTCAAAAGAGAATCTCCCTGAAGCTGAAGGAATCCCGCGTACGCGTGTTATTCTGCTCTCAGCGCTTCTTGTTACAACGCTGGTAGTAGCTGCAATCTTTGTTATTACACACCCGTGGGACCCTCAGGCAACCGACAATCGCGCAAAGGTTGAAGCGCCGGTCTCATCTACTCCTACCACCACTCCTGTTACGCACCTTACAGGTCAAGACACTAGTGCAACTCAGCAAAATACAAGTTCGGATGCTGTTTTTGACGCACTCGATAGTGATTATCAGAAGCTTGGAGACCTCTCAAAGCGCCTTGATGATAACGAGAAAACCTTTGATCAGCTTGCAATTACTGGCTCTGATCAGGAGCGCGCTGATGCTCAACAGGAAGCAGAGCAGATTTCGCTGGATATTAGTAATGTTAT
>JABZHH010000010.1:0-36776 GCA_015258925.1 Atopobium sp. | reverse complement strand
GTATACGAGTCCATACCTTCTCAGTTGAATTCTGAGAACAAGCGATTCAAATATGCAAGGCTGGGGAAGAGTCTGAGGTTTGCCAACCTTGAGTTCGCGTTCGACTGGCTTGAGCACGTAGGGGTCGCTCTTCCGGCATTCCGAGTCAATGAGCCGACGTTTCCCCTTGCCGCCCATGAGGACCGAAACATGCTGAAGCTTTACGCAAATGACGTCGGCCTGCTTACCGCCCAAATGATGGGGGATGTCGATATTGATATCCTCAATAGAAAGTCAAGCATAAACTTTGGGTCGATATTTGAGAATGTGGCAGCCCAGGAATTCAAGGCGTGTGGAAGGGAACTGCGCTACTATAATTCCTCCAAGATAGGCGAGGTTGATTTTGTGCTTCAGGGGCAACAAGGAGGCATCGACCTCTGTGAGATAAAGAGTGGTAAGAACTATCGACGCCACAGTGCGCTTGACAATCTCCTGACAACAAAAAACTACAGCTTCGAACATGTCTACGTATTTCATGACGGCAATGTGGATACTCCAGAAGCTTTCGAAGGTGTTACGTATCTCCCTATTTATATGATGGGTATGGCACTGGGCTGACGCAGGAACTAGCTGACCAAGAACCAATTTGTGGTCTCTATTTCACTTCAGCGATGGCATAAAGATGTGGAGCGTTTTCGAGAAGTCCGTCTAGCTGAGATCTTGCTTCCTCGTCATTCGGGTTTTGGCGAGAATAGCATTTGTTCTGGAGATATAATTATGCCATTGGGACGAACGATGTCGAGCCTGGCGAGTGCCAACTGGTGCATAAAAATATCTTTGGAAAGTGTGACACCAGGACATCGAGAGATGAGACACTAGGCTTTTTTAGCACATGAAATTGAATTGGGTGATGCGGATGTTTGATCTCGTCCGATGCTGCTGGCAGAGCATCTCCAATCGTCGAAGATTTATAGGATATCTGGTTGCCCGCCTGATCCAGGCGCTTCTCTCCGTTGTGGCTCCACTTGTGGCCGGGGTTACCATAAATATGCTTCTTGAACCCAATACGCCGATGGGTTCGTTGATCTTGGCATGTCTATTCCTTGCAATATGTTGTATTTTAGCTGCGCTCTTTGATTACCTGGCCACCTTGGTATACACCTACCTTCAGGCAGATTCCTCATTTGATCTTGAGCTTCATGCTATTCAGCATATCCAACACCTAAGGCCGGCCTTCTTTAAAGGTTTTGATCCTGCGTATTGGCGTCGGCGTCTAGATGATGACACTAATGGTCTTTCGCTCTTCTTCCTGATGTCTATTGTCGATGTTCTTAAAAACACTGCAATTCTCGTAGTCATTGTGGTCGTTCTGTTTGTCATAGACCCCCTGCTCTCATTGGTATCTATAGTGCTTGCCATTGCCTCAGGTGGTATTTATATGATTTTCATGAATAGGATGTATAAGACAAGACTCGATTTTACAAATGAGATGTCACAGTACTCCTCACGGGCTCAAGAGCAGTTAGAGGAAGTCGAGTTTATCAGGAAACATGTTCTGTTTAACCGTTCCACAAAACGCCTGAAGGAGATCTTCTTCACGGTCCGAGAGGCAATGTATCAAACGAACAAGGTTGCGGCGCAAGTGTTTCTTTGTACGGGAGTGGTCCAAGGCATTGCCCAGGCGGCACTTCTTTTTGTTGCTGCCAGGGAAGTTTTTGCCGGCCATATGCAGGTGGGTTATGTGGCAACTGCCTTCGGCTACTTCACCACCATGGTTACATCCGTCGAGTACTTTGAGCAGTTTGGCCGCGACTACCAGAGCGCCCGCGTGAACTACAACAGATTACAAGAGCTTTGGGATGAGGAAGAGGAGCCGAACGGTTCCGGAGTTCCTACGGACACCAGCCTGATTACCTGCGACGATGTGGCCTTTTCATATCCAGGGAACAAAAACAGGACCCTCTGTGGAGTGAGCGGGCGCTTTCAAGCGGGGAAGATCTATGCCTTGGCAGGTACCAATGGATGTGGCAAGAGTACGCTTTTGAAGCTTCTCTCGGGAGAATATTTCAGCCTGTATGACGGATCCATATACTATGGCAATACCGACCTTGCAACGCTTGACCAATACGCCCTCAGGCACGACGTCATCGGCATTGTTGAGCAAGAGCCGGCAATTCTCCAAGATACCCTGTGGAACAACTTGACGCTTCTGTGCAACAAGATGCCCAGTGAAGATAGGGTTTTGCAGCTTGTCAACTTGTTTGGACTTCAGAAGTTCCTCTCACCAGACAGGGGATTGCAGAGCGTCATTGATGCACATCGTGTTGCGTTGTCAGGAGGGGAGAAACAGAAGATCGCTATCATCCGCATGCTCCTCAAAGACCCAGAGGTGATGTTGCTTGACGAGCCAACTTCGGCACTTGATGCGGCAAGTCGGAGCCATCTCATTGACCTCCTCAAGGACTTTCGTAAGGGCCACCTGGTAATCGTTGTGTCTCACGATGAGGAGCTTCTCGCCGTATGCGATGAGGTCCGGGAACTCTGAACCCTTTCCCTCTTAGAGACTCTGGTCGGCTTTCCTGCAATATATCCAGCCTTATGGCGCGCTTCTACGACGTCGATAGCGGGGCGGTGCGTGTCGGCGGCCACGACGTCCGTGAATTCACGGTGGACAGCCTGTTGAGGAATTTCTCGATGGTGTTCCAAGATGTCTACCTGTTCAATGACACCCTGGAGGCCAACATTGCGTTTGGGACTGCCGGCGCAACGCATAAGCAGGTGGTCGAAGCTGCCAAACGCGCACGGTGTCACGATTTTATCAGCGCCCTGCCCAACGGTTATGACACGATTGTGGGCGAGGGAGGCGCAAGCCTTTCCGGGGGAGAGCGCCAGCGCATCTCGATTGCCCGAGCATTGCTCAAGGATGCCCCTATCGTGGTGCTTGACGAGGCGACGGCTTCAATTGATCCGGAGAACGAACAGCTTATCCAACAGGCACTTACGGAACTTACGCGCGAGAAGACCGTGGTGGTCATAGCACACAGGCTTGCGACTATCGAACATGCCGACCAGATCCTTGTGGTAGAGGATGGTACCGTCGTCCAGAGGGGGACCCATGAGGAGTTTCTCGCGCAAGAAGGTGTGTACCGGCGCTTCGTTGAGGCACGTGCCGAGGCGGAAGGGTGGAAGATAGGATAGTCGCAGGCCGTCAGGGAAGTTCAGGCATTGCAACACGCCCGTTTGATGATTTGTATCGAATGGGTTCATTTTTTGTTGTTATCAGCATGAAATTGGCGTGTATGTGGGACACTACATAACAGCACATACTGACCCGGTCAAGAAAGGAAGGCTCATGGCATACGAGTCTCGCGAAGAAATTGACAGCAAATATAAGTGGGACCTGTCCTCAATGTTCCCCAGCGATGAGGCATTTGAGGCTGGACTCGAGGAGCTTAAGGCTTACTGCCCAAAGCTGCTTGCATTTAAGGGTAAGATTTCCACCTCCGCACAGGCTCTTCTGGAGTTCCTGCAGCTTGAGGACCAGATGACTCTTCTGCTCTACAAGATTATCAACTACGCTGAGCGCAAGAGTGACGAGGACACCCGCGTAGCCAAGTATCAGGCATACGTTGCAAACGCCACCAGCGCATATACGCAGGTTGGCGAGGCAACTTCTTGGTTTGCCGCAGAGCTTCTTGCCGTTCCAGCAGAATCTGTCGAGAAGTTCTATGTAGAGGTTCCAGCGCTTGAGTTCTATCGTCGTAAGCTCAACAAGATCTTGAACCAGCGCGAGCACACCCTTTCTGCTGAGGAAGAGGCTCTTTTGGCACGCGCTGAAGAGCTTGCTGTTCAGCCAACCAATATCTTCTCCATGTTTGATGACGCGGACCTTACCTTCGATGACGCAGTTGATTCTGAGGGTAAGACCCATAAGCTGACCAGCGGTTCATTTGTTCCTCTGCTGATGGATGCTGACCGCGTCCTGCGTGAGTCCGCATTCAAGCAGCTCTACAGCCGTTTTGGTGAGTTCCGCAATACTTCCGCCGCAATTCTGACCAGCCAGGTTAAGAACCTGCAGTTCTTCTCGTCATCTAGAAAGTATGCAAGCTCCCTTGAGGCTGCTCTTGCAGAGAACGAAATTCCTGTTGAGGTCTACAACAACCTCATTGACGCTGTTCACCAGAATTTCCCAGCGTTCTACAAGTACGTTGACCTGCGCAAGCGTGTCATGGGCTTGGATGAGCTGCACTTCTGGGACGTCTACACTCCTCTTGTTGACGATGTTGACATGAAGTTCACCTACGAGGAGGCTTGCGACCTTATTGTTAAGGCGCTGGCACCTATGGGCGAGGAGTACGTCAGCCTGGTCAAGAAGGGCCTGGAGAGCCGTTGGGTTGACGTGTACGAAACTCCAGGTAAACGCTCCGGTGCTTATTCCGCAGGCGGCAAAGGTATGAACCCCGTTATGCTTCTCAACTTCCAGGGCGGCCTCGACGACGTTTACACCCTTATTCACGAGATGGGCCACTCCCTGCACACGTATTTCTCGTCCCACAACCAGGAGATTACCTACTCTGATTACTCCATCTTTGTTGCAGAGGTTGCATCCACCTGCAACGAGGCGCTGCTTTCGCACTACCTGCTTGAGCACGAGACTGATCCTGCGCGCCACGCGTACATCCTCAACCACTTCCTTGAGGGCTTCCGTGGCACCATCTATCGCCAGTGTATGTTTGCCGAGTTTGAGCGTGACATCAACAAAATGAATGCTGACGGTGTGGCTCTGAACGCCGAGGTTCTCTCTGAGCACTACGGCAAGCTTTGCGCAGAGTACTTTGGACCTGGCATTGAGCTGGACGAAGAGATCAAGCTGGAGTGGTCGCGCATTCCTCACTTCTACTACAACTTCTATGTCTACCAGTACTGCATTGGTTTCTCGGCAGCTATTGCCCTGTCCCAGCGCATCCTTTCTGAGGGTGAGCCTGCGGTCAAGGACTACATTGGCTACCTGTCCGGCGGTTGCTCCAAGACTCCAATTGAGCTGCTCCGCGGCGCTGGCGTTGATATGGCCACTCCAGACCCCGTTAACGCTGCGCTCAAGTACTTCGGCGAGCTTGTCGATCAGCTTGAGCAGGAGCTCAACTAAGCGCGAGTTAGGCGTACAACAAAGGAGGATTTATGCAGGCACGATTTGTTCACCGCTGCACCCACGTTTTGGATAACGAGAAAACCGTCGAGTTCTACAAGAAGGCTCTGGGATTCCGTGTTGATCGTGTTAAGGGACCAGAGGACGGCTCTTGGACCAACACGTTTTTGGTAAACGACTGGTCTCCTTTTGAGCTGGAGCTCACGTGGAACCGCGGTTGGGTAGAGCCTTATGACAACGGCGGAAAAGACACGCACATTGCATTCCGTGTTGACGATTTTGATACGTTCCATGCGCTTCACGAGGAGATGGGCTGCATCGTTAAAGAGAACCCAAAGATGGGTCTCTACTTTATCGCAGACCCTGATGGCTGCTGGATTGAGATTCTGCCAGAGAAGTAAACATGACTGATTACGGTTTGCTTGCAAAACAGATTGTCTCGCTTGCCGAGATTGATGCTCACTGGCTACCGGTGTTGTCCAACGCTGCTGCTCTTCTGTGGGACGTGCTCGACGACATCAATTGGGCGGGGTTCTACCTGGTAGATCCCGTGACGGTGACGGGTGTTGAGCCGGATGCGGACTTGGAATCGGGTGCAGCCCCAAGCGCCCACGAGCTGCGTACTCCCGAGCTGCGCCTAGGACCGTTCCAGGGCAAAGTTGCCTGCGTGCGCATTCCGTTTGGACGGGGAGTGTGCGGTACGGCGGCGGCAACAAAGACAAGTCAGCTGGTAGAGGACGTGCATCAGTTCCCGGGACATATTGCATGCGACTCTGCATCCAACTCCGAGGTGGTCGTTCCTATTTTCAAGGATGGCCAGGTAGTTGGCGTGCTGGATATTGATAGTCCGAGCGTGGCTCGATTTACCCAGGAAGACCTCGCAGGTCTTGAGCAGGTGGTAAAAGCGCTTGAGAGCTGTGCGAATTTCTCGGACTTCTGTTAAATACGACTACAGAGTTAACATTTGGGTACACAAATCATGTACGGGCAGGTTTGCTCGTGCATGATTTTTATTTACACAGCATTCACGGAGAGGTCTGCTCATGAAGAAAATTGTATTTATTATCGGTTCTGGCCGTAAGAATTCGTTCAATAAGTCGCTGAGCCAGGTTGCGGCAAAGGCACTCGAAGGTAAGGCGGAGATTGAGGTCGTTGACGTTTTGGACGTCCCTCTGCTTAACCAGGACGAAGAATTCCCAGCTCCTGAAGGTGTCCAAAAGGTTAGGGACGCAGTCATGGCCGCCGATGGCGTATGGCTCTTTACTCCGGAGTACAACTACAGCATTCCCGGTACCGTTAAGAACATGCTGGACTGGCTGAGTCGTCCGCTTACTTCCGATTACGAGAAGAAGTCCGAGACCGCCATTGCTGGCAAGGTTGTTACTGCAAGCGGTGTTGGCGGCCGAAACAAGACTGCAGGATCGCTCGCCGTGGTAAAGCAGCAGTTCCTGGCTCTGCGCACCAAGCCAGTTGAGCCGTTCAATGGTTTCTCGCTTCCTGTTACCGCTTGGACTGAGGGAACTTGGGAGCCAGAGCCCGAGGTTCACGAGGCAATTGCCCAGCAAGCAGAGGATTTTCTCGCCGCACTGTAAATCGCGCGCCCGGAGGGTACGTCCGACCTGCGCGCCCACAAGCTCGCGATCGCATGGCGCGCGATCGCAATGCGAGCGCAAGCTCGTGACCGCAAGCGTGCCTGATTTCTTCAAAGAATCTGTAACTTTTGCCTAAATACATAAAAGAAACTGTGGATTTGCCTGATTTCATCAAAGAATCTGTGTCTCAAATACAGATTCTTTGCATTTTTCAGGCTCGCTTTAAACAAGCTTCAGTTGGGCCTTAAAACGCACAGGAGACTTCCTTTAGGGAGCCTAATTTTCTCGTCAAGTCTGAGTAATTTGCCGGAAAAGTGCACCAAGTCTGAGTGATTTGCCTGATTTTCTCGTCAAGTCTGAGTAAGTTTACTCAGACTTCATGCACTTTTCAGGCTCGCATGGCGCATCTGGCGAGAAACCCGCGCACTCGAAAGCCCAGCGTGCTCGCGCGTGCGCACAAAAAGAGCCCGGATGCCGCGCAATAGCATCCGGGCTTTGGTGTGTCTAGACGGAGGAGAGGGCCGTTGCTAGACAAGATGTGTATCGTACCTTGTTCGTGTACTGCGTTTATTCCCGCTTCGCAGCTTGTTTACACGAGCTTTACTTACCAACAAACTCCGAGATGGTCTTGTACAAGTCGCTTGCCTGGAAGTCCTTGATAACCTTGGAATCTTTCCTCTGGTCGCAGACCTCAAGCAGTGCCTTCAGGGAAGCCTTATCGGGGTCAGTCTGATAATCTGGCTTTGCCTGAATGAGCTTGTACTTGGCAATGACCATGTCCATGAGCTTGGCATTGTTGCCCTCGGCGTTTGCGTCGTCAAGGCCATCAAATGCCAGCGTAGAAACAACTCCATAGCCGCCGGTCAGGAAGTGGTTGCCCACAAAGTCGTTAGGATTGACCTTGTTGTCAATGACAGGCGAGTTCTTAGTGTTAGTAAGCAGCACCAAGCTGGTGTTGTTGTAGACGTCGATGACGGTAAGCGTGCCGGTCCAGCCGGTGTGGCCAACAGTTTCAGCGTTTGCAATTGGCGAGAAGGCCCACTGGTAGCCAATGTGACCCTTACGCCTCCAGCCCAAACCGTAGGTGACGTTGGTGTCCTTTGGCTTGATGAACTGGTCGTGAACGTCCTCGCTGAAGAGCATGGTGTTGCCGTAGCCACCACGGTTCATAACGGTCTGGACAAGAACAGCCAGGTCGGATGCGTTGGCAAACAGACCAGCGTGACCAGAGATGCCACCCATGGCGTAGTAGGCCTTCTCGTCATGGACCGTACCCTGAATGGTATCGGTACGCATGTTGTCAAAGGTAATCAGGCCGTCGCGAGTGTTACCGTTAAGCTCGGTAGCTGCGATTCCGTCAGCCTTGAAGCCGTTGTCTAGTGGATTGAACGTGACGTTCTTGAGCCCCAGTGGCTCGTAGAGAGCTTCCTTAACGTACTGGTCAAGGCGCTTGTTGGTGATCTTCTCGATGATAAAACCAAGAAGCATGTAGTCTACGTCGGAATAGGCAGTCTTGGTGCCTGGGACGTACTGCAGAGGGGTCTCGATAATCTTCTGCAGAATCTCGTCGCGATTCTGAGAGTACAGCTTCTGGTTAGCGTTTGGCTGAGGATCGTCAGGCTTCTCTGGGTTGTAGTTGCGGTTGTGGTACTGAGGATCTGGTGGGAATCCAGCCTGGTGCTCAAGAATCTCACGGACGGTAAGTTCATTCTTGCCCAGGATCTTATCGCCCTCCTGGTCCTTGAAGTCTGGAATGTACTCCTGAACCTTCTTGGAAACGTCCAGCTGACCGTCGGTAACCAGCTTCTCAATTGCCAGGTTAGTGGCATACATCTTTGTGTTAGAGGCCAGGTCGTAGAGGGTGTTGTCGTCAACAGCCTTGCCGTCTTTGATGCGAGAGCCGTCCTTGTTGTAAGAATTGACGTTGCCGTAATTGGTCTTCTTGATAATCTTGCCGTACCTGGTAACAACCAGCTGGGCAGAGGTAAAGCCGTTGGCAATCTCTGCGTTGATGATCTGGTCAATCAGCTTAAAGTTGTCGTTGTCGGCGTAGTCCTTGGTGCCGTCAATAAGGGTTGGGTAGCCAATCTTGACCTCAAAGGTTGCCTGAGTCTCTTTAACAGTGCTGACCTGCAAGCGGTTATCCCCGTTGACGGTTACATCAGAGATGTCTATCTGGTTCCAGGAGGAGCCGTCAAGCTTGTCGGTTGGAACCTGGTGACCGTTTACAAAGAGTGCAAAGCTCTGAGGCTCGGAGCTCTTTACATAGACGGTGCCCTGACCAGCAAAGCAAACAAAGCTGTTGAGCTGGTTGGTAACAAGAGAGTCGTCAAAGGCCTCGTTGTCGTTAAGAACAGGGAAGACCTTCTCGTACTGGAAGGTTCCGTCTACGGAGTCAACCTTCTTTGCGGTTCCCTTAGCAGCAGTTGCGCCACCCTTTGTCTGGCAGGCGGTAAGGCCAAGACCTGCTAGAGCGGCTAGACCAAGAGCACTTCTGCTCAGAAATTGCCTTCTGGTCTGTCCAGCAGGGGAGCCTGCGTTAGATGAGTGCTCAGAGTAAGCGTTTTGATTCTGGTGCAAATCTTCGTTGGTGCGCATATCGTCTCCTTCGGTTTTGCCTTAGGTGAAACACCTGCTATCTCAATTGGCTGAGATAATTTGCGCTTATGATGACGTGCGTTTCATCAAAATTGCAGCTAGTTTGTCCAAGATGAAATAATGGGTACGTTAACGTACTGCGAGTGGTATCAAAAAAGCTGTCAATGGTATCTAAATTTGAATTTTTTAGGCAAAGATGAAATATTTTAATCAGGATTTACGTGGTCAAATGTCTACTCGGTAGTAAAAGTTTTTATGAAGTGATAGTAATGTACCCAAATTAAGGCTCAGTTTTTGTGACAATTGTCCCCGCATTATGCTGGGAAAACATGAGTAGTCGCGCATGCAACGCACGTGGGATGCGATCGCACTTGCGCACGCAATACTACCGTTTACGGCACTGCCTACTTTACAGATGAAATTTTTATGGCATCGTGAAACAATATAGTCAAACGTTTTAGTCAACTGGACGGCCGGAGGTGATTGCGTGAGAGGTGTTCGTCTACGCCTGGAAGAGTATCGCAAGAATGCTAGTTCAGCTGAACGCGATATTGTCGACTATATTCTGTCGGATCCAGAGGCGGCAGTTGGACAATCAATCCATAAACTAGCAGCTCAAACGTATACATCTGCATCAACGGTTGTCAGGCTTTGCAAGAAGCTTGGCTGCGGTGGCTATAAAGAGTTCCAGCAGGCGCTCATTTACGAGCTTGCAGTAAGCAACAAAAGCAACGATATTGCTGTCGGCGGCGTTATCGCAGGTGATACCACTGATGTGATCATCGAAAAAGTTACGGCAAAGAACATTTCTTCGCTGGAGCTTACCAGGCAATTGCTTGACGCTCAGGTTGTTGACTCAGTTGTTTCACTCATGATGCAGGCCCATTCCATCTGCCTCTTTGGCATGGGAGCTTCGCTGCTGGTTGCAAGAGATCTGCAGCTCAAACTCATGCGCCTTAACATCAACTGCAATTTGAGCGACGATTACCACTCTCAGATGCTCTATGCCAAAAACATGGGGCGAGAAGATCTTGCTATTGTGGTCAGCTACTCAGGCCTTACGCGAGAAGCCATTGAGTGTGCCTGGATTGCAAAAGCAAATGGTGCCAAGGTGGTTGCCATCACCCGCGGCGGCATTGATTCAGAGCTCATTCACCGCTCCGACTACGTTTTGGGCGTTGCAGAGACTGAGCACATTATGAGAAGCGGCGCCATGTCTTCAAGAATTGCCCAGCTCAACGTTGTAGATGCGCTCTTTGCAGCCTATGTAAATAGAAATTACGAGAAGAGCGTTAAGCGTTTCTCGACAAACTATATTGGCAAGTTGGATTCAGCCGAGCATGTCAATACGCTTTCTTCTGACCAAGATTTGCCTGGTATAGCCAACGACGTTATTGCGTAATATTGCGTAAATATCACAACACAGAAGGTGAAAACGTGATTGATTTAACAAAACTTGTCACCGAAACAAGAAACCCCAACACCATGGACCTGGATCAGATGACCCCGCTTGAGCTGGTCAGCGTTATGAACCAGGAAGATTTAAACGTGGTAGCTGGCGTCAAAGAGGTGCTTCCGCAGGTAGCACAGGCAATCGAGTGGGCAGTTTCCTCGCTAGAAGCTGGCGGCAGAATTGTTTACTTTGGCGCTGGAACCTCCGGCCGTCTGGGCGTTTTGGACGCGGTTGAGTGCCCACCTACCTTTGGCGTTTCTCCTGACGTGGTTGTTGGTCTTATCGCCGGTGGCGAGAAGGCCTTTGTACGCGCAGTTGAGGGCGCAGAGGACTCTCTTGAGCTGTGCGAAGAGGAGTTCAAGAAGATTGGCCTGAACAAGAACGATATTGCTATTGGAATTGCAGCTAGTGGCCGTACTCCTTACGTTATTGGCGGCC
The DNA here is from genome assembly GCA_015258925.1 of Atopobium sp. Classification (GTDB taxonomy): domain Bacteria; phylum Actinomycetota; class Coriobacteriia; order Coriobacteriales; family Atopobiaceae; genus Lancefieldella. Next base: position 25,570 of record JABZHH010000010.1, on the reverse strand, counting down.
TGCGCTATGCTCGTTCTTTGGGCTGCAAGACCGTTGCTATTGCCTGTAATAAGGGTTCTGAAGTGGGCAAAGAGGCAGAGCTTGCCATTGAGCCTTCCTGTGGTCCTGAGGTTCTTACAGGTTCCACACGCCTTAAGTCTGGTACCGCTCAGAAAATGATTCTGAACATGATTTCAACTGGCTCTATGGTTGGCGTGGGTAAGGCATATCAGAATCTTATGGTTGACGTGCAGCAGACCAATAAGAAGCTGGTAGTTCGTGCGCAGAACATCACCATGGCAGCAACTGGTTGCACTCGTGAAGAGGCAGCTCAGGCTCTTGAGCAGGCTGATGGTAATGCAAAGCTTGCTATTGTCATGCTGCTTACTCAGATGCCTGTTGACGAGGCTAAAGCTAAGCTCGAGGCAGCTCATGGTCATGTCAGAGGTGCACTGTAGTAATTACAGTTGTAACAAATGACACACGCGTGAGCATTTTGTTTCAGCTGCATCGGTCAGTGGTATTAGTATGACGCGCAAGTGGTCGGTAAGTTTTGAAAAACGCTCAGTTTACCTGCAGTAACAGGGCGTTCAAATTAGGTCAAAACATGAAACAATGAACCACAGGTATGGATTCTTGTACCGATAAGTTCATTTTTTATGTATTCTTGATAAGTATTTGTTGCAACATCGCAACGAGAGAAAGAAGGAAAGTATGGATTACACCAAGCTTTCAGAACAGATTCTTGCTGCCGTCGGTGGCAAAGAAAATGTTCAGAGCAACATGGTCTGCATGACCAGGCTCCGCATTAAGACCGCAGATCCTGCAAAGGTAGACTCTGAGGCTATCAAGGCTATTGATGGCGTTTTGGGTCTGGTTGAGGATGCAGAGTACCTTGAGGTTGTTCTTGGTCCTGGCGTTGTCAACAAGGTTATTGTTGAGTTCTCCAAGCTTACTGGCGTTGCTGCTGGTGACGCATCTGAGGACGACGTTGTTTCCGCAGCTAAGGACAACAAGGCAGCTCAGAAGGCTAAGTATGAGAACAAGCCTGTTCAGCGCTTCCTCAAGAAGATTGCTAACATCTTTGTTCCACTGCTTCCTGGCATCATTTCTGCAGGTCTGATCAACGGTATCATCAACGTTATCAACTTCTCCACTGGTAAGGCTTATGCCAACGAGTGGTGGTTTGCAGCTATCTGGACCATGGGTTGGGCGCTTTTCGCTTACCTGCCAGTTCTTGCTGGCGAGAACGCTGCCAAGGAGTTTGGCGGTTCTCGCGTTCTTGGTGCTATGGCTGGTGCACTCTCCATTGCTAACGCTGGTATGCCTCTTCTTGCTTCCAAGACTGTTGACGGCGTTGCAACTCGTCTGGTTCACCTTCCATTCAGCCTCCCAACTGTTGCTTTCAAGGAGGGCGCATTTATCGTCGCTTCCTCTGACCTGTTCAACGCAGCAGCAGGCGGCATGATTGGTGCAATCATCTGCGCAATCTTCTTCGCATTCCTGGAGAAGAACCTGCACAAGGTTATGCCAAGCGTTCTTGACACCTTCCTGACTCCACTTTGCACCGTTATCATCGGTGTTATTGGTTCTGTCCTGATTCTTCAGCCTGCAGGCGCATGGCTCACTCAGGCAATCTTCTTTGTCCTTCAGTTCTTCTATGATAAGCTTGGCGTCTTTGGTGCTTACCTGCTTGGTTCAACCTTCCTGCCACTGGTTTCCGTTGGTCTTCACCAGGCACTTACCCCAATCCACGTTATGCTTAACAACCCAGAGGGCCCAACTCAGGGCATCAACTACCTGCTTCCTCTGCTGATGATGGCAGGTGGCGGCCAGGTTGGTGCTGGTCTTGCAATCCTTTTCAAGACCAAGAACAAGCGCGTCAAGAAGTACCTGACCGAGTCCATCCCAGTTGGTATGCTCGGCATTGGCGAGCCTCTTATGTACGCAGTTACCCTGCCTCTTGGTAAGCCATTCATCACCGCATGCCTTGGCTCCGGTATTGGTTCCGTAGTTGCTTACCTCTTCCACCTTGGTACCGTTTCCCAGGGCGTCTCCGGCCTCTTTGGTCTGCTGATTGTCCAGCCTGGTAACCAGGTCTTCTACCTGCTTGCAATGCTTCTTGCTTACGCTGCAGGCTTTGCACTTACTTGGTTCTTCGGCGTTGACGAGGATCGTATTAACGACGTCTTCGGCGAGTAAAAACCGCACGTTCTAGAAACGTTTATCCCTCTTCTTAGGTATCCTAGGAAGAGGGATTTTTCTTGCCCGGCGCTCGACCGGTACCTCGCCTGGCACTCGACTGGCGCCCGCCTGGCTTCCCGTCGGTCTTCTCGTCCGGCGAGAAACCCGTCTTTTAGAAAGCGCTTGCAATTGCTTGGAGGATTTATGCGCACCGGAATTTCACTGTATTTTGCCAGCGGATATGAGGCTAATGCTGAGGTTGTGGCAAAAGCACAGGCGGCCGGATGCCACTACGCCTTTACGTCTCTTCAGATTCCCGAGGAAGAGGGGATTGATTATCGCACTGAGACTCGCCGACTTTTAGAGCTGTGCAGGAAGGCAGAGATCAACCTCATTGCTGATGTTTCTCCTGCTACTCTTTCAAAACTTGGCGTTCAGAAGTTTGACGAGCTTGCGGATCTGGGCATTACGTATGTGCGCCTTGACTTTGGGTTTGACGCAGCGGAGACCGTAGAGCTTTCTCGCAAGTTCCACGTGGTCTTTAACGCTTCGACCATCACCAAGGATGACATTTCCGCATGGCGTGCAGCTGGCGCCGACTTCACTCGTTTTGCTGCCTGCCACAATTACTATCCCAAGAGCTACACGGGCCTTTCGCTTGAGCGCGTCGCACAGATTAACGCACGCCTTTCGGCACTTGGATTCCAGATTTTCTCGTTTGTTCCTGGCGAGATTTTCCGCGGTCCTCTCTACGAGGGACTGCCAACTGTCGAGGAACACCGTGGACTTTCGGGCGATGCGCTTATTCAGGCAATGCTTGCGCTTTATGATGCAGACTCTGATGTGGTGCTTATTGGCGACCCAGATGTTACTGAGTCTACGTGGAAGCGCATTGGTCAGCTTGAGCAAAACTGCATTGAGCTAAAGACGGAACTCAAGCCTGAATTTGAGTATCTGTACGATCGACTTCAGACCGATCGACCTGATTCCAGCTCGTACCTTATCCGTTCACAGGAGTCCAGGCTCTGGAAAGATGCTCCCGTTTACGACGCAAATCCTTCTACCTGGGAAACTGCTGCAACTGGCGCCATCTTGGTGAGTAGCAAGGCTTATGGCCGTTATGCAGGGGAGCTTTCGATTGCTCGAGGCCTTTTGGAGCTTGATGCTCGCGACAACGTTGCAGGTAGTATCTGCGAAGAAGATCGCGCTTTCTTGCCGTACATCCATTCTGGTCGCGGCTTTAGGTTTATCCGCAGGTAATTAGGCGTTTTCTGCTGGTTGAGCTGCTCGTGCGAGCGCGCCAAGTACACCGCGGTTACGCGACGTGTATGGCGCGCCGGAGCGTGCGGGGCGTACAGGGTGCGCGAGGCGTACAGGGTGTGCGAGGCGTACATGGCGCTCGAAAACGTACGAAGGTACCTTGCATGCATAAAGACCGCCTAATATGCACAAAAACTAATCAAGAAATTGATATGTCATTCAGAGGGTGCTGTTTTGGGTAAAAAACCCGTTTAGTTGGAAGTAATTTTTGTGTTTTGTCGTTTTGGCATTTACGTTTGAGCAGTTCAGAAATAATGTGAATGTGCATGAAAAATTCGTCCAATTAAAAACACTGGTAAATCGCTTGCATAGAAATTAGCCAATCCTGCATATTCCAACTAAACGCATTTTTTACCACTTCGCACTGAAATGGGACATTTTTGGATCAGAATAAGTCACTTAGCGCCACAAAAGACCAGTTGGCGACAAAATGGTGTGCAATCAAGCTATGTGTGACCGAGTTTCGCATGAGCAATAAGCTTCCTAAATAGCAAAGACTTTCTCTCTCAGCAAAGAATTGCCTGCTAAACAAACTACCTCCTATTTCCCCGGTGTTGGGAAATAGGAGGCAGCTCAAAAGTTAGTGTAATAACGCTTTACAGCTTGACGATAACATCCTCGGCTGGTTGGCGACGCTTCTGGACAGGATCCATATCACGATAGCCCAGGCTAAGCATGCAGGAAACGCCAAAGTCGTTGTACTGACCGCCGTCGAGAAGACCCTCTTCTTCCAAAATCTTATCGACAGCCTCGCGGTTAAAGCCCTCGATTGGGCAGCTATCGACACCAATCATAGCGGCCATAGTGAGCATGTTTGAAAGCGCAATGTAGGTCTGCTTGCAAGCCCAGTCAAAGGTCGCACGCTCGTTACCTACCAGGTCAAACATGTTCTCCTGGAAGTTTTTGAAAGCAGCGGCATAGGTTGGTTCAAAGTCTGCAGGAAGCTGCTTGATGTCGTGCATCATGTGTTTTACGTAAGCAGACTCTGCGTTGACGTTCTTGCGAGCAAGAAGAATAACCAGGTAGTGAGCACCGTTAAGGGATGCGCGAGCACCATAGCATGGCTCGTAAAGTTTCTCTTTAAGGCGAAGCGACTGCTCAGAGGCCTGATCCTCTCGCAGATTAACAACCAGGAAGCGCCAAGGTTCTAGGCCGTAGGAACTTGGTGCCAGGCGAGCAGCCTCGAGAATTACGTCAAGGTCCTCATCAGAGACGTTTTTGGTGGGGTCGTACTTTTTGGTTGCAAGTCTCCACTGGTAGGACGAGAGAACTTTGTTTGCAACGTGTTGTGCGGAACAGGCCATGTGAGGTCCTTTCTTGTTGGTGGTGCTGCGATGAGCTGGAGGTACGCTGTTGGACGGCGGTGAGCTGGGGGTGCGGTGAGCTGGGCGTTACTCGGAAAAGTGTCGCTCAGGAAGGAGGCGCGAGGGAGTGAGTCGTTTGTGAGTGCGCTACTCAGAAACGATAAAGCGACCAGGCTGTCCAAGCTCCCAGTTACCTTTGAGATCAGCGGCAAGCTCAAAGTGCAACTTGGAAATTCCCAGGTCGTAGTCTTGGACAAGGTGGCGCTGGTTAGGCATGGACGCGCTTACCACGCCATCTGTCAGGTCAAATACAACGGGAAGCTTGTTGATAGCGGTTGGACATGCCAAAACCGCATTAATGCCGCGGTTAAACCACTCGGGCATCTTCTCTGGCTCAGTTGGCTGGCCGCTAGCGGTCATAATCTGCGCAGGCTTCTTGGTGCGCAGGCGAATTGCGGTACGAATGCCCTCCTGCTTGAGCGGAATCTTCTCCGGAGCGTATCCGATGGAGATAATAATGCCCAGTTTAAGACCGTTATACTCGTCGCGAGCCAGGGTCTTCCAGTCCATGGTCTCGGCAATCCAGCATGAGCCAATGCCCAGCTGTGTGGCGAGAAGAACGATCTTCTCGCCATAGTAACCGATGAGTTCACGGGCAATTGCGTCTTCACAATAACCTGCTACGTAGTGGTAAATGGGACCGACAATAGACCTGTTCTTCATGTGAACGGAAGTGCCATCCTCAAGGTGAGGGCCCTCGATGGTAAGGATTGTGGGGTGATCAGGCGCTACCTCTGCCATCTGGGCATTTGCGACGTCAATGGCTTCCTGGAGCTGAGAAAGTTTCTCTTGCTCAATAGGCTTTTGGTCGTAGGCGCGTAGAGATATGCGCTGGTCCATGGCTTCTTTTACGTCCATCGTGGTCCTTCCTGGAGCAAGGTTAGAGCAGAGAGCCAAATCGCTTAACGTAGAGGCTCTTGATTATGGTGATAAGAATCATATACCCGCTCATGAGCGCCACTAACCACCCGAAGAAAGACAAAGGCAGTGCAACAAGGCTCAAAGGCTGGGCAAACACGGGCAGATACGGAAGAGCGCTGACCACAATGATTCCTGCGGTTGTGAGGGCAAACAGTGAGGTAGAAGGCATGCTCTGAACAAATGGGATCTTGTTGGTTCTGAGTGCGTGGAGAACAAAGGTCTGGGTCCACATGGATTCTATGAACCAGCCTGTCTGGAAAGACAGGATAAAGAGTGCCTGAGCTGCGGTATTTCCGGCTGCGGTAAGTTCAGCCCAGGTTCCTCCTGCAAGCGCAGGGGAGACTATAAAGAACATAAGCGCAAAGGTCAGTACATCAAAGATTGAACTGACAGGTCCAATCCAAAGCATAAAGTTTGTAATCGAATGAGCGTCCCAAGAGCGAGGGCTTGAAAGGAACGAATCATCAACGTTGTCCCACGGGATCGCGATGCAGGTAACGGTGTATGCGAGTCCCAAAAGGAGCAGCTGGAGGGCGCTCATAGGCAAGAACGGCAGGAAGAAGCTGGCCACCAAAACGGACAGCACGTTACCAAAGTTGGAGCTTGCGGTTGCCTTGATGTACTTGATGGTGTTGCCGTAGGTTCTGCGACCCTCTTCAACGCCATGCTCAAGTACCAGCAGATCCTTCTGCAGCAAAATGATATCTGCGGACTCTTTTGCCACGTCAACGGCGGTGTCGACGGAGATTCCTACGTCGGAAGAGCGCATGGCGGCTGCATCGTTGATGCCGTCGCCCATGAAGCCGACCACGTGGTTGTTGGACCTGAGCGCAGAGACAACGCGAGCCTTTTGCATAGGGGACAGCTTTGCAAAGAGCTGGGTCTTCTCGACACGTTCTTTGAGCTGCTCATCGTTGAGGTTCTCTACGTCGCTACCAAGCAAGAGCTCGTCAACGTGGATACCCACCTTTTTGCAGACGGCGGCTGCGACACCTTCGTTATCGCCGGTAAGTACCTTGACCTGCACACCTCTTTGGTTGAGCTTGGCAATTGCCTCGCGAGCGCTCTCTTTTGGCGGATCCAGGAAGGCCAGGTAGCCGATAAGGATCATGTCACGTTCATCGTCTACGCCAAACTCGCCAACACCACGAGGGTCGCTCTTCTGAGCAACGCCAACCACGCGCATGCCCTCCTGATTGAGCTGGTAGACGCGGTCCATAACGCTCTTGCGCTGGGCGGGAGTCAGTGGCTTAATCTCAGAGTCCAGGTCAACAAAGGAGCATGCGTTGAGAACTTCCTCGACGGCGCCCTTAGTGATCATCTGCGTTTTGTCAGTTTTTGTGTTTCGAACCACAACGCTCATGCGACGACGCTCAAAGTCAAATGGAACCTCGTCGATTTTCTCGTACTCAATGCTCAGCAGGTTAGTGGGCAGCTCGTCGTTTGAGGTCTTGATAATTGCGTTGTCAATAAGGTTGCGAAGGCCGGTCTGGAAGTAGCTGTTCAGATACGCGTGACGGAGCACGCGAGGATCCTCTTCGCCCAGAATGTTGAGGTGGCGCTCAAGCACAACCTCGTCTGCGGTGATGGTGCCGGTTTTGTCAGTACACAGGATGTCCATGGCGCCCAGGTTTTGGATTGCGGCCGGATTCTTGACAATAACGTCCTGCTTGGCCATCTGTGTTCCACCGCGAGAAAGGCAAGTGGTCACAATAACAGGCAACATCTGAGGGGTAATGCCAACGGCAACGGAAACGCTGAAGAGCAGCGCGTCAAACCAGTCACCTTTAAGAAATCCGTTTGCAAAGAACACGATAGGGCACATGATCAGCATGAACGAGACAAGAACCTTGGAGACGGACTTGAGTCCCTCGTCAAAGCTGGTCTCGCCAGAAGGCTGCTGAAGCAGCTCGGACATAGTGCCTACGTAGGTTTTATTGCCTGTTGTAATTACCACTACCGTTGCACTTCCCGACTGAACGGTAGTACCGGCAAACAGCAGGTTTGTGCACTCAGAGAGCGAGAGGGGATAACGTGTACCATCCGCGCGGCGGCGAGCGTGCACTACACCAGCAGTTTTCTCGACGGACTCTGATTCTCCGGTGAGCGCGGTCTCGTTGACAAAGAGGTCCTTGGCGTCCAGAACGCGGCAGTCTGCTGGAATCATGTCTCCCGAGGCAAGGCGGATGATATCGCCAACAACTACCTGTTCAAAGGGGATCTCTTCTCCCAGAGCAGAAGCAAGCTTGGGCTCTTCAGGGGTTTCGGCCTCGTCGGCGGCGTCTTCGACATCGTCGGCGGCTTCATCTGCGGCGTATTCATCCTCGAAGTCCGCGGCGTCATTTGCGGCGGCATCCGAGCCCTGTTCGAAGCCCTGCTCAGTACCCGTGTCATCAAAGTCAATAGGACGGCGGATAACTCTTGTGGTGGAGGTTACCATTTTTGAGAGCGCAGCCGCTGCTGAGGCTCCCTTGGAGCTCTGGACAAAGTCGATAATGCCGGAGATGAGCACCATTGCGGTGATGATGACGACGGTTGACGGGTCTTTCTCGCCATCTGCGGTAAGGGCCACGTTAGTGACGTAAGAAATGCCTGCGAGCGCAATCAAAATGAAGGTGAAGGGGCTAGCAAAGCTTTTGAGCAGGCGGATGATAAAGGGCTCTTCGGCAGCACTGGTGATAACGTTTGGGCCGTCGAGGTCGTATTTTGCCTGCGCAATGTCAATGGCAAGGCCGTCCGGGGCGGTATGGAATTTTCTACAGACGCTCTTCACCGAGTGAGTTGCGGCAAAGGTCAAGGACTGTCCGAGCTCTCCCGAGGTGGTCTGAGTTGTCTTTGGTTGGTCTGTGCGCTTCATGATTGCCATGTGCACCTCCGATGATTAGTGGGAACGAATGACTAATTGGTTGGTGTATGACACAAGCTGAAAGCGTTCTGTTATGTGCGAGATTTGAAACAGAATGATCTGAAACCGGGGCATAGATTCATATATCTACAGAATCGAAATAATTACAAACGAGCAGGTAAATCTCAAAATGTATAAGCCAATAAGAGCTCTTTCAGTTTCAATTCAGTTGAAATCAAATCTAAAACTTTTTATGGGAGGTTCCTTTATATCCCATACGCACATGAACAGAATCATCGTCGGCTGTCATACGTAAGCCGCTACTTCGACCAGGCATATAAAGCACCTCCTTAAAATTAGGTGTTTTGCAAGAGCAACGTCACTTAAAAAATGAACGTCCATTCACTCAAGCACTCTAAGAGTAGTTGGGTTGACGAGATTGGTCAAGTAATTACTATATACCCTATAAACAGGACATTTATTTAATACACACTGTCGAGAAGAACGTCGGGCTGCAACGTCGAGAAGAGCGTTGCACATCGCGGTGAGTGCCGAACCGAACTGTTGACCGGCAACGTTGAGCAGCAACGCCGAGCACGGTACTCTTGCAAAGAAGGGATCTCACATGGGCAAAGTGATTGTATTTGGAAGCCTGAACATGGATATATCCATCGAGGCAGATAAGATGCCCCAGCAAGGCGAGACTATTGGTGGCAAAAACCTTGTTACCAGCCCAGGTGGAAAGGGCGCTAATCAGGCTGTTGCTGCAGCTCGAATGGGTGCAGATGTCCACATGATTGGCGCGGTTGGTGCTGACTCGTTTGGACAGGACCTCAAGCAGTCGCTTATTGGCTACGGAGTCAATGCAGAGCAGGTAGATGAGCTGTCTGGAGTCTCCACGGGTGTTGCTGTGATCGTGCGCGTTGGCGGCGATAACCGTATCATTTTGGACCACGGCGCTAATTACGTTCGCACAACCGACGACGTGAAAGCGGTGCTCGATCGCATTGCAGAGCCGGGTGACGTGTTCTTGACGCAGTTCGAGTGCGAGTTGTCGACCACGTTTGAGCTCATCAGATACGCACATGAGCTGGGACTCTATACGATGGTGAACCCATCTCCATCGGCTACCATGACCACCGGTCTTCTCGCCAGCGTGGACGTGCTTTGCCTGAACGAGATTGAGTTTGCGGACCTGTTTGGCGAGGGCAAGATCAGCCCGCTGGCAGATCCCGAGGCTGCAGTGCAGAAGGTGCTTGCAAGTGGCGTGACAACTGCGGTGTTGACGCTGGGTTCCAAGGGTTCCATTGCTGCTGACTCGCACGGCGTCTACCAGCAGGAATGTTACCGCGTGGAGACCGTGGACACTACCTGTGCGGGCGACACGTTTATGGGCACGCTTGCTGCGTTCCAGGCATCGGGGCAGCTAGAGGGTCACGACATCAAGCAGGCTCTCGATGTAGCCGCAAAGGCCGCGGCACTTGCTACCACTAAGGTTGGCGCTCAGCAATCAATCCCAACGTATCAGCAGGTAGTTGAGTTTTAGGTTAAAATTGCAGTGATTATTGCTCCATAATTCGCAGCTTACACGCAGTTCAAATAGCTCCAACCAAGTCCAAACGCAGTCTATACGCAGTTCAAACGTAACGTACACGCAGCTCAAACGCAGTTCAAACGCACAAAGGAGACTTATGACAACGCTTTCAACTAAGACGCGCGTCATCATTGACACGGATCCTGGCATTGACGACGCCATTGCGCTGGGGTTTGCCCTGGCCGCAAAGGCGCTGGATATCAAGCTTATTACTACCGTGAGCGGAAATGTTGGCATCGAGAACGTCACCAATAACACTCTTAAACTGCTCAAATTCTGGAATCAGCACGTGCCTGTTGCGCGTGGTGCTGCCGAACCTCTGCTCAGAAAACCGATGGATGCAAGTGACGTTCATGGCGCTTCGGGCATGAGGGGTTACGAGTTTGACGGCATTCAGCCGGACTGTCTTCTTGAAGAAACCGCACTTGAGGCACAGCATCGCGTCATTATGGAAGGCGCTTCTGCTGGCGAGAAAACCACGCTAGTGACGCTTGGCCCTCTGACCAACATTGCACTGCTACTGAAAGCATACCCGCAGGTCAAGGAGCATATCGAGCGCATTGTCATGATGGGTGGCGCTCTGACCCGCGGAAACCTTGGCGTCATGTCCGAGTTTAACGTCGGCGTTGACCCCGAGGCAGCAAAAATTGTCTTCGCGTCCGGCGTTCACGTGGCCATGGTCGGTCTTGAGGTGGGAGATGCTGCTCGCGTCATGCCTGAGGACATCGAGAACATCCAAAACTCCGGCAAGAGCGGTGACATGCTGGTCAAGCTGCTGCTCAACTATCGCGTTCACTACCATGAGGAGGGCTTCAGCATGTACGACCCAACGGCCGTGGCCTACCTGCTGGCACCTCAGATGTTCGAGACCAAAGATGTGTTTGTGGACGTTGAGTGCACTGGAGGCTTAACCGCTGGTTGCACCGTTGTTGACCTGGCCGGATACCTTGGCGAGAAACCCAATGCAACCGTATGTGTTGGCGTTGACCAAAAGGCATTCCGTACTTGGTTTGTTCACCAGATCCAAAAGTGCAACGTCCTCGACGGCTCTGCCTCTGCAGTTGAAGGCGTGCTGCTGGACTAAGGCATCGCTGGACTAGGGCACTGCACCAAAACTCACAAGAAAAAAGCCTCTTCTCGCCATTGAGAAGAGGCTTTGTTGTGCGTAAAAGTGCTGTTTACAGTGCCAGCTAGCCGATGATAGTCATTACGATAGGGATGACAATCGCAAAAAGCACCGTTGAAGTTGCAACAACGTTAGTTGCAAATTTGACGTCAGCCTTACCTTCGTTGGCCAAAATTGGCAGGACAGTCAGTGCTGGAACAGCGGCTTGGATGATAAACGTCCTCGTTTCAAGAACGTTCTGTGCACCAAATACGCCGGTAAATGCTGTAATTACGCCGACCATAATAAGTGGGGCAATGACAAATTTACCAATGAGCGTGACTGCTGTGTCGCGATCAATTCGAATGCTTGAAAGTCCTGTCTCCTGCAAAATAATGCCAATGTAAATCAGCGAAAGTGGCGTTACCAGATTGCCTAAATACGTAAGACCAGTGTTTAGAACTGCTGGAACGGGAATGTTGAACACGAGAAAAACGAGGGCAACCAAGAAACCAATCAATGGTGGTGGCAACAATTTGCTGATGTTGAATTTGTGCTCCGCTGCACTGTTTTTCTCGCCGTTATTTTCTGTTGGCATGGGATCACCGTAAATGAAGAAGATTCCAATTGCCCAGGTAGAAATGGTGTTCATGATGTAGTACACCAAGAAGTACGGCACAGCGTGCTCGCCAAAAAGTGCAAGATTAAGCGGCATACCAATGAAGATGGTGTTTGCATTTGCAAAGGTATTGAGCATCAAGCCTCGACGACCTGGTTGGACGCGGAAAACGTTGATAACCAAAAATCCTGCAGCATATGACAAGGCAAAACTAACAGCAGCAATGAGCACTGATGGACCAAGCTGGAGCAGCTGGTTGAGGGACAAGTTTCTTAGGACCGCTACAAAAATTGATGCAGGAAGTGCCACATTCATGATGAGTTTTGATGCCTGACCAGCAAATGTTTCATTGAGCCAGTTAATCTTCCTAAGAATATAGCCAAGCACAATAATCAAAATGATAGGCAGTACATTTTGTAGCGATGTCAAAAAGACAGACATGTTAGACCTCTAGCTCTTTGTAGACAGGGAACCACTTGAGCGCGTCGACTGCCTCTTTTGCATCGGCAATTGGCTCGCGGTTCAGACCCTGCCTAATTGCTTCCCCTGCAACGCCAACAGCAATACGCTCGGAGAACTCGGTAATCTTGGAGACTGGAGGAAGAATTGCCGCACCAGGCTTTGTGGTGTCGACGATTCCACCAAGCGAGTGAGCTGCCAGGGAAATCATCTGGTCTGTGAGCAGGCGAGCCTTTGCGGCGAGGGTTCCCAGTCCAAGACCTGGATAAATCAGAGCGTTGTTTGCCTGACCAATTTGGTAAGTTACACCGTTCAGCTCCACGTCATCGGATGGAACGCCGCAGGCTACAAGCGCGCGACCATCGGTCCAGGTCAGCAGGTCTTGGGCGGTTGCCTCCGCAAGTTTAGTTGGGTTGGACAGAGGGAAGACCATGGGGCGCTCGCAATGAGCTGCCATCTCACGAATAATCTCCTCGGTGAAGGCGCCGTGAACGGTAGAGGTGCCAACCATGATTGTTGGGTGAACCGTCTTTACAACGGCCGCTAGGTTGGTGAGCTCGTCAGCGTTTGCGAACTCAGAACGCTTACGAGCAAATGGCTTCTGCTGTGGAGTGAGGTTGTCCATATCGTCGAAGAGCAAGCCCTGACGATCTACCAGGTAGAAGCGCTTACGAGCCTCTTCGCGATCCATTCTCTGGTCCACAAATTCCTGCAGCACACGCTCAGCGATGCCGCAACCAGCAGTTCCTGCGCCAAAGCAGAGATATACCTGGTCAACGAGTTTCTCGCCAGAAATATTGAGGCCGCCGAGAATGCCTGCAAGGGTAACAATACCGGTGCCCTCGACGTCGTCGTTAAAGACAGGATAAGTGTTCTTGTAGCGGTCCAGAATTGCTGCTGCATGCTCGCGACCGAAATCCTCGAAGTGCAGATAGAGATTAGGGAAGAGCTTCTCAACGGTAGTGACAAAGTTGTCGATGTAGGCGTTGTAGCGGTCCTCGTCAACGCGCTTGTGGCGCTCGCCCAGGTACAGTGGGTCATCAAGGAGTTCCTGGCGATTGGTGCCAGCATCAATAACAACAGGCATAATGCGATTAGGGTCAACACCAGCTGCGGCGGTGTAAACCATGAGTTTACCGACGGAAATCTCGACACCGTTAGTGCCCCAGTCGCCGATGCCCAGAATTGCCTCTGCGTCGGTGACGACAATCAGGTCGATGTCTCTACCTGCGGCTGCGTTCTTCAGTGAGGTTTCAAGGTCCTCAGGGCGATCAACCGACAGGAAGCATGCATACTGTGGATCGACATAGCGCTGAGAATACTGCTCAATATCTGGTGCAATAGTTGGATCATAGACAATAGGCATGAACTCTTCAACATGCTTTGAGAACAGGTTGTAGAACAAAGTGCGATTTTCGGAGAAAAGCCTCATGAGATAGTGGCGCTTTGTCTCAAGGTCAGGATACTGCTGGAAAAGCACGTATGCCTGCTCAGCTTGCTCCTCGATAGTCTGGATGTTTGGAGGAAGAAGTCCTACCAGGCCATATTTTTGGCGCTCCTCCTGCGTAAAAGCGGTTCCCTTGTTCAAAAACGGATCATTCAGTAGTTCAAAACCTGTCTTCATGATGCCTCCTTAGTGCATCGATTTACTTTAGAGTTGAAACACAGCACAGAGGTTGGCGTGGAAGTGCTTAACACTTGAGGACTCGAGGCATAGGAAGCACATATTCCTGTAGCAAAACAGCAGCTATGAAATAAGCTCGAGAGCAATTCGTGTGGATTGTGTTCTGCTCTATTTGTGATAACAATACCCATATTCTGTTATGTATTTACGAGAATTAGAAGAAATTTCCTTCTTTTTAGAAAAAATTTTCTTGTAGAACATATATGTTCACCTGTGCATATATATTTTGACTTTAACCGTCGAGTAAGCTTTCAGGTCGTTGGTGCGCCCAGGTGTTGGTTCTGGGGAAGGTTTAATGCCATGCTCAAGGTGTAATGTCACAAATTTAGTTGCAGAAATTTTGGAGTAAAACCGCCGTATGGCTGCTGTATAACCATGGCAATATTGCTTTAATAGCAAAAATTTGGGACAGAATTATCGCCAACTGCGGTTTTGTTGCGCGCTCGGGGTGCAAGTGGTAAAAAATGCGTTTAGTTGGAATATGCAGTGGCGATTAGTTTTTATGCAAGTCATCTACCTGCGATTTTATGACTGACTAAAATAATAAAACCTGGACACTTTTTGCTACCTGCGCAAACGCAAGTCAGAAAATTCCGTGATTACAATTTGACTTCCAACTAAACGGATTTTTTACCCAAAAGAGGGGTCTGATTCAGTCGAGTCAAATTTTTGATACAAAATTCCGTATAAACAAAGTTGATTATGCAGATTTTGAACAGACGATTGAATGTTGTATGGGTGACTGGTTAACAGATTGCTGAAGGCAGTCAATTTCTCTACAGTTCGCCGTTATTTCACTACAACGGCGCCTTCGGGCAGCACAATATCCGCATCGGTTGCAATTAAGAGGTTGTTACCTGGGGTTTTGGGAGTATCGGGCCACTCGGGCACATATGCGACGTGCGCAAACTCGTGTGCGAACACGTCCGCAACCTGGGGAAGTAGCGCAGATCCGTGACCTTCTAGCGGACAGCGAACATCGGCCAGATATACTCCGCCAGACGCAAGCTTCTCTTTGACCACTTGCGCGCCAGCCGCTGTTCCCAGAGGTCCAAGCGATTTTCTGCCGGCAAATACCTCGTTTACCAGCACATCTATACTGCCAGCTTCTGCGTTCTGTAGAACCTTCCACGCATCATCTTCGACAATACGCAGCTCACTTGAAGCCGCAGCTAGAGCCTCGTCCAGAAAGAAATGCTCGCGTGCAAGCGAGACTATCTTCGGATCAATCTCAATCGCGTCAATAACGCCGCCGCTCATGTGCGTAGCCAGGTGTTTTGGCAGCGAGAAACCTCCACCGCCCATGACTACAACGTGACCCCGAGCAGACACCTGCTGGATAATTTTCGCCATCATGCGGTGATAGTGGACGCAGAGCTCAAAGCGCAGCTCAGGCGCAATGTAGCTCACGGACTGGAAGGTGCCGTTAACGTTGAGCAGCCTAATGGGCGTACCGTCGGCGTCCTCAGAGTCAAAAATCATCGTGAGGCCAAATTTGGTACGCGTCACAAAAACGCCTCGAGCGCGCAGAATTAACAGAAATAGCTGGTAAATGCCAATAACAGCAAGCCCCGCTACGGTCGACCAGATAAAAAATGTCCAAAAATCATGTAAGACCATGTTAATTCCTTGTTAGTAAGGTTTCCCTCGGTTATACTAGCCGATACGGCGTTTTTTCTGAACGCTTTTACAGGAAAAGATTTTCTGGGGGTTTATATGATTTTAGGACTTGGTATTCCTGAGCTTCTGATTATTGTTGTCGTTGTTATGGTCATCTTTGGACCTAAGAACCTTCCAAAGCTCGGCAAGGCTGTCGGCGAGACCGTCAAGAGTGTTCGTGAGGGCATGGAGTCTGAGACCAAGGAAGAAGCCAAGGAGCCAGAGGCTGAGCTCGTTGAGGACGAAGAGTCCAAAAAGGCTGAGTAACCCCATCTCACACGTATAGACCTACTTGACCCATCAACAGAAAGAACACGATGGACACTACTAAAGAGATTGTACTTACCCCAGAAGGCCGTCAGAAGCTTGTCGATGAGCTGGCTTATCGTGAGGGCGAGAAACACGACGAGATTGTTGAGCGCATCAAAGAGGCTCGCGGTTTTGGCGACCTTTCTGAGAACTCCGAGTATGACGCTGCAAAAGAAGAGCAGTCTCATAACGAGTCTCGCATCAACGAGATTCGTCAGATTCTCTCTGTCGCAAAGGTTGTCGAGGGCGGCAGCAAGCGCAACGTCACCGTTGCAATCGGTACAACCGTCGAGCTTGCTGATGCAAAAGGCAAGACAACTAAGTATGTAATTGTTGGTACTACTGAGACTAACTCCCTTGAGCACAAGATCTCTAACGAGTCCCCAGCTGGCGAGGCTCTTATTGGTCACAAGAAGGGCGACGAGGTTGAGTTCACCACGCCAAATGGCAAGGTGAAGAAGTACACCATTACCTCTATTACTCGCTAGACTGGCACAAAAGATTTTTGGTCGCCCCGTGTCTGTCTGGCGCGGGGCGTTTTTACGTGGAGGATACATGTCCGAAGTAGAGAACAACATCGCTGGTAGCTCGGCCGCTGCTGACGCAACCGCCGCCGCTGACGCAACCGCCGCCGAGAACGTCGACGCAACCGAGGTCACCCCAGAGGCTTCCATCAACGATGAGCGCGCCCAGCGCAAAGCCCGCCGCCAGGCACTGCTTGACGCCGGCGTTGACCCATACCCAATCAAGTCCACCGTTACCGCTCACGTCGCTGAGCTGGAGGAGCGCTACGCTGACCTCGAGGACGGCCAGACTGGCGAGGAAGTCTATTCCGTGGCCGGCCGCGTCCGCGCCATCCGCAACCAGGGCAAGATCGCGTTTGTCGTGGTAGAGGACTATACCGGCCAGATTCAGCTCTTCTGCCGCATCAACAACCTTGACGAGAAGAACTGGGAGCTCCTGGGTCTTCTCGACCTTGGCGACATCATCGGCGCAACCGGCGCTATCATGCGCACTCGCCGTGGCCAGCTTTCCCTGGCAGTCACCTCGCTGGAGGTCCTCTCCAAGTCGCTGCGTCCTCTGCCTGAGAAGTTCCACGGCCTCACCGACCGCGAGGTTCGTTATCGCCAGCGCTACGTTGACCTCATCATGAACCCCGAGGTCCGCGACGTATTCCGCAAGCGCTCACAGATTATCTCCATCATCCGCCAGTTCATGGAGGCAGACGGCTACATGGAGGTTGAGACCCCTGTTCTTCAGGAGATTCTTGGCGGCGCAAACGCAAAGCCGTTCATTACGCACTACAACGCGCTGAACACCGAGAACTACCTGCGCATTGCAACCGAGCTTCCACTGAAGCGCCTGCTTGTTGGCGGTCTTGAGCGCGTCTACGAGCTTGGTCGTCAGTTCAGAAATGAGGGCACCGACCTCACGCACAACCCAGAGTTCACCTCTATGGAGGCATACGCCGCCTACTCTGACCTGGCCGGCATGCGCGAGCTTTCCCAGAACCTCTTCCAGGAGATTGCTCGCAAGGCTTGCGGCTGCGAGGAGGGCCACGAGGTCATCACTTATCAGGGCACTGAGGTTGACCTATCTGGCAACTGGCGCGTCGCGTCCCTGGCAGAGATTGCGTCCGAGGTCACCGGGGAGGAGCTCTCCATTGACACCCCTGTCGAGAAACTCCGCGCAGTCCTGGATCGCTATGAGATTGAGTGGAATCCAGAGTGGCAGGCCGGCAAGCTGCTGTTTGAGATCTACGATGAGCTTGGCGAGAAGAGCATCGTAAACCCAACCTTTGTCTGCGATTATCCTGCAGAGGTTTCTCCGCTCACCAAGCGCAAGGCAGACGATCCTCGTCTGACCGACCGCTTTGAGCTCATTATCTGCGGCGCAGAGTACGCAAACGCATACTCCGAGCTCAACGATCCCGTTGATCAGGAGGAGCGCTTTGCTGCCCAGATGGAGGCTAAGCGTCAGGGTGACGAGGAGGCCATGGAATACGATTACGACTTCATCCGCGCACTTGAGTACGGTATGCCACCAGCGGGCGGCATCGGCTACGGCATCGACCGCATGATGATGCTCTTCTGCGATCAGCCTTCTATCCGCGACGTCCTTCTCTTCCCACAGCTCAAGCCCGAGAAACGCTAAGAGCCTGGAAGCTTAGCTGCCTAGGCGCAGCGCATAAACGTATCAGCCCGGTATCCGCTCGTTGCAGGTACCGGGCTTTTTGTGTGGTTCGTACGGAGGAGAAAAATCCAACGAGAGTCGTATGTTTGCAGAGCCTTCTGATGGGTATAAATCAAAAATATATAGAGAGTTTTGAGAGGTTTCAGCACATGTTTGATAAATTCACTGACAGAGCGCGTAAAGTCATGAGCTTGGCTCAGGACGAGGCTCGCGGTCTTGGCCAGATGTATGTTGGTACCGAGCACCTGCTACTTGCTCTCATCAAAGAGGGGGAGGGCATTGCTGCTCAGGCTCTGGCTAAACTGGAGGTCTCGTACGACGAGGCCCTGGCAACCGTAAAAGAGCTCACCACGGGCGCAGGAGACCCTATTCCTGGCGGCCACATTCCGTTTACTCCGCGCGCAAAACGCGTGCTTGAAGACGCGTACAGAGAAACCATGACCCACGGTCAAAGCTATATTGCAACAGAGCACCTGCTCTTGGGCATTGTGTCCGAGGGCAATGGTCGCGCTATGGATGCCCTGCGTACCATGGGTGTCTCGGGTGATGCGGTAAGAAACGCCGTTGATGAGCTTGTTGCTCAGACTCCAGATGATGCACCTGCTGGTCCTCGTATGGCAGAGCCTCGCATTGAGGGTGGCATCTTTGGCATGCCTGTTGGCGCTGGTCAGATGCGTCCTAACGCAAACGATGACGCTTCTATGCTGGAGCAGTTTGGCCGCAACCTTACTAAGCTTGCCGCAGATAAAAAGCTTGACCCCGTCATTGGTCGTGACCGCGAGATTGAGCGTGTCATGCAAGTTCTTGCCCGTCGCCAGAAGAACAACCCACTTATCCTGGGAGATCCTGGCGTTGGTAAGACTGCCATTGTTGAGGGTTTGGCTCAACTCATTGCTTCTGGCAACGTTCCTGACATCCTGCGCGGTAAGCAGGTTTGGACGCTTGATCTGGCAAGTCTGGTAGCAGGATCCAAGTATCGCGGTGAGTTTGAGGACCGCATGAAGAAGGTTGTTGCTGAGCTGGAGAAATCCAAGAATGACATCCTCTTCATCGACGAGATTCACACCGTCATTGGTGCTGGCTCCGCAGAGGGCTCGATCGATGCCGCGTCTATCCTTAAGCCACCGCTGTCTCGTGGAGAAATCCAGGTCATCGGTGCAACTACGGCAGAAGAGTACCGTAAACATGTCGAGAAGGACGCTGCATTTGAGAGGCGTTTCCAGCCAGTCAACATCGGCGAGCCAAACACCGACGACACCATTTCTATCATCCACGGTCTTCAGGATCGCTACGAGAAACACCACCACGTTCACTATACCGAGGCTGCTATCAAGGCTGCTGTTGCGCTTTCTAGCCGCTACATCCAGGACCGTTTCTTGCCAGACAAGGCCATTGACGTCCTCGATGAGGCTGGCGCTCGCGCACGTATCCACAAGATGAGCCTTCCGCCAGAGATTGCCCAGGTAGACGCAGATCTTCTCCGCGTTCGTACCCAGAAGTCTGAGGCAGCAAGCGCTCAGGAGTTTGAGCAAGCAGCTCGTCTGCGTGACCAGGAGAAGTCTCTGGTAGCAGAGAGGGATCGCCTGGAGACTGAGTGGCGTGAGCAGCTGGACAAGAACATCGTTACCGTTGACGAGGACGATATTGCAAAGGTTGTCTCTGGCATCACCGGTGTTCCTGTTTCCAACCTCACCGAGACTGAGGCTTCAAGGCTACTTCGTACGGAAGACATACTTCACCAGCGCGTTGTTGGTCAGGACGAGGCTGTTGTTAAAGTTGCAAAGGCAATCCGCAGAAGCCGCAGTCCTCTCAAAGACCCTAAGCGTCCTGGCGGCTCCTTCATCTTCCTTGGCCCTTCCGGCGTAGGTAAAACTGAGCTTGCAAAAGCCCTGGCAGAGTTCCTGTTTGGCTCCGAAGACGCCTTGCTTTCTTACGACATGTCCGAGTACATGGAGCGTCACACCGTAGCTAAACTGGTGGGTGCTCCTCCAGGATACGTGGGCTATGACGAGGGAGGTGAGCTCACCAAGGCTGTTCGCCGTCGTCCATACTCTGTCTTGCTCTTTGATGAGATTGAGAAGGCACATCCAGACGTCTTCAACATCTTGCTGCAGATTCTGGACGAGGGCCGCTTGACTGACGGTCAAGGTCGTCACGTGGACTTCTCCAACACGGTTGTCATCATGACCTCCAACATTGGTGCTCGCGAGATTGCCCGTACCAACACCATGGGCTTCTCGTCAGAGGGCTCTAAGGGTCTCTCCGACAAAGAGATTACCAGCCGCGTTATGTCCGAGCTCAAGCGTGGATTCCGTCCAGAGTTCTTGAACCGCGTGGACGAGATTGTTGTCTTCAAGTCACTCTCTACCGAGCAGCTTCGTGGCATTGTTGACCTTATGGTTCTTGAGCTGCGCGATCGCCTGATTGCCAACGGCATGTCCATTGAGCTCACCGAGGCTGCAAAGGACCTGATTGCCAAAGACGGCACCGATCCTGTCTACGGCGCTCGTCCGCTGCGCCGCACCATTCAGTCGATGATTGAAGACCCACTGTCTGAGGAGCTTCTTTCTGGTCAGTGGACCGCAGGCGACATTGTTGCTGTTGATGTTGACGCTGAGGGCAAAAAGCTTGTGTTCACCAAGACCACGGGCGTCATTCCTGAACCTCGCAAGAAAGAGACCATGGCGCAGCTTGACCAGATGGATGTCAGCATGGGACCGTCCTCGCTGCCACAGGGTAGCGCAGGCGGCTCGTCCGACCTGATGTCCTCCGCCGAGTAAGACACTCCGACCCGAGGTTCTGCCTCGGGTCTTTTTGTATCGCAGCTAAAACGCACAGTTCTCTTGTCGAGAAACCCGTCGAGCAGCTCACCCAGTCGCCCGGCGAGAAACCCGTCTTCTCCAAACCGTCACTACACGCGCCGGCAACAAAACCGTATACTTGAAATGTTGAAACAAATTGAAACCATAAACGTACCAGAACGCAAAATGCAGCCTGTAAGCTGCAAGTAATTGAGGGAGAGCCATGGAGCCAACGCAACTTGATCCAAGCGCAACAGAAAACGAGGACCGCATTGCCACAGCTCTAAAGATGACTGCCCCTGGTACAGCGCTTCGCGTTGCACTGGACATGATTATTGCGGGTCGTCTTGGTGCCCTCATTTGTGTGGGAGATACAGAAAACGTCCTTGCTGTGGGCGGAGATGGTTTCAAACTTGATGTTTCCTTCACGGCAAACCGACTGTTTGAGCTCTGCAAAATGGATGGCGCCGTAGTGGTGGATAAAGACCTTACCAGAATTCTGCGCGCCAACTCCCACCTCAATCCTGATGCAACGCTTCCAACTGCAGAAACAGGTACTCGTCACCGTACTGCCGCTCGCATGAGCTTGCTCACCAGAGCAATTGTGATCGCTGTGTCTTCTCGCCGTTCGTTGATTACGGTCTACGTTGATGGTCACGTTATTCCGCTGAAGTCAGTACCAGCCATTATGTCTACCGTCAATCAGCTCTCGGTTGCTATGCAAAATACACGCCAGCAGCTTGATCGTGCGCTTCTGCGCCTGACTGCTCTTGAGCTTGATAACTATGTCACCCTAGGCGATGTAGCAGGCATCTTCTACCTGTTTGAGGTGCTTTTGAGTGCCGCTGACCAGCTTGATTCTTGTCTTTTGGAGCTAGGTAGCGAGGGAAAAACCACCGCTATGCAGCGTGAGGAATATTTGGGCGGTATCGACGAGGCTTACAACCTGATGATTCGCGACTACGCTGTAGATTCTTCCGCTGAAGAAGCGCGTGCTATTCGCCGCCGCTTCCACGAGACGGCCAACACCGAGCTCCGCTCCGCAGAAAGCGTTGGCCAGATTCTTGGCTACTCCGATGGCCGCGGAGAAGATGCGTCCATGGAGCCTCTGGGCCTGCGCACGCTTTCCCGCGTTCACGTGGTCAACGATGAGATTGCGGCCAGAATTGTTGACGCCTACGACAACCTGCAGCAGCTGCTTCACGTTGCAGAAAACGATACATCAAGCCTCAAATCTCTGGGTGTCGAGAACCCCGGTGCACTTGCTAACAGTCTCCGCAGAATGTGGGGTAAGTCGGAATAATGGCTGCAAGCAGCACCTGTGCAAAGGTCGTGTCAAAGCCACGTCCTTCTCGCCTTTCTACACATGGAGCAAAAGCCGATACCGTTGCCGTCATTGTGGCCGGTGGCATTGGCGAGCGCTTTGGATATCCCGACGGTAAGCAGTTTATTTCTGTCTGCGGTCTTCCGCTGATGAGCTGGTCAATCCTTGCGTTTGATCATGCGCCAAGCGTGGCTCACATTGTGATTGCTTGCTCTGACGAGAAACGCGCTGCAGTTCAAGAGGGTGTTTTGGGCAAGCTTGTACTCCACAAGCCTGTTCACTTTGCAACGTCTGGTGCCACCAGACAGGAATCGGTTTACAATGCGCTCCAGGTAGTGCCTGCCGGATATGATTTTGTTTCTGTTCATGATGCGGTTCGTCCGCTCATTGAGGTAGAGACTATTGAGCAGGTCATTGGTACAGTTCGCAAGTCTCCTAAGATTGCGGGAGCAATTTTGGCTCACCGTGCAACTGATACATTGAAGCGCGTAGATGGTGCAACCATTGTAGATACACCTGATCGCTCTACTTTCTGGGCTGCTCAGACTCCTCAGGTGTTCAAGACGCGCACACTCCTTGAAGCTCACGAGGTAGCCCGTCAGGAGGGTTACCAGGGAACCGATGACTCGTCGTTAGTTGAGCGACTTGGTCTTACGGTGCTGTGCGTTGAGTCGCAACGAGAAAACGTGAAAGTTACGTACCCGTCTGACCTTGCAATCGTTGAGGCTACGCTCAGCCGTCGCCTGGTAGAAGGCGCAACCGGAAGTGGGGCTGTAGAGTGAGCATACCAGAGCTTAAAATTGGCCATGGATACGATGTTCATCGCCTGGTAGAGGGCAGAGATCTTATCTTGGGTGGCGTCAAAATTGAGCACACCAAAGGTCTTCTCGGCCACTCCGATGCCGATGTTTTAGCTCATGCGCTTATGGATGCCCTGCTAGGAGCTATGCGCGCCGGCGACATCGGCCAGCTTTTCCCCGATACAGACCCTGCTTATGAGGGTGCTGATTCTATGGTGCTCCTGTCCCATGTTATGCAGCTTGTTCGTAATGAGGGCTTTGAGCTTCTGGATTGTGATTGCACCGTTGCAGCTCAGGCGCCTAAGTTGCTCCCTCATCGCGATGCTATGAGAAACCGCATGGCTGAGGCCATGGGTGTCTCGCCAGATAAAGTTGGTGTAAAAGCAACCACCACCGAAGGCCTTGGCTTTGTAGGCAATCAAGAAGGTATTGCTGCCTGGGCAGTTGTGCTGCTGGGGCGTATCGCACAATAAATTACAGCTCTACGATATGGTCGGCTGCCTCCACCACTTTAGGATCATGAGATATGAGCAGTATTATGTGGTCTTGCTTGACCTTCTTTAGAAGAGTAAGAAGGACATCAACACTTTTTTGATCTAACGCAGAAGTTGGCTCGTCAAGCAACATAACACTTGGATTCATAAGCATCATGCGGATAATTGCAATCTTTTGCTTTTCTCCACCAGAGATAGCAGAGCTTCTTTCACCCAGGCGAACGTCAAGATTTTGATCGTCACCAAGCAGCAATTTTTCCAGGTTGAATAGCTTGATATAGTTGATTATCTCTTCATCTGTTGGTTGGTTTTTGCACAGCAGTGTCAGATTATTTCTTACCGTATCGTCAACAATGCTTGGCTCTTGCTCGGTAAATCCAAGCGTATTTTTTCGAAGTTCATACTGATTAATTTGAGCTAGCAAATCCTCATTAATGGCAATATTGCCTGACAGGTGAGAAGACCACTCTCCGTTAATGAGCTTCAGAAATGTTGATTTGCCTGTACCGTTTCCACCGGTAATGGCATATATATTTCCTTTTGTAAAACTACAAGACAAGTTGTTCATCAGTACTTTATTTGCATGTGGATAAGAGAATGACACGTTTGTGCAGGTAATTTGATTGACATCGTCTGATGGGATGATGCTACCAACGGATTCTTGAGGTAAATCTAGAATCTGTTCAATTCGATTAAGACTTACCGTAATGCTCTGATAAGCCATACCAAATTCCATGAGAAGCGTAATAGAACCTAAAAGCGATACAAAATAGCTTGAGATTGTTGCAATATAGCCAGGCTGCAGTGCTCCAAGGAAAATTTGATATGCACAGGTAATAAAGACAATGGCTTGGAATACGGCAATCACAGCATTGTTTAATTCTTGTACGCCAAACTCAAGCTTGTACTGCTCATGAATGGCACTACGAAGCTTTTGATTGACGGCATAGTGCTGATTAAAGAAACGCTCAAAGAGAGAATGACGCCTGATAAAATCTACATCAGTGAACTGCGAGAGTTCAATCGATCCATACTGGGACCGTAGCTCTTTAGATTCTTTGTATCTTTTATAGGCCGAAGCTTGGATTTGCTTATAGATAATAAAGCTCACCAATAGTAGAACAGCTGTTACAAGAGCGGTTAATGGGTTCAAATATAAAATAATCGCAAGCGTGCCTATGACGGAGACCACAGTTGTTGCAAAGCTCACACATTGTGTAAGTATAAACATTGAAACGTCATTAGCGTCGTTATTTACTGTCTGGCGGTAATGTCCAGAATCATATGACGAGAAAAACGATGAATCTGCATGTTGAATCTTGTCAATTAGCTGTCGCTCAATAGTAAACGCAGAATCAATCTGCAATTGACAATAGCGCGTTTTAGCAAGATAGGAACAGCCGGCAATAAGGATTCCTAGTGCGGCAACTACAGCGCAATAGAAAAGTATTTCATTCCAAGTTGTTCCTGCAATAAAAAGATTAATTACAAATCCAACAAGAAGCGGCTGGATCACCATAAGCGCTGTGACAAAGAATGACAGAAAGAGAAAAATCGCAAGACTGCCTTTATTCAGAATGGTAGATATACAGTAGCGGATAATGTTAAAAAACTTACTCATTCGAATCACCTCTATCATTATTTAATGCGTATGAGATTAGTTTTAACTTTTTATCGAGATTATAAAGACTTGTACAACAACCAAGTTGACCTGTCTGGTTAAATTGATTTGGACAACCACCATTACACATAGGAAGGACCTTACAATTAATGCATCTTTCCTTATATGGATTATATAAAAGCCATTTACAGTGGTTGTGATTTAGTTGTATTGAATCAAATATTGTTCCGATTTTTTCAGTTGTATCTCCTATTAAGTCCCAGCATTTATAAAGGTCACCGGAAGGATCAATTAC
>JABZHH010000109.1:354-595 GCA_015258925.1 Atopobium sp. | reverse complement strand
GAAGTACCTATCATTGTAGGTTCCGCTTTGAAAGCTTTGGAAGGCGACGCTCAATATGTAGCTAAAATCGACGAATTGATGGCAGCTGTAGATTCCTACATCCCAACACCAGTTCGTGATACTGACAAACCTTTCTTGATGCCTGTGGAAGACGTATTCACAATCACTGGTCGTGGTACAGTAGCAACTGGCCGTGTTGAACGTGGTCAAGTAAATGTAGGCGACACAGTAGAAGTTGTAG
>JABZHH010000109.1:0-344 GCA_015258925.1 Atopobium sp. | reverse complement strand
ACATCGAACGTGGTCAAGTATTGGCTAAACCAGGTTCCATCAACCCACACACAAAATTCAAAGCAGAAGTATACGTTTTGACTAAAGAAGAAGGTGGCCGTCATACTCCATTCTTCTCCAACTACCGTCCACAATTCTACTTCCGTACAACAGACGTAACAGGTGTTGTAAACCTTCCTGAAGGTGTAGAAATGTGTATGCCTGGCGATAACGTAACAATGGAAATCGAATTGATTACTCCAATCGCTATTGAAGAAGGTCTTCGTTTCGCGATCCGCGAAGGTGGCCATACAGTAGGCGCTGGCGTAGTAACAGAAATCGAAGGTTAATTTAACCTTTTATGC
>JABZHH010000108.1:0-595 GCA_015258925.1 Atopobium sp. | reverse complement strand
CAGTACCTGCAAGCAATGATTTGCTGAGGTCGTTCAATACGTAACGTTGGATAGCTCGCTTGACAGGACGTGCACCGAACTCTGGGTCGTAACCAACATCTGAAAGATAGTTGATGGCTGGGTCGGTCCACTGAAGTTCAATACCCTGTGGCTCTAACATATCCTTAACTCTCTCCAACTGTAGACGAACAACATCACCAATCTGCTCTTTTGTCAATGGCAAGAACATGATAGTCTCGTCGATACGGTTGAGGAACTCAGGACGAATCGTCTTCTTCAACATATCCATTACCGCAACTTTTGCCTTGTCGATTACCTCCTCACGGTTAGTATCGTTAAGATGTTCAAACTGTTGCTGGATGTATTGTGAACCAAGATTAGACGTCATGATGATAATCGTATTCTTGAAGTTCACTGTTCGTCCCTTATTGTCTGTCAGATGACCATCGTCCAACACCTGCAGAAGGATGTTGAATACGTCAGGATGTGCCTTCTCAATCTCATCAAAGAGAACCACTGAGTAAGGTTTACGGCGTACAGCCTCAGTCAACTGACCACCCTCATCATAGCCTACATATCCTGGAGGCGCTCCGAT
>JABZHH010000107.1:0-596 GCA_015258925.1 Atopobium sp. | reverse complement strand
GCATAGAGATGCATATCAGGCAGCGTGACCGCCTAGCTGCCTGGCTATTTTGATTAGAAACATGTCGATTCTTCGGCAGAACCTACCAAAGCTGCGCTATTTTGTGCGACAGGCCTAAAAGCCGACGCTAACACGCTACAGAATCATAATCACCCGCATATGAACTGCCCCCCCATTTCTTATGTCCAAGAAATGGGGGCAGTTCATTATTCAGTCGCTGTAATTTCAGTTTCAAAGAGAGGTAATCTTCTCAAATGAGCACAAAAGCAGAGTTTTTAAAGATTATGTCTGAGCAAACCGAGATTGCCTTAGCAACATCTGTAAATAATGTCCCAAATGTGAGGATTGTAAATTTTTATTTTGACCCAGAAGAAAACGTACTTTACTTCTCGTCTTTTAAAGAGAATGACAAAATCAAAGAGATAAAAGCAAACCCACATGTGGCGCTTACCACAATTCCTCACTCGGGAAATGAGCACGTGAAAGCAAAGGGAATTGTTCAAAAAAGTTCAAAAACTATTTTTGACGTCGCAGATCAATTTATTGCTAAAATTCCAAACTACAAAAATCCTATCGAATATGCAGGGGAATCCTTG
>JABZHH010000106.1:0-609 GCA_015258925.1 Atopobium sp. | reverse complement strand
GTAATTTTCCCAGAGCTTTCTGAGGCTGAGGCAATCTACAGGCTTTGGATTGCAATTTTGGACGTTGCTCATGCAAGCGGAGAAGACCCCCAGAGTGCCTGGGAAACCCATAACGCAACATTTGAGAAGACCAAGCGCTTCATGAATTCTCATCAGTTTGAAGAGCTTCGTTATGAGTCTTCAAACGGAACTAATCTGACTATTTGTATGAATCCAGGACATCTTTGGGAGGGCGGCGCTGGAAAGACGCAGGATGGAACGTTGTTCTTCCCTAACATTCCTACCGAGGAAGTCTTTACAACTCCAAACTATCGCAAGGTAAACGGCACTGTTCACTCTGCGTTGCCTCTGATTCATGCCGGCCAGATTGTTAAAAACTTCTGGTTTACCTTCAAAGACGGCGAGGTTGTTGACTACGGCGCTGAGCAGGGCAAAGACGTTCTGACTTCTATTGTTTCTCAAAAGGGCGGTAAGTACCTGGGAGAATGTGCTCTTATCTCTAAGAACACGCCTATTCGCCAGAGCGGCATTTTGTTCTACGATACCCTGTATGACGAGAATGCTAGCTGCCATTTAGCACTTGGAATGGGCTTCCCAGAGTGCCTGAAG
>JABZHH010000105.1:0-628 GCA_015258925.1 Atopobium sp. | reverse complement strand
GGACTTCAACTGGCGATTCTCCAACGACCGCAATTCCCTCCCTCAAACCGACGAAGACCGCGCGTTCAATCTAGTTGCGCAAGCGGCCGAGGTTGTTGATTATCGCCTGCCGTTTGTCGAAGAATCTCAGGCGCAGGCCCTTATCGACCAGGGAAAACGCCTCCTCAATCAGGCCATTCAGCTGGACCCCAACTGTTTTGATGCCCAGCGCATGCTCCACGCATCAAATAGCAGGCTTTTTGACGCCTACTACCAGTTCCTTGTGGAGAAACTTCCCCAGGTAGAAGCCGCGTGTTACCAGAAGGCGCAAGAGTCCTCGCAGGGGCTTCCCGCCGAGCAGGCAGAACTTGCCCAGCGCCTGGCCATCAACCCCTATAAGCGCTGGTTGGCAACGCTTTCTTCTCGTGCGCTTATCTGCGGCCGAAACAAAGATGCCATCGCATATGGCGAGAAACTCCTGGAGCTTGACGCTGCGGACGCGGCCGATGCTCGTTTTACGCTTGCGCTCGCATACGCAAAACTTGAGGACGAGGAAGCCCTCGACAACCTTATGGACCAGTACCGCAAGCTAGACCCGCCTCGCGGGGCAGATGACCCGTGGATTTTACTGGCTCGCCTGGCTATTCAC
>JABZHH010000104.1:391-631 GCA_015258925.1 Atopobium sp. | reverse complement strand
AGTAGAAGTCGGCGCCCATCTTGTCCATCTTGTTGATGAAGCAGATACGCGGGACGTCGTACTTGTCGGCCTGACGCCACACGGTCTCGGACTGGGGCTCAACGCCCTCCTTGCCGTCGAACACGGCGACGGCGCCGTCGAGGACGCGCAGCGAGCGCTCAACCTCAACGGTGAAGTCAACGTGACCGGGGGTGTCAATGATGTTGATCTGGTTACCGTTCCAGAAAGAGGTGACGGCGG
>JABZHH010000104.1:0-381 GCA_015258925.1 Atopobium sp. | reverse complement strand
CGTAATCGTGATGCCGCGTTCCTTTTCCTGTTCCATCCAGTCGGTCGTCGAGGCGCCATCGTGCGTCTCGCCGATCTTGTAGTTGATGCCCGTGTAGAACAGGATTCGTTCCGTCACGGTCGTCTTGCCGGCATCGATGTGAGCCATGATGCCAATGTTGCGGACCTTGTTGAGATCCGTCAGCACCTCTAGTGCCACGAGTGTGGTTCCTTCGTTCGAAGTAATGGGTGTTCTTGCTGCGTGAGACGAGGCCCGGTTGCCCAGGCCTCGTCTTTAAATCACCAGCGGTAGTGCGCGAAGGCGCGGTTGGACTCAGCCATCTTGTGCATGTCCTCACGGCGCTTCACGGCGGCACCGAGGCCGTTGGAGGCGTCGAGGATC
>JABZHH010000103.1:0-640 GCA_015258925.1 Atopobium sp. | reverse complement strand
AAACTGTATGGCTACTGTAAAAGTAGAATACCTGTTCGAATAAAAGTTTTAACTATTTAGATAGGTGTTTACCTCGATATATTCAAATGAAGGGAATTGAGGAGTAATCGCTACTGTTAATCAGATTGAAACAATCCAACGATTAAAGCGGTCAAATTCATTGTTACAAATGACCAGTTAAACGGCTTGTTGTAAGCCGTTTTAAGGCGCGTAAAAATGAAAGTGGAGTATTTACCCATAAAAAATACCCCTCTCACCGAAGCGAGAGGGGTAAATATTACTTAATTCCAGCGATGTATCCATCGTTGTTAGTTGTGACTGTAATGTCTCCTGTAAGAAGCCTTCCTTCCTTATCGAAAGCACAGATATTGTCTGCTCCAACTCCATAAAGACAATCTTCAGTTCTCGACCCGTCAGAGCGTAAGTAGTACCAGTCATCATCAAGCTTAAGCCAGCCGGTAATCATTCGACCGGTTTCATCGAGGTAATATTTCTTACCGTCACGCTCAGCCCAACCCGTAGCCATACGACCGTCAGAGCCTAGTAAGTACCAGCTTCCGTTGTATTGAAGCCACTTATCGGCTTCGAGTGCGCCACTGTCATCGAAGTGCCACCAACACTTCTCAGATCCTTCCCAAGA
>JABZHH010000102.1:0-641 GCA_015258925.1 Atopobium sp. | reverse complement strand
GTCTGGCGGTAATGTCCAGAATCATATGAGGAGAAAAACGATGAATCTGCATGTTGTATCTTGTCAATCAGCTGTCGCTCAATAGTAAACGAAGAATCAATTTGTAACTGACAATAGCGTGTTTTAGCAAGATAGGAACAGCCGGCAATAAGGATTCCTAGTGCGGCAACCACGGCGCAATAGAAAAGTATTTCACTCCAAGTTGTTCCTGCAATAAATAGATTAATCACAAATCCAACAAGAAGCGGTTGAATAACAGTAAGCGCTGTGACAAAGAATGACAGAAAGAGAAAAATCGCAAGACTGCCTTTATCCAGAATGGTAGATATACAGTAGCGGATAATGTTAAAAAACTTACTCATTCGAATCACCTTCTGAAGTTATTAAGAGCAAGATTTTTTTGCCTTCTAGTTCTTTGCAGTTTTGATTCAAATATAAATTCTTTAAATTTTGTCCGATAAGTTTAATACAACAAAAAAAACAATCCAGTACTAATCCGTGAACGGTAACAAAATTGAATCTTGATTAGTGCGGTATGGAACTTAAAGGTTTTCCATAAACCGTTTATACTTACACCAATACACAATGGTTGCGAGGAGTATGCATGCTTGTCTATAACACTCAGACGCATAAAAAAGAAG
>JABZHH010000101.1:0-650 GCA_015258925.1 Atopobium sp. | reverse complement strand
CTTGAGCGCAAGACCGGCGATTATGTCGAGAAGGGCGATGTTATTGCAACGCTTCTGACCGGCGACGAAAGCCGTCTCGACGAGGGCGAGCGCATCTTCCGTGAGGCTCTGGTCTTTGGCGAGAGCGCTCCCGAGCTGGAACCGCTATTCTTTGCGCGCGTCTCCAAGGACGGCGTCGAGCGCTTCGCGTAAGTGCAGCTTGCGAGTACGCCGCGCGTGCGGGTGCAAGCGAGTGCGCGGGCGCGGGTGTGCGCTGGAAGCTCCACATAACATGCAGGTCAGACCGGTGTTCACGCAGGTGGACACCGGTTTTTTGTACGACAACAGCGTCGTGTGCGGATAAACTTACAGGTCAAGCGCGCGAAGCGCCGCTGCGAGTGCACAGGGTTTCTCGCCAGACGGGGATGTGAAGGTTTGCGCTCATCGAGCCTGAAAAGCGCATCATGTCTGAGTAAATTTACTCAGACATGGTGAGAAAAACCGGCAAATAGCTCAGACTTGATGCACTTTTCCGGCAAATCATTCAGACATGGCGATGAAATCAGGCTCCATGGAAACGCTTATGACAATCAATCCTGGATTCAAAAATTATGTCATGAAAAGCCCGCCTAAAAAGTGCAAAGAATCTGTATTTGGGCCACAGATTTTTT
>JABZHH010000100.1:0-671 GCA_015258925.1 Atopobium sp. | reverse complement strand
GCTGAAGACACCGATGACATTCCTTTGGGTGACCGAAAGAATATGTGTTACTCCGGATCTATTGTGGTCTATGGCCGCGGTCGTGTAGTTGTTGTTGCAACAGGCATGGACACCGAGATGGGCAAGATTGCAGATGCAATTTCTCAGGCAGAAGAAGGACAGACTCCACTTCAGATTGCGCTTGATAAGCTTTCCCACACACTTACCATTCTTGTTGTTGTCATCTCGCTGCTTGTCTTTGCAACAGGATTTATTAAGCACGGTGTCGAGATGCTTGGCAACTTTGACCTTGTCCTAAGCACGTTTATGGTTGCAGTTTCTCTTGCAGTAGCTGCAATTCCAGAGGGTCTTGTTGCTGTTGTTACCATCGTTCTTTCTATGGGCGTTACCAGAATGAGTGAGCGTCACGCTATTGTTCGCCGACTTACCGCAGTTGAGACTCTTGGTTGTACTCAGGTAATTTGCTCCGATAAGACTGGTACTCTGACCCAAAACAAGATGACTGTTGTTCGTCATGAGACAGAAAATCTTGATGCACATGTACGTACCATGGCACTGTGCTCAGATGCTACCTGGGACGATGCGGAGCAGGTTGCAAAGGGTGAGCCTACTGAGGCTGCTCTTGTTGCAGACGCTGCAAAACTTGGATACACCACAAGTGACCTTGCTTC